>CADCDW010000037.1 GCA_902800325.1 uncultured Lachnospiraceae bacterium
ATTATTGGGTTTTAAGTTATAAGTTACAGGTTTTAAATTATAATTATTGGGTTTTAAGTTATAAGTTACAGGTTTTAAATTATAATTATTGGGTTTTAAATTATAAGTTTTAGATTCCAAAATATTAGTTTATGATGTTATATAAATGAGTTTGAAATATTAATTTTTTACCGGAGAGTAATATGAGAAATAAAATTATAACAATTATTTTTATAGTGTATATTCTTGTTTTTACCATAGGTACGATTGTGGCTAAGGATAGACTCTTTTCAGATATGGAAAACCGAAATCTTGCGCAGTTTCCTGCTGTTAGTGTAAAGAGTATTTTTTCAGGTGATTTTTCCGATGGATTTGAAAGCTATATGAGCGACCAGATTATTTTCAAGGATTTTCTTGTTAAGCTTAAGGTTGGTGAAAACAGAGTACTTAATCAAACCTATATCAATCAGACTTATTTTGCTGATGGAAGATATATAAGGGATTATAAGGAAAACTTTATACAGATAGATAGAAATCTGGGATTTGTTAATGAATTTGCGGAGAATAATCCGGAATTAAATATTACATGGCTTATGGTTCCAAATGCCTGTTATGTATATAATGATTCTTTGCCTCCATATGCCGATGTGGACGATCAGGCAATGACTATTAAATATATAGAGAAAAATGTATCTGAAAGGATTAATTTTGTGGATGTGTCTGATGAGCTTGTATCGGCAAAAGGTGATTATATATACTATAATACAGACCACCATTGGACTATGAACGGAGCTTATATCGGATATAAGAAATTGTGTAAAGAACTTGGAATAAAAGCTATGTCAAAGGATACTTATGATATAGAGACTGTAAGAGAGGATTTTTACGGAACCCTGTATTCGGATGCACCGGTATTTGGAACCGAGCCTGACGATATAATTCTTTATAAAAACAATACCGGAAAATACACTGTAAATTATGTGGATGAAGACTTTACCCAAGATAGTTTATATAACTATGATAAGCTAAATATAAAGGATAAGTATCAGGTTTATCTAGATGGAAATCATGCAATTATAAGGATTAAGAATAATTCATATTATGACGATAACAGGGTTTTGGATACTGGAGAGAGAGAGTCGGGAGATGCTGATAAGTCTGCTTCATCTAATCGGGTAATAGTTGTCAAAGATTCCTATGCTCACAGTCTGCTTCCATTGCTTGCAGATAACTATGAGGAGATTATTGTTGTGGACCTAAGATATTATCATGAAAAATCTGTAAGTGCTCTTGCTAAAGAAGAGGGAATAACTGATATCATCATGATCAATAACATAGATTTTTTTAATTCTGATGATAACTTCCTTTGGCTTATGTAGGGAGATGGGTTTATTCTTACATAGTTAAAACAGGAGAAGCTTATATATAGCATATTATGAATTTGCTTTTTAAAAATTACTATGATATTATTAGCGCGTAGTAAGTTTTTTTACATGAATGGAGGGATTTTTATGAGAAAGATAATGAAGAGACTTGCAATCTGTTCATGTGCTTTTGTACTTGGCTTATCCATGACAGCATGTGGCAAGAAAGAGTCTGACAAGAAGGATACAACAGAAATAACAGAGACGGAAGAGGATACAGAAGATGATACCGAGGAAGAAGTTTCAGGGGAAGAAGAAACAGTAACATGGGGTTTTTATACGATTACTGTTCCTGCCGGCTGCACATTTGAGGGTGGCGGTTTCATGGATGAAAATGACACAAGATATTTTAAAATAAAGAAATCTGATTTTACTTACTTTGATTTCAAAGCGGAAGATTCGGAAGATAACATGATGGGTGCCTATAATTATAATAAGGATACTTATACCAACGAGCAAAAGGATGTAAGTGGTACCTTTGGCGATATTAAATGGACCGGATTTCAGTATGGCGACGGCTTTGGTGGAAATGGTTTTGAATTATATGCGACTATAAATGGAAAATATATAAGAATATCTTCAGCAGGATATGCCTTTGATGATCCTATGGTAGAAAAGGTTCTTGGTTCACTTATTATAAGTGATGGTGGTTCATCTGATGATACTTCGGATGAGGCATCTGCTACAGATGTTAATGAAGATGAAGCAAATGCAGTTACAGAGGAAGCTATAAATTATATCCAGGTAAATGAAATGAAGGGTGCCAGAGTAGGTATACCTGAAGGATATTCGGTTATTAAGGAAAGTACATCACAGGTTGTATCGAAAAATGATGAAACAGGTTACAAAGTTTCATTTTGGACGGGAAGTGACAATGCGACTGAGGCGATAAGAAAATCTATCGGTGAAGGCGGATATGACACGGAAGAATGGGATATAGATGGTATTCACTGGTTAGGATATATACCTTATGATGGTGCATATGTAATAGCGACAGATACTTCGGAGGGACATTTTTTAATAGATATGGAATATGGAAGTATGGAAGAACTTGAGATGATTATCAGGGGTGTGGAACTCGCTGAATAAATGAAAAGGTGACGCTTTTTGATAGTCACACGCATGACTTAGAGACAGTTCCGATTTGAAAATCAAGTAGTAGAAAGGAGTTTTAGTATGAAAAAAACCATAACCATAGAAATAATTGATGGGGATGGTGCTTCACTTGGTGAGGATGGAGCCACTGTTACCGTTACAGGTGTAGTATGGAATGACAAGCATATCTATACTGATATGGCTCATATTAAAGTAAAATAATATGTGACAGGGGTAAAGCCCCTGTCACTGTCATATGTACATATTTTTTTACTCTTCTATGTTGTTGAATTCTTCTTCATCAAGAAGCTCGTCAAATGCGTCTGCCACAGCTTCGTATTCTTCATCGCTTTCTATCTGGCCAAGATCGATGTCATCACCTTCAAGCTCTGCGTATCGATAAAGAAATACTTCGTTTTCATCGAACCCTTCGACCGGTTTGTTTGGTAAAAGTGCGATATAGTCACGTCCGTTTACTGGAAAGATAGCTATTACGTCGCATTCAAGCTCTGTTCCGTCTTCAAGGGTCATGGAGATGGTAGGCTCATCAAATTCTTCATTTTCGTTTATGTTTTCGCTCATAGTTTCATATCCTCGTTCTTTCATAAGATGTGTATAGTTTAAATGATATTATTATAATAAGCAACTAAAATTTCAGAAAAAACACTTTCAATGATTAAATAAGTAATATTGAGTCATTTGAAGTAATCAATCTTATATATTTAAAATCAACATAAGAATTACAAAAATGGCTGCAACCGAGAAAAATGATGTTATGAATCTTATAACTCCTATGCTTTTACGCTTTTTCATGACTATGTACCAAACTGAAAGTACCGGTATATTGATTATAACAGAAAGAATGCAGGTCATTGATATATCAAAACATAGTATTGTATATAGTGTGGAAAAAAATTATAGTTGAATTTTTGAGAAAGTATGAGTGATTGCTATGAATAAAATAAAAGTAATCATTGCTGATGAGTCAAGAATAATAAGAGAGTGGCTTTGTGACAAGCTGGCATCTGATGATAGCATCAGCATTGTGAATGTTTTTGGAGATTTAAGTAAGTTCGGAAATTGTCCGTTTGTTAAATGGTTTCGCTTTTTTTGATGTAAAAATTTTGTCCGGTAGGGTAGTGAAACAGAGTGATAAATAAATTAATATTATTATTTGGTGTCAAAATATGTTAATATATGTTAATATATGAAAAAATACTATAATTTTAAGGAGGTAAAAAATGGTTTTGGCATGGGCATTAATAATAGGCGCAATCGTTGTAGGAACTGTGGTAGGTTTGATTATTGCAAATGGTAATAAAAAGTTATTTGAAAGTGGAGTTGCAAATAAAAACAGACCATATGATTTCTATGAGCAGGTACATACATTCAAGACGATAGTTCCGGATCTTGATACAATGTTAAATGTACTTGACAGAGGAATCTTAAGCCGGGAGGGTATAAGCATAAGTAAGGGAACAAACAGTCTTGTTTTTAAAAATTCTGCCGGAACCTTTACTGCATCTATTAAAGCGGCAGGTAACAGTAAAATCGAGGGTGTTCAACTATATAAATTCAGTTTAAATCAGTGGAAAGAAAGAAACGGCATTATAGAAATGTCTGCCAGAATGGATTCAAATGTACTTCTTACAGCTATTGAAAAGGCATTTCTTATGCTTGATTTTAATGCTGTTGTTGAAAGAACCTACGCAACTGACTTAAAGACTAAGTCATCATTTTTTTAAGATGATTTTATGATGATTATGAATATGATTTATATAATTGGAAAATGCTTCATGGGATATGGGGAAATGTGACAAGGTGCCTGGCCCAAAGTCGCAAAAAGGAGGAAAAATATGTTTTGCACTCAATGTGGAAGTAATATACCTGATGGAAGCAGATTTTGTCATGTATGCGGAACCGAGCAAATCAGACCGAATGCAAATTTACAGTCGCTTCAGCAGGAACAACAGGTAGGAGCAATGCAACCCTATGCTGGATATAACGATATGAACCCGCAGGTCTATGAGGATAATACACAGTTTGTCGAACTAAAAAAACCGACAGGTGTTGATTTGAATGACAAAAAACAGTATGCTTCCAAATCAGGAAATAAAGGGCTGATTATAGGTATAAGTATAATTGCGACACTTATTGTTGCAGTAGCAATTGTTTTAATTGTATTAAATCCATTTAAAAAGAATGATAAGGATAAAGCTTCCGAAACGAAAACTGATGGGGTAGCTGTTGATATTGAAAATAGTACTGCAGTTGGTAATGATGATAGTAATGATGAGGAATCTTCCGGTACAGCTGGTACTACAACAGTTCATAATACTGTAGCAATTACAGAAAATACTACAGAATCAGAAATAAAAAAAGATAACGGTGGCTCATTTGGAGTTGTAAATGGTATACTTACAGTTGACAACAGTCTTTTTGGTATGTCTTATGCTGAATTAAATTCATATTTTAACAATACACTGCCGGCAACGGAGTATTGGGAATGGTCTGATGTTCCGTTGGATTATCTTAATTATGTGTATTCAGATGGCAATAATTATGTGCTTTATTTTGAGAATAACACCTTAGTCGCTGTAAGATACGGATATGAGATAAGTGAAAATGTAATTCCTGACAATTTGCTTAATGATGCTATAAGTAAGTTTGGGGATTACGATATGTACTGGTATTATGAGGATACACTTCAAAATTTTGAATATGACTGGGATTATAAGATAAAAAGCCGCACGGGAGAGTATGCGATATTTTTAAATCCTTATGACGGATTATATCATTTGGAGCAGCAGTATACTTCTGCGGATTATTCCGGAGAGGCTATTCAAACACATTAAATGCGGCTTAGGGGTTACATACTTTGTCATATATAAAGGAGGAAAAATATGTTTTGTAATGAGTGTGGAGCAAATCTTCCTGATGGAAGTAAATTTTGTAATGTATGTGGAACTAAGCTTATAGTACCGCAGATGGGTGAAGAGAATGCACAACCGGACTATGGGCAGCAGTATCAAAATAATGTACAGCCGGATTACAGTCAGCAGAATCAAATAAATGCTCAACCCGACTATGCGAAGCAGTATCAGCAAAATTATATACCGGAGCCACAACCTTCAAGTGCGGATAATGGTAAGCCCCAAAATACTTCAAAAAAGAAGCTTCCAACCTGGGCTAAGATTTGGATTGTTGTATGTGTGCTTGCTGTTATAGGTATAGGTACATTTTTAACCATACATTTTATAAAAGGAAAAAAGAACAGTGGTTCGTATGTTACCATAAATGGTACACGTTGCGATATAACCTATGAGGATGGACTATCTAATTTAAGTAAGATTAATGATGGAGTTATATTTAAATCAAATGATATTAATCCTACATATGATTTTTATAAGGATGGAGAGCTCGTGTCTTCTTCACAGGGAGAAGGAGATAAACAACCGGATGTAGTGGTTACAAGACCGTTGTTTAATTTGGGATCTGATTTGGTTGAACATAATGGAGCAATCAGTATAATTTTTTATAAAAATGCTAATTTTAAATTTGCTGATGGTACAAGTGCTAAATCTTCACCTGCTGAGCTTGAAAAAGCAGGCTATTATTGTGATGGTTCAAGTTGCTACAGCAAGCTTTATGATAAAAACGGAGAGATATCTCTTGATGAAGTAGAGTCGGATTATGACAAGTTTTTACAGGATGGTTTTGAAGGGCTCGATTATCCGGCACGAATAGCATTTCCGGATAGGTTTTATTCGGGTTTTTTTAAAGGAACTAAGGAGGAAAACAAGCAGGCTTTAAAAGAATTATATAACGATACACCTTTAAAAGCCGGAAATTTTGATGATTTGGTAATGTCAAGACTTTTGTTAGCAAAAGAAATCAGCAAGCTTACAGGTATGAATAAAGATGGTGAATATGTAGGCAGTACAAATGATTTTCTTGTAAAGGTTGACTATTGGTATTCGAGTAATGGTTATATAAATACAACTATTACTATGTATGGCTCAAGGGAATTGCTGAATGGTTATATGACCAAGTGGGGATTACCCGATTCTTTGCTTTTCAAAGTGGAGAGCAGGATGACAACTGAGGATTATGATAAGATTCCTAGAGTAACAGATGGTGTTGATGAACCTAATCAAGAGATAGACGATGGCGCTGATATCTTTAATGAAGATGATGTACCGAAAGAACCATGGGAGATATCCGTATCGGATATACCCGAGTATGATGCGTTAGTACATTTTTTTGATTGTTTGGATATATACAGAGATGGTAATTATGAACGTTATTATGACAGCGAGGAAGTATTAAGCGGAGATTTTGATATATTGTATTATCTTATTTCTCCTTTTATCTGCGTTGACAGACAAGGCTTATATCCTTTATATGACATTGAAACTGTATGGGGTGAAGTGGAAGATCCTCGTGGATATATATCAGATGAAAATTCACCATGGCACAATATGGGATATAATCATGTATCATTAGAAGGACTTAAGTGGGTTGCTGTCAATATTTTTAATGTAAAAGAAGTGGATTATGATGTTCTTTTAAATAAACTTCTGGATGAAAATGAGAGTTATATAGAAAATGGACGTTTGTATTTTTCGATTGGCGGAATAGGCTGGATGGGAGACTTGTTTGAAATAGAAACAGTTAAAACGGATGGTACATTTTATTATATAACATATAATAAAGTTCCGGATCCTGAGTATGGTTTTGAAGAAGAAATAGAAACATACGAAGCCAAGATGCAACTAAAAAATATAGACGGCGTAAATTACTGGTCTATGTATTATAATCATAAGGCAGAATAATAATCAAATAAAAAAGGAGAAACGATATGGATCAGGGATTATTAATAATTATTATTGCAGTTGTCTTTGTTTTTGGAATATATTTTCTAAGATATATTTTGAAAAATTTAATGAATAAAGGTTTTGATGCCATAGAAAATTCGGCACGAAAAAATAAAAATATAAAGAAAGGTCCGGAGATTATACGTCTTGCAGATATGTATCCTGACCTTGCTGCAAGACATTATCAGGCAGGTACAGCTTATGAAATAAATCCAATACTTTTAACTTCGGAAGGTGTAAACATACAGCCTGCCACAAATCCTTATATACAGTCTGATACGTATGAACAGCAGGGAATAACCGCAGAACAGCCCGGTGCAAATCCTTATGTACAGCCAAATGCCGGTATTCAGAGTAATCCATATATGGCATCGGGTCCATATATGCAGGGAAATCCATATATGGCATCGGGTCCATATATGCAGGGAAATCCATATATGGCAGCGGGACCGTACGTTCAAGCTAATCCTTATATGGCAGCGGGACCGTACGTTCAGGGCAATCCGTACCTTGATCCTTCCGTACAGGAAGAGTATAAGACTATGAAAAGAGAAAGACGTACAAAACGTCTGAAGGTAGCAGCGAAAATTTTTACAATACTCGGAATACTTATAAATATTATACCGTTTATCGGATTTGTTTTTATGGTGTCGCCAAGATACAGAGATGATACTGATGATTTCCATGGCATTTATGAAAATGGTATATTTAAAATTGTTTTGATTTTGATAGGTGTTTCTCTTGCGGCATATATAGTGCTCTTAATTTCAAAACGAATCCTTTATACCGCATTTTATCCTGTATTTACTGTATTGCTGAGTGTACTGTTCTTAATTATAACAAATAATTTTGTTTCTGCTTATAGAGAAGATAATTTAAAAAGATTTGGATATGAGGGTGTATCGGGATATATAAAGCGTGCGCAGGATGCATGTGTAATATTGGTTGTACTTTCAATATTGATATTTATATGTATGTTGTTATATAATATCAAAGGATTTAAATGGGTATTGTGGCTTAACCTTTTATTTGGAGCAGGAGCAGTACTTTTCGGAGCTATAGCTATAGGTCAGATAAGCAATATTGCTGATGGTATGTTATATATGGCCGGCAATTACTTTGGTTACAGTCTTTTAGTACTTTTATATGCATTTGCGTATAAAGAAAATAATAAACCTTTGATAAATGGCAGGGCATGATGAGGGGTACATCTTATTTTCAAATGTATTTTTACAGATAAAAAGAGAGGAAGGTAAAGGAACATGCAACAATCTTATTCAGGAAAGGATATTGTTAAGTTTATAGCGGCAATTTTGTGGCTTGTTATGGGCATCATTTATTTAACATATGTATTTGATGCTTTTGATGCAATGGGGGATCTTAAACCACATAAACAATATGGTGGCAGTTATTATAAACAGGCTATGGGACTTTATTGGATTATGGCTGCCATATATGCTTTGGCAGCGGTTATAACTATAGCAGCCATGATTTATATGATAAAAGAAGATGTAGATAAATTTGGTACTGTTATGTATTTATATGCAACAGGATATATACTTGCGGTTGTAATTATACTGGCTTATGCAAATTCTATATCTAACGGTTCACTTTTTGCATCATTTAAGTATCTTGATGTATCTGTGACAAAATATATTGTTGTTATAAGTCTGGCAGCCATACTTGTCGTGGCATCTATATATGCTGAGGGTATAAATTATAAAAAGGCAGGCAGAGGAGAACTGATCGCAGGAAAATCTTTTATACCGATTGGAATATATTTATCAAGTTTTATCTGTATCCTGATTTTATCAAGTATGTTAAAGCATGATCTGGGTGATTATGTAGATGTTTCTGAGCTGTTTGGAAATGCATTCAGATCACAAAGCGGTGGTGGAATAGCCCTTATAATAGGAATTCATGTAAGCTGTGGGTTATATATATTCTTAAGAGAAAAATATTTTGTCGGTGGTTCTTATGGCAGTATGGGTTATGGCGCCGGAGCCTATGGCATGTCACCTTACGGAGGAACAGGCTATGGATCAGGTGCTCCGGGTATGCCTCCTTACGGTCAGACTGGATATGGTATGCCTCCTTACGGTCAGACAGGATATGGTATGCCGCCTTATGGAGGAACAGGCTATGGAGCAGGTGCTCCGGGTATGGCTCCTTATGGTCAGACAGGATATGGTATACCACCTTATGGACAATCACCATATGGTCAGCCTATGGGAATGATGCCGGGTATGACTCCTATGGGTATGGTTCCTCCACAGACCAAGTCAAAGTTTGAGATGGAAAAGGAACAGAGAGAGAGAGCGTTTATATTAAAAAAAGGCGGATGGATATGTCATAATTGTAAGAAAGCCAATTATTCTTATATAGGTTCATGCTCATGCGGTATGACAAGAGATGAATCTGAGAGACTTGAAAAAGATGACAGGGATAAGGCGATTTCCGAAATGAGAGAAAGGGTTGCTAAAAGTAAGGAAATGTCAGCTTTGAAAGCTCAAAGTGAATTTAATGAAGAGGAAACATTTGACAGAGAGATAAAAGCCGGTAGTGTGCTGGAGGCTTCAGTTTTAAAGAAAGAAAATAAAACATGGGAGTGCCTTGCGTGCCATACAGTCAATGATGAGGATGCTCAAAGTTGTAAGAACTGCGGTCAGATAAAAGCTATGGGGTATAAGAATGTTAAAATGATATACTGCCCAAGCTGTGGTACTGCGCTTGATGGTGGCTCTAAGTTTTGCTACAAGTGTGGAACAAAGATTAATTAGAAAATATATATCCGGGGAAGGTTATCGTATGCACAACTTTTTTGCAAATGATAATTGTCCCCGGATTTACTTTTTTGGCTTGAAAATAATATAGAATAATGTATAATGTCGAATGGTAATACTTTAAAAACTAATCATACAGGATGTAAAATGAAACGTATACTTTATTATTTTAAAAATTATAAATTAAAATCCGTTCTTGCTCCTTTATTTAAAATGCTTGAAGCAAGCTTTGAGTTGCTGGTTCCTCTTGTTATGGCCGCAATTATTGATAAGGGTATCAATAACAATGACAAGCTTTATATATATAAGATGGGACTTGTTCTTATTGCGCTTGGTATAATAGGACTTGTATGTTCAATTACGGCACAGTATTTCTCGGCAAAGGTTGCTATGAGTATCGGAAAGGAACTTCGATTTGATTTATTTAAGCATATTGAAACCTTATCTTACACCGAGATAGATGAGATAGGTACGTCTACACTTGTAACGAGGATGACAAGTGATATTAATCAGGTTCAAACCGGTGTAAATATGTTTTTGAGACTTTTTATGCGTTCGCCATTTATAGTATTTGGTGCGACCATTATGGCATTTACGGTTGATTTTCATGCGGCGCTTGTTTTTCTTATAACTCTGCCGGTTTTATTTGTCATAGTTTTTGGTATTATGATCATTTCAATTCCACTCTATAAAAAAGTTCAAAAAAAGTTGGACAGGGTTACTTTAAAAACTCGTGAAAATCTGTCCGGTGTCAGAGTTATAAGAGCATTTAATCAGGAGGTAAATGAAAAAAAAGAATTTAAAGAGGTGACATCAGAACTGACAAAGGGGCAGATTTTTGTTGGAAAAATAAATTCATTTTTAAATCCGCTTACTTATGTGGTTATAAATCTGTCCATAGCAGCTCTTATATGGAAGGGTGGTGAGCGTGTTGAAGGTGGATTCATACTTCAGGGCTCGGTTTATGCACTTGTTAATTATATGTCGCAGATTCTTGTGGAGCTTGTTAAACTCGCAAATCTTATTATAACAGAAACTAAGGCGGTTGCATGTGCCAAACGTATAGGTGATATATTTGATATAAAGAGTAGTCAGGTATATTTGAGTTCGGAGGATATCGGTAATGACCTGTGGAACAGACAGGTTGCAGATTTAAAAGGCAATATTGTAGAAAAAACTCCAAAAGTTGAATTTATAAATGCGGGTCTTACTTATAAGCATGCAAAGGAAGCATCTGTAGAAGGTTTGAACCTGACTGTCAATAAGGGCGAAACTATAGGTATAATCGGTGGTACCGGCTCCGGTAAGTCGTCATTGGTTAGTCTTATACCGAGATTTTATGACTGCACAGAGGGTAAGGTGCTTATAGATGGTATAGATGTAAAGGATTATCCTAAAGATAAACTGATTGATAAGATAGGCATTGTGCCTCAAAAGGCAGTGCTGTTTAGTGGAACTATCGAGGACAATATCAGATGGGGAAAGGCGGATGCAACTAAAGAGGATATAGAGTTTGCTTTGGATATAGCTCAGGCAAAAAGCTTTGTGGATGAAAAAGAGGGTGGTATATCATTTAAGCTTAATCGCGGAGCAAAAAATCTTTCAGGTGGGCAAAAGCAAAGGCTTACCATAGCAAGAGCACTTGTAAAGCGTCCTGAGATATTGATTTTAGACGACAGTTCCTCGGCTCTTGATTATGCAACGGATTCGGCACTTCGCATGGCTATAAAAGAAAAGATAAAGGATACAACCGTATTTATGGTTTCACAGAGAGCAACATCCATTATGTATGCTGATAAAATAGTAGTACTTGATGACGGAAAAGTTGTAGGACTTGGAACTCATGAGGAATTGCTTAAATCCTGCGAGGTATATCAGGAGATATATTATTCGCAGAATAAAGAAAAGGCATAGATGTTTGACGTGATAGGAATTGAGAGATTCATTAAAGGATAGTTTGAGATGAAAAAAAATAATTCGTGGATTTTAAAAAGAATTATGCAGCACATAAAAAAGTACACCTTTTGGGTAGTGCTTTCTTTTGCGTGCGCTTTTATATCCGTTATTGCAACGCTTTATGCTCCGATACTTACAGGTGATGCCATTAATCTGATCATTAAACCGGGAAAGGTTGATTTTGACGGAATAAAGGAAATCATAGTTAAGTTTTTGATTGTTGTCGGTATAACGGCACTTTCCCAGTGGGTCATGAGTATAATCAATAACCGTATAACCTATATGGTTGTTAAGGATATAAGGATTGAGGCCTTTAATCATCTTTCAGATATGCCTCTTTCCTATATAGATTCTCATGCGCATGGAGATATAGTAAGCCGTATAGTTACGGATATAGACCAGTTTGCTGACGGACTTTTGATGGGCTTTTCACAGCTTTTTACAGGAATCGTTACGATAATCGGAACACTTTGCTTTATGTTATATCTTAATGTATCTATTGCCCTTGTGGTCGTAGTACTTACGCCTTTATCTTTGTTTGTGGCTGCATTTATAGCAAAGAGAACCTATAAGCTTTTCAGGGGACAGTCAGAGTCAAGAGGCGAACTTACAGAACTCGTAGATGAAATGATAGGGGAGCAAAAGATTGTTCAGGCTTTTGGCTATGAAGATGATGCTTTGAAAAGGTTTGGAATAATAAATGATAAGCTTGAAAAAGACAGTATGAATGCGACTTTTTACTCATCACTTGTCAATCCTTCGACAAGATTTGTAAATGGACTTGTTTATGCGGCTGTTGGTATAATCGGAGCGTTTGCGGTGCTTCGAGGTAAACTTAGCGTGGGGCGTCTGACAAGTTTTCTTAGTTATGCAAACCAATATACCAAGCCGTTTAACGAAATTTCAAATGTCATTACCGAACTTCAAAATGCTATTGCATGTGCAGGAAGGGTGTTTGAACTGATAGACGAACCAAAAGAAGTTAGTGCTCCGGCTGATGCAAGAGTTCTTGAAAAAGCCAAGGGTGAGATTGTTTTAGAGGATGTATCATTTTCATATACTGAGGATAAAAAACTTATAGAGCATCTTAATTTGTTGGTTAAACCGGGTATGAGAATTGCAATCGTAGGTCCTACCGGCTGCGGCAAAAGTACGCTTATAAACCTTTTGATGAGGTTTTATGATGTAAAAAGCGGCAGTATAAGTGTTGACGGTACCGATATAAGAAGTATTACAAGAGACAGTCTCCGGGATAATTATGGCATGGTGCTTCAGGAGACATGGCTTAAAACCGGTACCATAAGGGATAATATCACTTATGGCAAGCCGGATGCATCTGACGAAGAGGTTATAGAGGCCGCCAAAAAGGCTCATTCGCATAGTTTTATCAAGAAGCTTCCACAGGGATATGATACTATCATAACTGAAGATGGAGGTAATCTTTCACAGGGACAAAAGCAGCTTCTTTGTATAACCAGAGTTATGCTCCTTATGCCGCCTATGCTTATCCTTGACGAAGCAACTTCCTCTATAGATACCAGAACGGAAATCCGTATCCAAAAAGCTTTTAACAGGATGATGGAAGGCAGGACGAGCTTTGTTGTTGCGCACAGACTTTCCACTATCAAAGAAGCAGACATTATACTTGTCATGAAGGACGGAAACATTATCGAAAAGGGCTCACACAGTGAACTTTTATCCATGAACGGGTTTTACAGCACCCTTTATAATGCACAGTTTGCACATTAATTATCCGGTCGGTTGGATAGAATGATATATGTAAGTCCTTGTATGCTTACAGATACCCGCGTAGCGCGTTTGCACTCATTGAAACTTAGTGCAGCCGTATCCAAATAATTTAACTTTATAACTTGTCTAAATCGCCAATTGCTTCGTTGTTCTCACTCGACGTAGCATAAACTACGCCTCGTTCGAGCCGCCTTGCACTTGGCAATTTATACTACGTTAAAAGTTAAATTATCTGAAAACGGATGCACTAGGAGTACTAAGTATATATATGTTTTCTACTAATGCATATCAAAAAACAAAAATAAAGGATATATCACACTTTTGCAAAAATGCAAGTGTGATATATCCTTTATTTTTCTCCTTGCTACGCAAGGAGAAAATGTATCTATAAGCTAAGTGCTCACTTGTTTCAAAAGGCTACGCTAAGCATCTGAAGCATACAAGGACTTACATACATCTCTATCCAACCGACATCATGCTTCGCATGATGTGTGGTAAACGTAGGGTTTTGAGATGTTTTTTGTACCAAAGGGTTAATTTTTTTGACTGGTATATTTTTTTTATTGTGATAATATCTCTATTAATCTGGTGCCCCATCTTCAAAGAAATATTATTATTACTGCATTTTTGTGGCAGAGAAAGAGGTACTTTATGGAAAAAGAAACTCAAAAAGTAAATGTAATAAGAAATTATAAGGATACTGTTTTTCGTATGCTTTTTAATTCAAAAAAAGAATTGCTTTCACTTTACAATGCCTTAAATAATACAGAATATACTAATGAAGACGAGCTTGAAATTGTTACGCTTGAAAATGCAGTTTATATGACATTTAAAAATGATGTATCCTGCCTGCTTGATATGAATCTTCAACTGTATGAGCAACAGGCAAGTGTTAATCCTAATACGCCACTTCGTTTTCTTATGTATATAACAAGACAGATTGAAAAGCTTATTGTCAAAAAGAATCTTTATGGCAGTAAGCTTATAGAACTTCCAAATCCAAGATTTTTTGTTTTTTATAACGGAAAAGAAGAACAATCGGAAGTGAAAGAATTACATCTTTCGTCATCATTTAAGCATAAAACAGACGATGTAAATCTTCAGTTAAAGGTATTGCAATTAAATATCAATTCGGGCTATAATGAAGAAGTAAAAAGAAAATGTCCGACATTATTTCAGTATATGCAATTTGTTGAAACAGTAAGAAAGTATTCGGAAGAATATCCGCTTGAAGAGGCGGTTCGACGGGCGGTTGATTATTGCATAAAGCATGACATATTGAAGGATTTTTTGCTGGCAAATAAAGCAGAGGTGATTTCAATGAGCATATTTGAATTTGATGAGGAATTATATAAGAAGTCAATTCGTGAAGAGGGCTATGAAGAGGGATATGAAAAGGGAGAAGAAAAAGGAATAGAAAAAGGAATAGAAAAAGGTTTAGAGCAGGGACGTGCCGAGAGTCGAGCAAAGATAGAGCAAAAGGATGCTGAAATAGAACGAAAGGATGCTGAAATACAACAATTAAGAAAACTTCTTGCACAGAAAAAATAAGGATCGAAAGACCATGAAGACAAATTATCATGGTCTTTTTTATTAAAAAAATATTATGTAACCAAAACAAAATATGGTTTTAATTTTAGAATGATAGCACAAGATATTGTTGAATATCTCTAAAATGGCATAAAATAACGATTTTTCGGCATAAATTAACATAAAAAAAGTATTGAAAATTCACAAAAAGTTCGATATTATGTAAAGTAGGTTAAAAATGTAGTGGGGCAAGTGCGCCCATTTTAGAAATAATTATTTTTTGTTATAGAAAAATATCATCATTCAAGGAGGAAAAGATATGAAGGGATTGAAGAAAAATTCTGTAAGAACAAGAAAGAGAGTGATAGCGATATTGCTGTCAGTACTTATGGTGCTGTCTATCGTTATCCCAAGCGGTGGAAGTGGAGTGAGATACAATGCTTTCGCTGAAGGGGAGGAGTCTGCCGTAGGAGAGGGTGTAGACCTTACCTCAGAAGAAGGAACTGATGAGGAAGAGGTGACTTCGGAAGAAATGATGGAGGAGACATCAGGTGAAACGACCGAGTTGACTGCTGAGGAAACGACAGAACTTCAAAAGGAAGAAATGACTGAATCCATACAGGAATCAACAGAGGATGAGAAAAAAGAAATTATAGATTCTAAGAATGATTCTGCAACAGATGCAACAAATTCTTCGACAACAAAAGATGAAATGATTAGTGATGAAGCTTTAGCAAATAATGACTCTGAGGATGCGGATGATGATAATGATGATGAAATAATAGAAGAGGAGAATATTTTAGGAGCGACTCAATCTTCAGATCTGAAAGAATATGTTTCAAATGCTGATGCGCAGACAGGTGTTGTATATGATTCAAGCAACAATTCATGGACAGGTGTTAATCTTAATAATGAGTATGAATTTACAATTTATTTTACGGAAGATCAGGTAAAACAGTTTATAGAAACAGATGCAGAAATGCATTATGATATTCCGGCCGGAATTATAGCAAACAATATAAGTGGAACAACAATTAACCTGATATATAAACAGGGAAATAGTAATGATAAGATTCAGGTATCTAATAATCCTTTTAGAATTGAAAATGGAATAATTTACTTTAATTTTAATACCTCTGATCCTAATTTTGGAACTTTAAAAAATTCTGATGATGCCCAGTTTTATCTTACTTTTAAAGGTAAATTTGATGGTTCTGAACAAAATATAAATTTTGGTAACGGGGTTACCAGAACTATAGATGCTGTTTTGGATAGTGATTTATCAGTTGATAAATCGTCAACCGGAAGCATATCGGCCGACAATGACAGCATTAATTATTCTGTAAGAGTAAGTTCAAAGGGATATAATAAAGACGTATCACTGAACGATAGTATTGATAATGATAACTTTAAAATTGATAGTATAACATATACTGTATATAACAGTTATGGACAGTCTGTTAGTGCTGGAACATCAACTGTAAATGCCGATGGTAAAAGTTTTAGTCAAAATTTAGGCAATTTACCAAATGGGTATTATGTTGATTTTAATTATAAAGTTAAGATTAAGGATGGTGCTAATTTAGCTACTGCAGATACAGATTCGGATGGAAAAGTTGGTTTTAACAACACGGCTAAAGCAACTACTACGAGCGAAGATACCGACCCATCCAATAATATAAAAACAAAATCCAATGATGTAACTTATAGTTCGATATCCAATAAATCAGCTACTGTTACAGACGAAGAACATGGAATAGTTACATGGACTATAACAGTAAATCCGGAGAGAATGGTTTCATTAAACGGTAAATCTTTATCTGATGTACTTGTTGATAGTGCTGATACAATTAATGATGATCAGGAGTTTTTAGGTGACGTAACGGTAAAAGGATATGCAAATAATTCTACAGGCTCGGGAAGTGCAGATGTGGAGTATACATTTACACCTTCTGGAAAATCTTTTAATTATACATTTAATGAGTCTGATTCGTCAAAAGCATATTATTATGTAATTACATATCAGACACAGGCGCAGGATATTGATAAGCAGATAGCTGATATGAAGTTAAAGAATAAAGCAACATTTTTGAATGTTGATAAGCCTGCAGAAGCAACCATAGGTATAGATGATGAGTTTGATATTAGGAAAACTGCAACAGAGGTAAACTCTGATTATGTGCTTTGGACTGTTACTGTTGATGTGCCTGCAAAAGGTCTGGATAAGTACTTTAGATGAATCAAGCGTTAGTATCACAGGATTAAAATCGACAGAAAGTATAGTTAAAACATATGATACGCATGGTTTTACATTTACATTCAAAAAATCAAGCGGAGAAGAAGGCCTTGACGGTACAGGTGAAAGCAGACAGATTGTGATAACATACAAGACGAATGTTGATCAGGATTGGCTCGAAAAATCAAAGACAGATACATGGCGTAAGACTCATACCAACAATATCACTGCCAGAGCAAATGATTTAGAAAAGAAGACTCATGCAGATGCAACACCGGTTCAGGCTGAGATTGTTAAATCTTTTGTCGGCAAAGGGGTTGCAACGATAGATGGAGTCAATTATCCGTATTATGAGTTTAAGGTTAGAGTTGCACCTGTTGACAGTGATACAATAACTATTACGGATACCTTGCCGAAAGGCTTTGAAATATATACTGAAACACCTGTAACTGATTGGTCAAAAAAGACAAGAGTTTATGGTAGTAATTCAGTATGGAATAATGATGTTGATTTGAATAAGACTGTTGAGTCATCGGCACCGGATGCTGATAATAATGTTACATTTACTGTACCGATAGTTAAGGATTCAAACACCGGTAATTATTATAGCTATTATTGGCTTGACTATTACATAATTGTAAAAGATAAATCTGCAATGAAAGAACTCGATCAGGCAGCTTTGGATACGTCTGATGATAAACTTACACTTACCAATACTGCTACATATATGGGGGAGAGTTACCCTGTTGACTTTGTATATGAGCCTAATAAGACCAACAGCAGTAATCTTACAAAAGAACTTGTTAGCCAGGAAAATGGTGTAGCAAAGTATAAGATTGATGTTAATCCGGATAAGCTTAGATTAAATGATGGCTATGATATAACTCTTAAAGATACATTTACAAACTTAAGTATAGATTACTCAACTATTAAGGTTACAGCGGTTAGTCCTGAAGATGCTGAGGTGGTAAGCTGTGATGTTCGTAGTAATGTGATGACTATCGTTTTAAATGATGAAGCACATTATATAATCGAATATGAGTCAAATATACTTACAAATGGAGAATATAAAAATGTAGCTGAAGTAAAAGGCTTCACAGCTACAAAATCGGCCAGCTACTCATCATCAGGCGGAGGTGATTATGGAAATCAGTTATCCATCAATATATTTAAGCAGGAGTATGGCAATGCCCTTAATAAGCTTGAAGGAGTAGAATTCCAACTTTTTATAGATCAAGATGGAGTAGCAGTTCCTGTAAAAGATGAAAGTGGCAATATTGTAACTGCGACTACTGATGAAAATGGCAAAGCAACTTTTCAGGGAAGTAATTCTGCAGGCTGGAAGATAGTTAAAGGTCAAAAATATTATATTAAAGAATTAAATCCGCCTGAAGGTTTCCTTGGAATCGATGGTATGTATAATTTTACAGTAGCGGATGTGTCTGACTGGAATAATTTTGTATATAAGACAGGCGAGACAATGCGTGTGGATAATGATAAGATTGACCTTAAGGTTACCAAGACATTGGATAATGCGCCTGATGATTTGGATCTTAGCACAATTCAATTTACTGTTGTTGTAAGCGAGGGCGAAGGTGATGCGGCCAAAACAAAGACTTACACCAAGACTCTTGCGGAGATAAAAGCGGGGGTGGAATCAAACTCAAAATGGTATAGCTATGATTCTACTTCAAATACATACACATGGTATTTTACTAATCTGACTACAGGAAGTGAAGCAACAGTAACTGAAACGATAACAGCTACAGATGATACTGATAAGCCGAGCTCGATAACATATAGTATATTTAATGATGGTGCCGCTTCATTATCGGATCGAAATTATACAAGTGGAACCAACTTAACTGTTTCAGGGCTTGGGGCAGATTCTGTTAAGACTGTTGCATTTACAAACAGTTATGCAGGTTCTGTGGATGTTACTCCGGTAGCATTTAAGAAACTTGATAATAAAATAAAAGGGGCAGGTGCAAGTCAGACTTATCCGTTAGATGGACTTTCATTTGGATTTTCAATATATGCTATGTCTGATAACTTATATCAAAATAATCATATAGGACCTGAAAGTGTGGCGCATCTTACAGATGGAACAAATTGGAACGCAACACCTTTATCATCAACAAGCGCTTCTGACTTAACGCTTGGTAAAGCAACATTTGATAAGATAACATATAATTTAGATGGTACAACAGCTTTTCCGTTATATTATTATTATAAGATTGTAGAAAATACTTCAGGATATGCTGAAATTACAGATGATACCGGATATGTAATTGTGTCTGTTGTAATAAACAAAGATACTACCAGTGGAGAACTTACAAAGAACGTAACATATACCAAGTATAAAGCTGACGGTACTGTTGCTGTTGCGACAACCACAGATCCGAGAGCTACAGCATTTAATAATAGTACTGCAGATACAACACTTTCACTTAAGGCGAATAAGCTTTTAAATGAAAACGGAAGAAGTATTACACCGGAAAGTGTATTTAGCTTTAAACTTGAACCTGTTACATTAAATGGTATAACTGATGATCAGACAAATGCAAATCAGGCTGATGTTACAAATTCAGCCGGAAGCGTTACTTTTGCCAATCTTACATATACAGCTGCTGATTTAAGTGATGACAGTTCAAATCCTACAGTATATAGATATAAGATAAGTGAAAATGATGCTCCTGAAGGTTATACAAAAGATTCAAATTATTATTATATAGATGTAACCGTAACACGTGATACCGCAACAGGTGGAATTAAGACATCAACCCAAATAACAAAGTATAATGCTTCAGGAACAGTAATTGAAGAAAATGTTGCTGCTTCAAGAGTTAGCTTTACCAATACCAAAGCTGCTCGAAAAGGTAGTATTTCACTCGCGATTTCAAAATCTGTAGATGGAAGTGTAAACGGTGTAACCGGAAATAATTATGGTAATTTTGATTTCTATTATGGATATATAGGTGAGCAGTCAAATACACTTAAGCCTGATGAGATTTCATCATCTACAGCATGGTCAGCTCCTAAACAGGGAATTTGGTCTGCAGATGCTAATAGAATCACTTTCCCAGAGATTAACTATAGTACGGAAAATGGTGCAAATACTCAGTTTGGTACAGGTAAACATATTTACAAAATTTACGAGGGCGCCAATGGTTATAACGGAATTAACAATTCACGTGACTATTATGTTGTTGTAGTATCTGTAACTGATCCGGGAAGCGGAACAGAACTTACAACAGCAATAGATAAGGTTTATAAATATGAATATGATTCTGAAAACGGAACCTGGGGAAATGCTCAGTTGGTATCAGGAACAGGTACATCAAATGTAATATTTGATAATACTACCAATAAGGTAAGTGTCCCTATAATTGCTACTAAAACTATATTTGGAGGAGAGTATTCAAAAGCCGGATTTGAATTTACCATAAAAGCAATAGAAAATACAGCATTTGGTTATAAGGTATATAAAGATGCATCTAATAATGATTATACGGAAACTGTTACTTCGAATGAAAATGGTAACATAACTTTCTCAAATCTTGAATTTACCAAGGAATCAGATGCAGGACGTTATCAGTTTGAAATATCTGAGAAAACCGGAAATGATAGTTCTATTACTTATGATGCGCATATTTATAGAATTACTGTGCTTGTAACATATAATACTACAACAAAGACATTAGCAGCTTCAATTGAAACGGTAGAAAGAAAGAATAATTTGACTGATAATTATTCGCCTTTGAGCAATAGATCAATTTCTTTTGAAAATACACTTGAGCCACAAAAGGGTTCAATATCATTTAAAGCACAAAAGAAGCTTAAAAAAACAGGCCAAACTACAGCAGGAACTGAAATTACTGATGTAAACGGAAATCTTAAGGAGTTTTCATTTAAGCTTGAACAGGTTGATCAAAGCGGTACTGCTGTTTCGCCTGCATATATACAGACTAAGCAAAATACTATAAATGGAAAAATAAGCTTTGACTCGATAATGTATGATAATTCAATGCTTACAGGAGCACCATATTACTATAAGGTTAGTGAGGTTGCATCAACTACAAATGATGGTTACAAATATGCTGATGATGTATATTATATAAAAGTTGATTTAAGTGTTGATACTGATACTAATCGTATCATTGCAACCCCGACATATTATAATAATGTCAGCATGACTTCATCAGATGTTATAACAGCTGACGAGATGATATTTATTAATGAAGAACTTGAAGCAACTCTTAAGCTTGAGGCACATAAGGAGCTTGTAGGTGCAAATATTACCGATTATTATGGGGCAGATCATAATGGATTTAAATTTACAGCAACAAGAGACGGAAAGACATATGAAGCTTATAATGATAACAGCGGAAAAATAGAAATCAACATTAATGAAGTCTTTGGTTTAGCTGATGTTGTGAATACTAATACTACACTAAATGCAAATGCGCAACCTTATGTATATACTATAAAAGAGGTTGCAGAAGATGAGAGTGAGTTTAAATTTGATACTGCAACATATACGGCTGAGGTAACATTTAGTATTGACTCAACAGGAATAGTTCCAAACATTGTTTATAAAGACAGCAGCAATACAGGAGTTTCAGGTTCGGAAGTTAAGTTTAGGAATACCAAGATTGCATCTGCTGAGATTAATATTACAGCGCTTAAGACGTTTGGTACTAATAATGATGCTCCGGATAATAAGATTTTTAGTTTTGGATTATATGATACCAATCCTGCAATATCAGGAGCAACACCTATTCAGGTAAAGCAAAATAATGCTGAGGGTAATATTATATTTGACAAGATTGTATTTGCACAGGATGAGGTGTTTGAAACCGGAACAACCACTAAAACATATTATGTTAAAGAAATAAAGCCGAATCCATTCCCACTTCCAGGATATGAATATGATGAAACGTTTTATACTATAACTGTTAATCTGTCCAGAAATGCAGGTACAGGAAAAATAGATATAAATTACACTATTAACAGGAGTTCGGATTCAGTAATTCAAAATGGAACAACAGGTGAGATAGGTAAAACAGCAACTAATGAAGAATTTATACAGTTTAATAATAAAAATAGTGGAAAGACAGATTGGCCTTTATCTGTAAGAAAGGTTGTAGAGAATAATTCCGGTGTCGAGCATCCGTTTACATTTAGGCTTTATAAAACAGATGGTAATTTTAATACCGAAGGTTTAAGCGGAGATAGTAATGTTAAAGAAGTTACATTAGATAATTCGGGTTATGCAGTTTTTGATGAACCGAATAATATTGGTACTGGTTCAATATTGTATATTACAAACGATTCAACAAATTACTATGTATTAGAAGAAGTTAATACAGGTGATAGCCTTGTTTCATATGTATCTGACCCGATTAAGCTTGTTGTTACCGCAGATGAAACTGGTAATGTAACAGTTAAAAACAGTGAAACAGATGAAGTATATACTGAGGCACGTGTTACATTTACCAATTCTATAGAAGTTAAGGTCAAGAAAACCAATGCGGATGGAACAGTAGCATTAACAGGTGCTGAACTTCAGGTGAAAAATGGTAATGCAGTTGTAAATACAAAGAATGGCAACCAAACAACAGATGGAAATACCGACAATGTTTATTCAGGTATAACTGTAGGACAGGAGTACACATTAGTAGAAAATAAAGCTCCTGTCGGATATGCATTGGCAGATCCGGTTACTTTCAAAGTTGATTATAATTCTTCTTCCAAGAAGTATGAATTAAAAGTCGACTATGGTAGCGGATATCAAACTATGTCCGGTTCGGGTGATGAAGCAATTACTGTAGTTATGAAGGATACATCAAACAGCCTTATCATCAATAAGAAGATATCTGATTCTACTTATCTTGCCGGAGCAACACTTCAGGTTAAGGAAGAATCGGGAGCAGTATTGGGAACTGCTTGGACTACAGATACTTTAGGTGGCGATAATCAGAACCATAGTGTTGATTTGAACACACTTACTCCGAATAAGTGGTATACTTTAGAAGAGACATCGGCTCCGTTTGGATATAAGATTGCAACACCCGTACAGTTCATGATTGATTCTGATAACAAAGTGTGGACTAAGAAGCAGGGTGAAGCTGACACAGCTAAGATTGAACTTACCGCTGTAGAAGGAAAGTATACACTTACAATGTTTGATGAACCATTGGAGCTTACGATTACCAAGTTAAATAAAGCTACAGATGATAAGCTTCCGGGAGCTGTATTCTCTATATATGCTAAAGACGGAAGTGGACTTATACAGTCAGGTATGGAAGTGGATTCAGTTGGAAAGCTTAAGTTAAATGTTCTTAGTCTTGGACTTGTAGCAGATAAGGAGTATATACTTGAAGAAACAACTGCTCCTGAGGGATTTGAAATTATAAATCCGATTACATTTATGATTACAAATGATAATACTCTTGTTGTAAATGGTGAAAACCAGACCGGTATGGAGATAAAGGTATATAATAAGAAAGAGGGAACAATATATATCAGTAAGGTTGATCCTTCTAATCCGGGCGTTGAGCTTAGAGGTGCTTTGCTTGTTGTAAGTCAGGATGGAACTGAAAAATATAGCTTTACTTCAACTGCAAATGCTTATGAAATCAGAACAGGTTCATTGGAAAAGAACAAGGTATATATCTTAAAGGAAATTGATGCTCCAAAAGATGCAAATGGAGTTCCTACACATTATCTTGCGGCAGAGATAAAGTTCTATTTAGATAACGATAGTGAGCTTTATGTACAAAAAGAAGGAGAAGCAGATTTCTCACATAGCTCAGACGGAAAGATTGTTATGGAAGATAAGGCAAGAGATGTTGTCAAGATTAGTAAGGTTGACCTTGTAACGAGTGATGAACTTCCGGGTGCAAAGCTTAAGATTACAGATGAAAACGGAAGACCGGTTTATGAAAAGAAAGTTGACGAGCATGGAAGCCTGATTACTACAACCAACAAGCTTGAGCATACTTCAGATGGCACAAAGTGGGAGATTGATTATTCTACATTTGAACTTGATACACCTTATGTTCTTACAGAGATAACTGCGCCGGACGGATATGAGGTTGCAGAGGATATCACATTTAAGATTGTCAATGAAGGTGGAGAAAATGTAATTAAGATTAAGCAAACAGATGGTTCATGGGAAACAAATACAAATATGACAGTAGTAATGCAGGACGCTCCGATGAATAATGTTTCATTTGTTAAACTTGATAAGTCAAGTGGACAGACACTTGCAGGAGCAGGACTTACTATATACGATTCATATGGAGAAATTGCACATAGATTTACTACTACTAAAAATGCTACACAGTTTACAGTTGATGAGTTTAATGTAAATGAAGAATATACATTAAAAGAAACAACTGTTCCGGACGGTTTCTATAAAGCTGATGATGTTGTGTTTAGGGTTAGCTTTGTCAACACTCAAAATGGCAGAGTGCGTAAGCTCTTTGTAAAGGATACAGATGGAACGTTTAAGGTCAGAGAAACCGGACAGATAGTTATAGAAGATGAGCGTGTCTATAAGGTTAAGATTTCTAAGGTTGATCTTACATCCGAGGAAGAAGTACCTGGTGCTCACATTCAGATTCTTGATGAAAATGGCGATGTAGTTACAGAATGGGATTCTACAGATGCTCCTAAGGAGATAGAAGGCTTACGTCCAAATGTAACTTATACACTTAGAGAAACTGTTGCACCTGAAGGATATAAGATAACTACCGATACAACTTTTGCACTCAAGGCAGATGCGACTATAGATTACGAAAAGACTTCAACCGCTATATCAAGCGAAGGGGTGCTTCTTGTAAAGGATGATATTACAAGTATTAACTTTACAAAGTATGGTCTTGTTAATGAGTCATGTGCACCTGATCCTGCAGCTTATATACCTCTTGAGGGCGTAGAGTTTGAAGCTTACTCAATTGATGAAGATGGAAATGTATCAGATAACCCTGTTGCGACGGCTAAGTCAGGTAAAAATGGTATAGTGGTATTTAACAAGCTTGCAAAAGGTAAATATCAAATACGTGAGTCAAAGAGTGTCGATGCTTTTAAGATTTGTGAAGAATACTTCTATGCGACAGTAGATGACAATGATTTTGCCGGACTTACAGATGAAGAAGGAAATAAGATAGACGGTAACAGGATTATTGATGATCAGTACAGAACAGATATAGTGTTCACAAAGGTTAGTGAAAGAAATAAAGCCAAGAAGCTTGCCGGTTCAACATATGGTTTGTATAGAAAGAATGATTCGGCAGAGGAAACTCTTGTGGCAACGTCTGTATCTGATAAGGAAGGCGTTGTAACATTTAAGGGTGTTCTGACAAATATCAATTATGTTGTAAGAGAACTTGAATCACCGAAAGGGTATTATATATCTGAAAATCCTATGGAGATGAGCTTTAAGCTTGAAGGTGATAAAGTTGTTAGAAATGCTTTAAGTGATGGAAAAGGAACTGTAGTACTTGGAGCAAATGGTGAGATAACATGGTTAGAGCCTTCTGTAATAGTAAGTTTCCTTAAGGTTGATGGTGATAATAATCCTCTTCCGGGTGCGACACTTGCAGTGCTTGATATGAATGGTTCACCTGTAAAAGACGCAGATGGTAAGGAGATTAAGTGGGTTTCCACAAATGTTGCATACGAGGTTGCTGATGTATTTGAAGATGGTGTAAGTTATCAGCTGGTTGAGCTGGCAGCACCTGAGGGTTATGATGTTGCTGAACCTATTGTATTTGAGATTCCGGAGGATAAGGTCGGAACCGGCGAAGATAAGGTGATTACTGTAACGATGATTGACAGAGCAAAAACAACCACAACAGTAACTCCTCCTGAAAAAACTACACCTCCTTCGGTTAAGACAGGAGATTCAGCACCGGTTAAGCCGGTAACAGCAATGATGTTTATATCACTGGCAGGTATCGTATTTCTACTTATACTTGGAAGAAGACGCAAGGAATTATTCAAATAAAAAATAATTAGATGTTTTTTAAGAGCGTATCGAATAATAGATACGCTCTATTTTTTATTATGATTAGATATATAAAAAATATATATGATTTACTATAAAAAACTGTTGACATCAATCGGATATTTTATTATAAATACTTTTGGATTTTACGAATAAAGATTATAAAGGATAAATAGAAAATGGCTAAAAAAGACAATTCATTACGTAATTCATTTTTACTTTTACTTACTGCTATAATTTGGGGCACTTCCTTTGTAGCTCAGTCGGCAGGTATGGAATATATAGGTCCGTTTACCTTTAGTGTGACAAGATACATACTTGGTGGAACTATACTTATACCTGTTATTCTTGTTATGAATAGTCTAAGCAAGAAGAGCAGATTAAAGACTGGTATATCGGAGACTGATATAAAAAAAGAAGATAATGAAGTATTTAAGCGTTCGGTTAAGTATGGTATTGTATGCGGTATTATCCTTTGTGCCGCCAGCAATTTTCAACAGATGGCCATGCTTCATGCATCTGCGGGTAAGGCAGGTTTTATAACTGCTTTTTACATTATTCTTGTACCGATAGTTGGAATATTTTTAAAGAAAAAAACTTCTCCGATTATATGGCTTTGTGTGCTTTTAGCACTCATTGGACTTTATTTCTTGTGCATAGGCAGAGGCGGAGAGTATGTATTTGAGATTTCGGATGTACAGCTTCTTATATGTGCACTTATATTTTCGTTTCATATAATATTTGTTGATCATGCCAATACTAAAAAGGTAAATGGTGTAATTATATCGAGTACACAATTTTATACTGCTGCCATAATAAGCGCATTTTTCTTATATCCGATGGATGGAGTCTTTTATGACATGATGCCATCAGTGGATTTGATTATCAAAGCTGCACCTTCAATTTTATATTCGGGTATTATGTCCTGTGGGGTTGCTTATACATTACAGATAATCGGTCAAAAGGATGTCAATCCGACTGTAGCATCGCTTATTATGAGTTTAGAATCGGTTGTGTCTGCGATTTCCGGTTTTCTTATCCTCGGACAGAAAATGTCTGTGGATGAGGTGATCGGATGTGTAATTATGTTTGTGGCGATTATACTTGCTGAACTTCCTGTTGGGAAGAAAGGCGAGAAGAGTGTGAAATGATTTTGTTCTTTTGTTAGAATAATGTAAAATAAAGGCATGATTTTAGTTGAGAATATATTAAACGGCTATATACTTTCAGATGGAAAAGTGTTAAAATATTTTTTAAGAAGGATTTTGACTAAAAATATATCATAGGTAAAAGGGGCGTGAAAGTATGGAATACGTAATAAGAATTGAATGGGATAGTGAAGCAAAGGTGTGGATTGCTGAAAATGATTATTTACCTTTGACAATAGAATCGGAATCTTTGGATAATCTTATGGATAGAACAAGAAAACTTATACCTGAACTTGTAGAGTTGAATAATCTTCCTAATCCTAAATATTTATATTTCTTCCTCGAAAACAGAGAGGAAGTGGTTGCCTAATGGCAGAATTTGAAAAGAAAGTTAGAGAGATACTTAAAGATAATAACTGCTGGTTCGTAAGGCGTGGAAAAGGTGATCATGATATTTGGTATAGCTCGATTACAAATAAACATTTTCCTGTTGATTCAAAGATTAAATCGCGACATACTGCCAATGGAATTATGAAACAAGCAGGAATAGATTATCATTTTTGAATATTATAGGTACAATAATTTATAAACTTTTCAAGAGCCGCATGCTTTATCTTTCCTTCCGGATAGATGAAGCCTACGGTTCTTTTTTTGACTTCGTTTTCAAGAGGTAGCTCGACAATTTGTCCGCTTTCAAGATAATCGGTTGCGAATTCACGAACTACACTTGCAACTCCCATACCTATAGCAGCAAAGTCTATGAGAAGATCCATGTTGTTTATTTCAAGTACCTGATTTGGATATATACCTTCCTCAGCCAGATATCTGTCTATATGAGTTCGGGTTATATTGTTAGGTTCTAACAGCATAAGATTTGATTTCTCAAGTATTTCCTTTATGGAAAGTTTAAAATCACTTTTGTTTTCTTCTTCGTTTATAAATGATGTAAGGTTACCCGCAAAAAAGTATGGACTTTCAACTACATCAGCTTCGTCCTTTTCTCTAAGATGAAGATTGTCTATATAGTTGTCCGATGCTACAAATATATCATGTATGTCCTGAAGCTTCTTATATTCGTATCCTTTTGGAATATCCGTTTCACAGATAAGACCTATATCAATTTTATCTGCCTGTAAGAGTTTGATAGTATTGATAGTAGAGTGACAGTCGATAATTACTTTGATATGAGGATTTTCGGTTATAAATCCCTTGAGATAATCAAGGAGTATATGTTTGCATAGTGAGGTGCTGACGCCGATTCTCAGCTGACCGATACCAAGCTCGTTTATTTTCTTTATTTCATCTTCACCCTTGGTAATGCTTTCAAAGGCAGACTCGATATGTTTATATAAAACTTCGCCCTCCGAGGTTAAAACAACACCTTTTGAAGTCCTGTCAAATAGTTTGGTGCCAAGGCCGTCCTCAAGTTTGGATAAGGATTTACTGATAGCCGGCTGGCTGATAAAAAGTTTTTCAGCGGCTTTACTAAGACTTCTGTACTTCGCGACATTATAAAAAACTTTATAGTTATTTAAATTATCGTACATAACAAACCCTCACAAATTATCAGAATATAAAAACATAATAATATATCTACGTTAATCTATAAAAAACATTAACCCTAATTGGTTTTATTCATAAATAATCATTAAAACATTATAACAGTTTTTTATTATACATCAATATTGATATAACTTCAAGTTATATCATCTATCAAAATAATTCATTATTAAAATAATAATTATTATGTTACAATATCAATCAGTTTACTAGCGGATTAATTGGCGTGCCGTTAAAAAACTTAAACTATAGTTGTACGGATAACAATGTATAAGCAGGTACTCTGAAGACGCCGGTACTTAGCGATTTGTATGCCAATTATAATCAACTTTACGAAGTAAAGAGTTGATTATAATTGGCATACGAAGAGTTTAGTACCGCTGCGTCTGAGGGTAGCGGGAGCGTGCCTGCGATACATTGATTATCCGTACAACCAGATTCATAAACTAAATCGGCACGCCAATCCCAAAATCCACTAAAAAGAATATATGGAGGAAACCAATATGGGTATGACAATGACACAGAAAATTCTCGCTGCTCATGCAGGGTTAGAAAGTGTAAGTGCCGGTCAGCTTATAGAAGCGGATTTGGATTTGGTACTTGCCAATGATGTAACAGCTCCTGTTGCTATACATGAGATGGAGAAATTCAACAAAAAGCAGGTTTTCGATAAGGAAAAAGTAGCTCTTGTTATGGACCACTTTACTCCTAACAAGGATATCAAAAGTGCAGAGCATTGCAAATGTGTAAGAGAGTTTTCAAAGGACTATGATATTACAAACTTCTTTGATGTAGGTGCTATGGGAATCGAACATGCACTTTTACCTGAAAAAGGTCTTATAGTCGCAGGTGAAACCTGTATAGGTGCTGATTCACATACATGTACATATGGTGCACTTGGTGCATTTTCAACCGGAGTCGGAAGTACTGATATGGCTGCCGGTATGGTAACAGGAAAGGCATGGTTCAAGGTGCCTTCTGCAATTAAATTTAATATAGTTGGAGAAAAAGCTAAGTGGGTAAGCGGTAAGGATGTTATCCTTCATATCATCGGTATGATAGGTGTGGATGGAGCTTTATATCGTTCTATGGAATTTGTTGGTGACGGTATAAAGAATCTTACTATGGATGACAGATTTACAATTGCCAATATGGCTATAGAGGCCGGTGCAAAAAATGGAATCTTTCCTGTAGATGAGCTTACCGAGGAATATATGAAGGAACACTCAACAAAGACCTATACAAAGTATGAGGCAGATGCCGATGCAGAGTATGACGAGGAGTACACAATTGACTTGTCCACTCTTAGACCGACAGTAGCATTTCCACATCTTCCGGAAAACACTAAGACGATTGATGAGGTTGGCGAGATTAAGATAGACCAGGTTGTAATCGGCTCATGTACTAATGGACGTATTTCGGACATGAGAATTGCAGCTGGGATAATGAAGGACAGGCATGCGGCAGATGGTGTGAGAGTTATAGTTATACCGGGTACGCAGGACGTATATTTGCAGATGTTAAAGGAAGGACTTACGGAGATATTTATTAAAGCCGGAGCTATAGTATCCACTCCAACCTGTGGACCTTGTCTTGGCGGACATATGGGAGTTATGGCTGCCGGAGAAAAAGCAGTCTCAACCACCAATCGTAACTTCGTAGGACGTATGGGTCATGTGGACTCGGAGGTTTATCTCGCCAGTCCGGCTGTTGCGGCTGCTTCAGCCATAACAGGAAAGATAAGCTGTCCATGTGAGCTTGGATTATAATAGTGAAGATAATGGTTATCTGATAAAATATATAGTTTACATAATATGGAGGTAATAACATGAAAGCATGCGGAACAGTTCATAAATATGGTGATAACGTAGACACAGACGTTATAATTCCTGCAAGATATCTTAATTCGTCAGATCCGGCTGAATTAGCAAAAAACTGCATGGAAGATATAGACAAGGATTTTGTAAAAAGAGTTAAGCCGGGGGACATAATGGTTGCCAACAAGAACTTTGGCTGTGGTTCTTCGAGAGAGCATGCACCGATAGCCATAAAGGCATCAGGCATAAGCTGCGTTATAGCCGAAACCTTTGCCAGAATCTTTTACAGAAATGCAATCAATATAGGACTTCCTATTATAGAATGTCCTGAAGCTGCCAAGGCAATCGAGGCCGGTGATACAGTGGAAATCGATTTTGATTCTGGTATGATATATGATAAGACAAAGGGTTTGGAATTTAAAGGACAGGCATTTCCTCCATTTATGCAGGAGATTATAAAAAGCGGCGGTCTTATAGCAAGAATTAATGCTAAAAATTAATTTATAATTATTTAGTTTTTTATTGATTAATAACTCATAAAAAAATTATTTAGTATTTATTTTAACTGTTAATATTTAACAGGACTTGACAGAATAGAAATAATTCATAAGCAGGTACTTTGAACACTCCGGTACTTAACGAGCATGCGAGTTTAGTACCGTTGCGTGTGAGAGTAGCGAGAGCGTGCCTGCGATGAATTAATTTCTATTCTGGAAAGTCCGTAAAGAGAAAGGAAGAAAAAATGAAAGAATTTAAACCGGTTAAGGAAGGTAAAGTAAGAGAGATATACGATAACGGCGATAATCTTATTATGGTAGCTACAGACAGAATAAGCTGTTTTGATGTTATATTAAACAATACAGTAACTAAAAAAGGAACAGTTTTAACACAGATGTCAAAACTCTGGTTTGATATGACAGAGGATATAATTCCAAACCATATGATATCCGTAGATGTAAATGATATGCCGGAGTATTTCAGACAGCCACAGTTTGATGGCAATTCAATGATGTGTAAGAAGCTTGAAATGCTTCCTATCGAGTGTATCGTTCGTGGATATATAACAGGAAGCGGTTGGGAGAGCTACAAGAAGGATGGTACCGTATGTGGTATAAAGCTTCCTGACGGTCTTAAGGAGTCTGATAAGCTTCCGGAACCTATATACACACCTTCCACAAAGGCTGAGATAGGTGAGCATGATGAAAACATTTCCTATGAGCAGAGTGTGTCACATCTTGAAAAGTATTTTCCGGGTAAGGGCGAGGAATACGCTTCAAAGTTAAGAGATTATACAATAGCTCTTTACAAAAAATGTGCAGATTATGCTCTTTCAAAGGGAATTATAATTGCTGATACAAAATTTGAGTTTGGTCTGGACGAAAACGGCAATATGGTTTTGGGTGATGAAATGCTTACCCCTGATAGCTCAAGATTCTGGCCGGCAGATGTATATGAGCCGGGACATTCCCAGCCATCCTTTGATAAGCAGTTTGCACGTGACTGGTTAAAGAGCCATGAAGGTCACAACTGGACACTGCCACAGGACGTAGTTGATAAAACCATAGCAATCTACCTCGAAGGCTATGAGAAGCTTTCGGGTAAGAAGTTATAAAAGAAAGTATAAAAACCAAGATTTGTTACCTGTTTAGGGAAAATTAAAGTAACAAAAGAAGACAAGCCGGTAACAAAAGCTATAAAAAATCAAGATTTGTTACCTGTTTAGGAAAAATTAAAGCAACAAAATAAGACAAGCCGATAACAAAAGCTATAAAAAATCAAGATTTGTTACCTGTTTAGGAAAAAATAAAGCAACAAAAGAAGACAAGCCGGTAACAAAAGCTATAAAAAATCAAGATTTGTTACCGGTTTAGGAAAAATTAAAGCAACAAAAAAGATAAAGCCGGTAACAAAAACTATAAAAAACCAAGATTCGTTACCGATTTAGGAAAAAAAGAAGCAACAAAAAAGATAAAGCCGGTAACAAAAGCTATAAAAAATCAAGATTTGTTACCGGTTTAGGAAAAATTAAAGCAACAAAGTAAGAAAGGAAAAAATCATGAATTGTAACATTGCAGTTATAAAGGGTGACGGAATCGGCCCCGAGGTCGTAACTGAAGCCATGAAGGTTCTTGATGCCGTTGGTAAAAAATACGGTCATACATTTAACTATGAGCAACTTCTTATGGGCGGATGTTCGATAGACAAGTATGGAGATCCTCTTACGGATGAAACAGTCGCTATAGCAAAGTCAAAAGATGCGGTTTTACTAGGTTCTATCGGCGGAAACACACAGACATCACCATGGTATAAGCTTCCACCGGAAAAAAGGCCTGAAGCAGGACTTTTAAAAATACGTAAGGAGCTTGGCCTTTTTGCAAATCTTCGTCCGGCTTATCTTTATCCGGAGCTTAAAGAGGCATGTCCGTTAAAGGAAAGTGTTGCCGAAAGAGGCTTTGATATGATGATAATGCGTGAGCTTACAGGCGGACTTTATTTTGGAGACAGATATACAAAGGAAGTCGACGGGGTGATGACAGCCGTAGATACACTTACATATAATGAAAATGAGATAAGAAGGATAGCGATAAAGGGATTTGATATAGCTATGAAAAGAAGAAAAAAGGTTACTCTTGTTGATAAGGCGAATGTGCTTGATTCATCACGACTTTGGAGAAAAGTAACCGAAGAGGTTGCAAAGGACTATCCTGAAGTGACTTATGAGACAATGCTTGTGGACAATGCAGCCATGCAGCTTGTAAAAGATCCTGCTCAGTTTGATGTTATGCTTACTGAAAATATGTTTGGTGACATACTTTCAGATGAAGCATCTATGATAACAGGTTCTATAGGAATGCTTTCATCAGCATCACTTAATGAAACAAAATTCGGACTTTATGAGCCTTCGGGCGGATCCGCTCCTGATATAGCCGGACAGAATATTGCAAACCCTATAGCTACTATATTAAGCGCAGTCATGATGTTAAGATACACATTTGATCTTGATAAGGAAGCAGAAGCTATAGAAAATGCTGTTAAGAAAGTACTGGAAGAAGGATATAGAACCATCGATATCGCTAAACCGGGCGAGCCACAGGTTAAATGCGATGAGATGGGCACCCTTATAGCCGAAAGAGTGTAATAAGGCGGGAGCTAAATAAAATGGATGAGAATAACAGACAGTATATGAATCAGCAGTATATGAATCAACAAGATATGATTCAACAAGATATGAATCAACAGTATATGCAAAATGATGCAAATGTACAAAGTAATTCAAATGTACAGAATAATGCAAATGTACAAGATGATTTGGATAAACCTGAAAATGAATGGAAATATGCTATCGGAATAGGTATTGTAGGTGTAATATTGTCGATATTATGCGGTAGCTTCAGAATCAGGGTTATCAGTGCATGGTTGATTATATTGTTGCTGGCCGGAGTTTACTGTAGTTTTAAGGCCATACAGGGCGGTATAAAGACACGAAAGGCGATATCGTTACTGATGGGAATAATCGCATTGGTAATAAACTTAGGTGCAACATTATATTATGGCTGGAGTATGATTTATACTATCATGTCAAAGTTTAATTAAAATTAATTGCTGAATGTTTTAGGAAAAAATTATAGAAAAATAATAGAAGGAGATATTAGTTATGACAAGTGATAACATGAAATGCGGTCTTCAACAGGCACCTGCACGTTCGCTTTTGAATGCGCTTGGTTATACTGCCGAAGAAATCAAAAAACCAATGGTCGGAATCGTATGTTCATACAATGAGATTGTACCCGGACATATGAACCTTGATAAAATTGCCGAAGCTGTAAAGCTCGGTGTTGCCGAAGCAGGCGGAACACCGGTTATGTTCCCTGCTATCGCAGTATGCGATGGCATAGCAATGGGACATATCGGTATGAAGTACAGTCTTGTTACAAGAGATCTTATAGCTGACTCGACAGAGTGTATGGCGATTGCACATCAATTTGATGCTCTTGTTATGATCCCTAACTGTGATAAGAATGTTCCGGGACTTCTTATGGCGGCTGCAAGAGTAAATGTTCCTACGGTATTTGTATCGGGCGGACCGATGCTTGCAGGACATATTCACGGAAGAAAAAGAAGTCTTTCATCCATGTTTGAAGCGGTAGGAGAACGTACTGCAGGAAAGATTACCGATGAAGATGTAACAGAGTTTGAGGAAAAGGTTTGTCCTACCTGTGGTTCCTGTTCGGGTATGTACACTGCAAACTCTATGAACTGTCTTACTGAGGTACTCGGTATGGGACTTCCGGGCAATGGAACTATTCCTGCCGTATATTCAGAGAGACTTCGTCTTGCAAAGAAGGCAGGTTATGCGGTAATGGATATGCTTAAGAAAAATATTCGCCCGCGCGATATAATCACTAAGGAAGCAATTTTAAATGCGCTTACAGTTGATATGGCACTTGGATGCTCGACCAATTCGATGCTTCATCTTCCGGCTATAGCGCATGAAATCGGATTTGATTTTGATATATCATTTGCCAATCCGATAAGTGAAAAAACTCCTAATCTTTGTCACCTTGCTCCTGCAGGTCCTACATATATGGAAGACCTTAATGAGGCAGGCGGTGTTTATGCCGTAGTTAAAGAGCTTTGCGATATAGGACTTATAAATGAAGATTGTATGACTGTAACAGGAAAGACAATCGGTGAGGCAGTTAAGAATTCAGTAAACAGAAATCCTGAAGTAATACGTCCGGTTGATAATCCGTACAGCAAGACAGGCGGACTTGCGGTACTTAAAGGAAATCTTGCTCCTGATGGTTCGGTTGTCAAGCGTTCGGCTGTTGTTCCTGAGATGCTTAAGCATGAAGGACCGGCAAGAGTATTTGACTCAGAAGAGGATGCTATCGCAGCAATACTTGGCGGTAAGATTGTAGATGGAGATGTTGTGGTTATTAGATATGAAGGACCTAAGGGTGGACCGGGTATGAGAGAGATGCTCAATCCTACATCAGCTATAGCCGGTATGGGACTTGGCTCATCTGTAGCTCTTATAACTGATGGACGTTTTTCGGGTGCAAGTCGCGGTGCATCCATAGGACATGTATCACCTGAAGCAGCAGTTGGAGGACCTATCGCATTTGTTGAAGAAGGCGATATAATTGAAATAGATATCGATAATTACTCAATCAACCTCAAGGTTTCAGATGAGGAGCTTGCAAAACGTAAAGCAAACTGGACTCCAAAGGAGCCTAAGGTAACCACAGGATATCTTGCAAGATATGCCAAGATGGTAACCTCAGGAAACAGAGGCGCGATACTTGAGATTAACTAATTTAGAAGAAAAGGAGAATTCGTATGAAACAATTGACAGGCTCAGAAATTATAATTGAATGTTTAAAAGAGCAGGGCGTTGATACGGTATTCGGATATCCGGGTGGAACAATTCTTAATGTATATGATGCACTTTATAAGCATCAGGACGAAATTCATCATATACTTACCTCACATGAGCAGGGTGCTGCACATGCTGCCGACGGATATGCAAGAGCAACCGGTAAAGTCGGCGTATGTATGGCAACGTCGGGTCCGGGTGCGACAAACCTAGTAACCGGTATTGCAACAGCTTATATGGATTCCATTCCTCTTGTAGCGATAACGGCAAATGTTAATGTTACCGCTCTTGGTAAGGACAGTTTTCAGGAGATAGATATAGCAGGCGTTGTTATGCCTATAACAAAGCACAGCTTTATAGTTAAGGATGTACATCAGCTTGCAGATACTATAAGAAGAGCATTTAAGATTGCCAAGACCGGAAGACCGGGTCCTGTACTTGTAGATATAACTAAGGATGTTACGGCAAATGTTGCCGACTTTGAGGCAAAGGCACCGGAAACAATCGAAAGAATTACAAATACAATAAAGGCAGAGGATTTAGAGCAGGCTGTTAAGCTTATAGATAAATCAGAGAAGCCGTTTATTATTGTCGGCGGTGGTGTAATTGCCGCAGATGCTTCGGCTGAATTAAAGAAGCTCGCTGATAAGATAGATGCACCTGTATGTGATACTCTTATGGGTAAGGGTGCATTCGACGGAACAAATGAAAGATATACCGGTATGATCGGTATGCATGGTACAAAGGTTTCAAACTTTGCTGTAAACAAGGCAGATCTTGTGATTGTAGTAGGTGCAAGATTTTCAGACAGAGTTATCGGAGATGCTAAGAAGTTTGCGGCAAATGCGAAGATATTACAGCTTGATGTCGATGCGGCAGAGGTAGATAAGAATGTTGTTGTTGATGCAAGCGTTATCGGCGATGCAAAAGAAGTTCTTAAGATGATTTCATCAAGAATCAAGACTTCAAAGAAGCCTGAGTGGAATGCTGAGATAGAGGAATTAAAGAAGACATATCCTGATCATGCGGATATGAATGCTTTCTCGGGTCCGGCTATCATAAACAAGATATATGAAGTTACAAAGGGTAAGGCAACCATCACAACAGATGTAGGACAGCATCAGATGTGGGCTGCACAGTATTATAAATATTCAAAACCAAGACAACTTCTTTCATCAGGCGGACTCGGTACTATGGGCTACGGTGTCGGTGCATGTATCGGTGCCAAGGTCGGAGAGCCTGATAATATAACAATTAATATTGCCGGTGACGGTTGCTTCAGAATGAATATGAATGAGATTGCAACAGCGGCCAGATATAACATACCTATAATTCAGGTAGTTATCAATAATCATGTGCTTGGTATGGTTAGACAGTGGCAGACACTTTTCTATGGTGAGAGATATTCCAATACCGTGCTTGATGACAATGTTGATTTTGTTAAGGTGGCTGAAGCGCTTGGGGCTACCGGAGTAAGAGCAACCAGTCTTGATGAGTTTGATAAAGCGCTCAAGGACGCAATTAAACTCAATAAGCCTGTTGTTATAGATTGTATAATTGACAAAGATGACAAGGTATGGCCGATGGTTCCTGCAGGAGCTCCTCTTGAAACATGCTTTGATCAGCAGGATCTGGATGAAAAAAATAAATAAGGATTATAAAAAAGTCTATAGACATAAAAACCTTGATAATATAATAAAAAGTGTTTATAATATCAGATATTTTTTAAAAAACATTCAATAAGATAGTTGTTAATATTAAATTAATTTTTAATCAGGAGGATTTATTAAATGGCAAGAGTATTTAACTTTTCAGCAGGACCTTCAGTTTTACCTGAGGTTGTTTTACAGCAGGCAGCAGATGAGATGATGGATTATAAGGGTTCAGGTATGAGCGTTATGGAGATGAGCCATCGTTCAAAGGTATATGATAACATTATCAAGGAAGCAGAGAAGGATTTGAGAGACTTACTTGAGATACCTGATAACTACAAAGTGCTTTTCCTTCAGGGCGGAGCTTCACAGCAGTTTGCAGCCATACCTATGAATCTTATGAAAAATGGTGTTGCTGATTATATAATTACAGGTCAGTGGGCTAAAAAGGCATATGAAGAGGCTAAGAAATATCTTAAGGCAAACGCTATCGCCTCATCAGCAGATAAGACTTTCTCTTATATACCTGATTGCTCAGACCTTCCTATATCTGAGGATGCAGATTATGTATATATCTGCCACAACAATACAATTTACGGAACAGCATATAAGGAACTCCCAAATACAAAGGGAAAGATTCTTGTTGCTGATATGTCATCGGATATACTTTCACAGCCTGTAAATGTAAGTGATTACGGATTGATCTACTTCGGTGTTCAGAAAAATGTCGGACCTGCAGGTGTTGTTGTGGTTATCATAAGAGAAGATCTGATCAGAGATGATGTACCTGAATTTTGTCCTACAATGCTTAAATATAAGACTCAGGCTGATGCTGATTCACTTTATAATACACCTCCATGTTATGGAATTTATATCTGTGGTCTTGTATTTAAATGGGTTAAGGAAATGGGCGGTCTTACAGCTATGAAGGCTCATAATGAGAAGAAAGCAGCTATCCTTTATGATTTCCTTGATTCTTCCAAGATGTTCAAGGGAACAGTTGAAAAGAAAGACCGTTCACTTATGAATGTTCCTTTTGTAACAGGTAATGAAGAACTTGATGCCAAGTTTGTTAAAGAAGCAACAGAAGCAGGCTTCGTTAATCTAAAGGGACACAGAACAGTTGGCGGTATGCGTGCATCTATCTACAACGCAATGCCGATTGAGGGTGTTGAAAAGCTTGTTGCATTTATGAAGAAATTTGAAGAAGAGAATTCATAAGAACATATATTTAATGCATTTATATAATAATATATGATTTAATGATGATTGCTATACGTTGAAGGAGAATATAAAATGATAAAGGTTAATTGCTTAAATCCGATTGCAGACTGTGGTATGGATTTATTTACAGATAATTATGAAAAAACAGATAACTTTGCAGATGCTGATGCTGTACTTGTAAGAAGTGCTGCTATGCATGATATGGAGCTTTCAGATAAGCTTCTTTGTGTAGGACGTGCAGGTGCCGGTGTAAACAACATACCTCTTGATAAGTGCGCTGAAAAAGGTATCGTTGTTTTTAATACTCCGGGTGCAAATGCAAACGGTGTTAAAGAGCTTGTTGTTGCCGGTCTTTTACTTGCTTCAAGAGACCTTATGGGTGGATACAACTGGGTTAAGGAAAATGCTTCTGATGAAAACATCGGTAAGGCAGTAGAAAAGCAGAAATCAAAGTATGCCGGCAATGAGGTTATGGGAAAGAAACTTGGTGTAATCGGCCTTGGAGCAATCGGAGCCAAGGTTGCAAATATCGGTTTCAGACTCGGTATGGAAGTTTATGGTTATGATCCTTATGTATCCGTAGATGCAGCATGGAGACTTTCAAGCCATGTAAAGCATATTACAAATGTTGAGGACATTTACAAAGAGTGTGATTATATCACTATTCATGTTCCTGCACTTGATTCAACAAAGGGTATGATTAATAAAGACGCATTTGCACTTATGAAGGACGGAGTAAAGATTCTCAACTTCGCAAGAGATATCCTTGTAAATGATGATGATATGATAGAGGCTCTTGCATCAGGTAAGGTTTCTAAGTATGTAACAGATTTTCCTAATGCTAAGATTGCAGGAGTGGATAATGTAATTACATTACCTCATCTTGGAGCATCGACTGCTGAATCAGAGGATAACTGTGCAGTTATGGCTGTACAGGAGATAATGGAGTTTGTTGAAAATGGTAATATCAAGAACTCGGTTAACTATCCTGCAATTGATGCCGGTGTATGTTCAAGTGCTTCAAGAATCACAGTTTGCCACAAAAATATCCCTAATATGCTTACTCAGTTTACAGGTGCATTTTCATCTAAGGGAATCAACGTAACTGATATGGTAAGTAAGTCAAGAGGAGATTGGGCATATACCATACTTGATGTAGCTGATAAGGCTGACGCTTCAATCGTAAATACAATAAGTGCGATTGACGGTGTTGTTAAGGTAAGAATAGTAAAGTAAGCGGATATTAAGCTTTGTTGTAAATAAATTTGTAAACAGGCTCGGTATATAAGAAAAGCTTAGTCACGCGTTAAACGATGAGTGTGTGGCGAGTCTTTCTTATATACAGGGTTGTAGGGAAAGGTGTAATTAATATGAGTGAAAAGTTAAAAGTTGGTATCCTTGGCGGTACAGGTATGGTAGGTCAGAGATTTATCTCTCTTTTGGAAAATCATCCTTGGTTTGAGGTCGTTACTATAGCTGCCAGTCCAAGAAGTGCCGGCAAGACCTACGAAGAGGCTGTAGGAGGCAGATGGAAGATGGATACTCCTATGCCTGAGGCTGTCAAAAATATAATTGTTCATAATGTAAATGAAGTTGAGGAAGTTGCTAAGACTGTTGACTTTGTATTTAGTGCCGTAGATATGTCTAAGGATGAGATTAAGGCAATCGAGGAGGCGTACGCAAAAACTGAGACTCCTGTTGTGTCTAACAACAGTGCTCACAGATGGACTCCTGATGTTCCTATGGTAGTGCCGGAGATTAATCCTGAGC
>CADCDW010000038.1:0-1006 GCA_902800325.1 uncultured Lachnospiraceae bacterium
AACCATCAACATCACATATGTCTGCATATCCTCCAATAAGCAATTTTTCCATATGTACATTTAAAATAGTGCTCAATACATACATATGATTCAATGAAGGCATAACAACACCATTAAACCATCTATATATCGGTTGCGGACATGACAGTTTAAGAATTTTTTGAATATCTTTAACATCGAAACCTTTTGCTTTAATCATATTTTTTAGATTCCTTCCGGTTATCTCCGGATTTATTGATTTGTAATTAAAGAAAACACAATCCATAAATTACTCCCATTTGATAGTTTCTAAATGTTCATCCTCTTTTGGTCTTAATAATATCTTTTTAATCTCACTGAATTTGTCATCAGTTTTTACCACTGCCCAATTATCAAAGTAATCTATCAGACCATAGTACAAATCACAAAAAGCAATCACATAATCCTCGGCCTTTTCAATTTCATCTTTGATAGCAGCTACATCATAATTATTATTTTTAACAAACATTTTAAAGTTTTCATCATCATTATAATAGTCTGTCAAAATAAAATTAATGATTTTTCTTTCGATGCCCTTCCAAAACGCATCGCCTTCTACACGTATTCTTTCGTCAGCATACTTAGAAGGAATCTTTTCCATGAACAGACCCAGATGAACGATATACTCGGTATCCTCCTCATACATCATAACAGTATCCAGATCATTATTCAAAAGGAATAATTCATTTTCTGAATTCAACTTGTACCCTACCGTATATTCTAAATTTCCATCCGGTAGTCTTTTAGACATTGCATTATAATACTTCATATTTACTCTCCTCTGTTTAATATTTTAAATATGTTCATTATATATAATACAACATTTTTTCATTTCTATCTACAATAATACATAAAAAAATTAAATTTGTCATTGGACAGATAGTCCAAAATCAATTTTTTTACCGTTTTATGCTGTTTTTTAATATTTTTTTACTGTTCTTTTACAGCTTTTTTACAGCTTTTTTTTTGTTTTTTTATTGTTTTTTTT
>CADCDW010000038.1:1034-37950 GCA_902800325.1 uncultured Lachnospiraceae bacterium
ATAATTTATCAAATCAATGACATACTAATACCCAAATAATATCAATCATTTGATATCAAATTAATAAAAAACATAAGAGGCTTAAATTATGGATACAAAAACTCTTTACCTCTCACTTGAACAAAGCATTTTAGTAAACTCAAGAAAAGCTCACATAGGTGATATAGCAAAACTTTTTTGTTTGGACAAGGATATATATCAGGAAATATCCAAACTTTTAGTTTTTACTTTTCCCAATACCGAAGACGGTCAACAGGTAGTTACCTCGATGAAATTAATAGAGCTTATAAATACTAAAATAAAAGACCTGGTAATTATTCCTATCGGCTCGCCTGAAACCATAGTATATTATAAAAACCCTGTTCCTATAAGGAAACTTACCCAAAAGTTAAAGGCTGTTATCCTTATTATATTTGCCTTTTTCGGAACCGGTTTTTCTATAATGTCCTACAATGGAGATGTTGGTTCAAAAGACCTGCTGGCGGATATCTACAGACTTTTTACCAATGATTATACAAGCCACGAACCAAAAGGACTTTCTCTTGGAATAGTAATGTATTCGATAGGTCTTTGTGTCGGTATGATTACATTTTTCAATCATGGCATAAACCAAAAGGATACTGACGACCCTACTCCTCTTCAGGTTCAGATGCGTTTATATGAACAGAATGTCAATCAAAGTATAATTTTGGACAGTGAAAGGAATAATAAAACAATAGATGCTGATTAAAAAAGTATTATACTTAGTTTTTTGCATTATAGCAGGAAGTGCAACTGCCGCCGGATTTGTAGCATTTATCACTTTGCTTGGTGTATTTCAAAAACTTATAGAAAAATATAAAACTGCTAAATATATAAAGAATATAGAAACTGCAATTATATCCGGAGTAACATTATTTAATCTGGTATATCTGCTAGAGCTGCCACTGCCCTTAGGGCTATGGGGCATGAGTATCATCTGCCTTTTGGGTGGTATATTTACCGGCTGTCTGGCGGGAGCACTCGCCGAAACGTTAAATATATTTCCTATACTGTCCCGCCGTTTTAAAATACGCGATTGGCTTCCATATGTTCTGATAGCCGCCGCTTTGGGCAAGGCCACAGGAAGCATAATTCAGTTGTTATATTTTTAAACGATCATTAATTAATAAAGGAGATTTAAACATGAAGGTCAAACAAAATGACGAGGAATACAATAAATATGTTGAAGCCGTAACACCTAAGCACAACACTTATATAAATTGTTTTAATGCATTTTGGGTAGGCGGTCTTATATGTGTCATCGGTCAGGGAATTATGGATATATTTATTAATAATTTTGGTTATTCCAAGGATGATGCATCAAGCTTTACATCCATAATACTGGTATTAATAAGCGTAATACTCACATCCTTTAATATATATAAGAAAATAGCAAAATATGCCGGTGCCGGTGCACTGGTTCCGATTACCGGATTCGCCAACTCCGTCGCTTCTCCAACTATTGAATATAAAAAAGAAGGCGAAGTATTTGGAAAAGGCGTTAAAATTTTTACTATAGCAGGTCCTGTTATCCTCTTTGGTATTGTGACAAGCTGGTGTGCCGGTCTTATATACTACATTTTATCTGTAGCTGAACTAATATAAAACTGCTATTTATAATGTACTCCTTTTTAAAATCATTTTAAAATATATACGAGGTATTTATAAATGAAAAACAATATAAGTAATGAACAATGCGGAAAGCAATCAATAAAATTTAATAACCCTCCTGTTATAATCAGTCACGCTTCTGTCGTGGGTGAAATGGAGGGAAAAGGTCCTTTGGCATCTTATTATGATGAAATAGAAAACGACGCAACCTTTGGACAGGACTCATGGGAAAAGGGTGAATCCGAGATGGTAAGGCGTGCTGTTTCTCTTGCCATATCAAAATCAGGTATAGACAAGGAAAATATACGGTATATCTTTGGTGGTGACCTTCTTGGGCAGCTAATAGGTACAACCTTTGGATTGAAAGATTTTGACATACCTGTTTTCGGATTATACGGTGCATGTTCAACATGTGGTGAAGCACTCTCTCTTTCTGCCATGACAGTTGCAGCAGGCTATGCAGACTATGTACTTGCAGCCACCAGCAGTCACTTTGCCGGAGCAGAAAAACAGTTTCGTTTTCCTTTGGAATACGGTAATCAAAGGCCACTCTCCGCCACATGGACAGTAACAGGAAGCGGTGCTTTTGTAGTTGCCGGAGCATCTAAAGAACAACCTATGTCAGGATATCCTCATATCTCTGCCATAACAACCGGCAAGATAGTTGATTATGGTGTAAGGGACAGCATGAATATGGGGGCATGTATGGCTCCTGCCGCAGCAGATGTCATATACCAATCTATGTATGATTTATCATTAAAGCCAAATGATTTTAATAAAATTATAACCGGTGATTTAGGAAAAGTGGGTAGTGAAATTCTTATAAAGCTTCTTCGGGACAATGGAATAGATATTGAAAAACAGCATATGGACTGCGGTGTGGAAATATTTGATAACAGTGAACAGGATACTCATAGCGGCGGAAGCGGCTGCGGATGTTCAGCCGTAACATTGGCAGGTTATATACTTCATAAACTAAATGAACATGAATGGAAAAGAGTCTTATTTGTCCCAACAGGTGCACTATTATCAACCGTAAGTTATAACGAAGGAGAGACCATCCCCGGTATAGCTCATGCCCTTCTTATAGAACAGGGATAATTTTGTTAATACAATACAGGTAAATAACATTAAATATATAAATAATAGAATTGGAGAAAAATATGGATTATGTAAAAGCCTTTTTAATAGGCGGAATTATATGTCTTTTAGCACAGATACTGATGGACAATACAAAGCTGATGCCCGGACGAGTTATGGTTATTTTAGTATGTACAGGTGTAATACTCGGAGCCATAGGACTCTATGAACCATTTTTAAATTATGCAGGTGCCGGTGCATCTATACCTCTTTCAGGATTTGGGTATAATCTCTGGAAAGGTGTAAAAGAAAGCATTGATTCAGATGGTTTTTTAGGCTTGTTCAGAGGCGGCTTTAAAATGGCTGCTGTCGGAACATCGGCCGCACTCATTTTTTCTTATATAGCATCGCTAATCTTTCAGCCTAAGATGCCTAAAAACTAAACATTGCTAACAAGCATATGCTTTTTATATAGATGCGTGAACGAACTGCAAAAGCAGTCCGTCCATGCAAAAAGAGGACGGCTGCTTTTCGCAATCGCCCTCTACATAGCAACTTTTCTTCTTTTTCTTCTATTAAAAATTGTCCATATAGGTACACGCATAGCTCGCTGACGCTCACGCTATGCTTAGTACCTATATGGACAATTTTTATATTTATACAAATGCTAGCAAGCTGCCGTCCCCCTTGTCGATTTCATCGACAAGTAGGTCCTCGTAAATAAACGCCGTTATGTTTTCGTCCCCCTTGTCGATTTCATCGACAAGTAGGTCCTCGTAAAAAAATGCTAGCAAGCTGCCGTCCCCCTTGTCGATTTCATCGACAAGTAGGTCCTCGTAAAAAAATGCTAGCAAGCTGCATTTTTTTACTCGTCCCAGTTGTGATATACGCTTTGGACGTCGTCGTCCTCATCGAGCATGTCGAGGATGCGGTTCATTTTTTTGATATCGTCCTCACTGGTAAGTTCAACATAGTTTTGTGGTATCATAGTTACTTCTGCTGATGCCATAGGTATGTTTTCTTTTTCAAGTGCTTCTCTTACTGCTGTAAAATCATCCGGAGTGGTTAAAATTTCAAAGCTGTCTTCTTCATCGGAAAAATCTTCTGCTCCTGCATCAAGTGCAAGCATCATAAGATCATCAGCTTCCATATCACACTCTTCTTTATCGATTATAATCTGACCTTTTTCATCAAACATAAACGATACACAACCTGTGGTTCCAACATTTCCACCACCCTTTGTAAATGCATTACGTACATTTGATGCTGTTCTGTTTTTATTGTCTGTAAGCGCATTTACTATTATGGCGGTTCCACTTGGACCATATCCTTCATATGTAATAGAAACATAGTTTACTGAGTTAGCATCACCGGCAGCCTTTTTGATTCCTCTTTCAATTGTGTCATTTGGCATATTGTTAGCTTTAGCTTTAGCGATTACATCACGAAGCTTACTGTTATTTGCAGGATCTGCTCCTCCCTCTTTAACAGCAACAGCTATTTCTCTACCGATTATAGTAAAAATCTTACCCTTTGCCGCATCATTTTTTTCCTTCTTGTGCTTAATGTTTGCAAATTTTGAATGTCCTGACATATTTTTTACTCCTTATCTTTCTCTTCTTCATTAGTTTTTTCAACTCGTACAAGACGTATCATCTTGTCTGATATTTTTACAGGGATAAATTTATAACCCTGATAAACAATCTCTATTTTTTCATTTTCTTCCGGTATTCTTTCAAGCTTATATAACAAAAATCCGTTTAATGTTTCAAAGTCTTCATCCGGAAACTCTATCGAAATCTCATCAGATATATCACTTAAAAATGCTTCTCCGTTCATAAGGTAAGCATCTCTTGATATACTCTTTATATTTTCCACTTCTTCTTCATCATGCTCATCAAATATATTTCCGACTATCTCTTCTATAATATCCTCCATTGCTACAAGACCTTCAGTCTGACCATACTCATCGAGGACTATAGCCATATGTATCTTTTCATTTTGCATCTTTTGAAGAAGCTTGGATATATTAAAGGTCGGATGGATAAATATAGGTTCTTCCAGTATCTCCTTTATATTTTGTTTTGGATTTTCAAGATAAGCTGCGATTAAATCCTTCAGGTGTATAACTCCTATTATATTATCTATATCTTCTTCATATACCGGATATCTTGAAAAGCTGTTTTCCAAAGCAAAATTTAATGCTTCTTCTACATCTACTGTATCTTCAAGAGCAATTATCTTCTGTCTGCTCGTCATAATATCCCTTGCATTTTTATCTGAGAACTCAAATATATTGGATATCATTTCAGCTTCGTTTTCTTCAATCACACCCTGCTCATGGCCTTCCTCAACCATAGATAAAATGTCTTCTTCAACTTTTTCCTCATTAACTTTTTTGGAAAATAATTTTTTAAAGCCTCCGGGCCCGCCCGCCATAGTATTTCTCCTTGTATAATCTACCTTAGTTACAATTATATTTACAATTAAAATTCCATATATTGTATTTATAATTCCAAACTTATCTTCAATGCTTCATTTACCCTTCTTATAATACTGTTGTCAAGATGACAAACTTTTTCCTTTAATCTTTGTTTATCAACCGTTCTAAGCTGTTCCAATAGTATAACAGAATCCTTTGCTATATCGCAATACCTTGAATCAAGTTCAACATGTGTCGGCAGCTTTGCTTTATGTAGCTGAGATGTAATCGCTGCTATAATTACCGTTGAACTATGTTTATTTCCTGCTTCATTTTGAATTATAAGTACCGGTCTTATGCCACCTTGTTCAGAACCGACTACCGGTCTTAAGTCTGCGTAATAAATATCGCCCCTTCTGATTATCAATTTCTTCACACTCCCATAGTCATTAATTAACTAATCAAAGTATTTCCAATAATCAACCGGTATATTCAATTTAGTTATCTTTTTGTAACATAACCTAAGCATCGGTTTACTCATATAACAGGCAAAACAAATATTTTAAATTATTAAACTGATCTATAGTTTATCAGACAAGATAATTTACACAGATATTCTCTTTACCTTCTTCATAATATACTCTCGGCACACGCCTTGATATATTGCAAACAAGTTCATAATTAAAGCTTGCCGCAGGCTCTGCAACCTCTTCGACAGTTATCTTTACGTCGTCTGACCCACCTATAAGTATGACCTCATCGCGAAGTTTTGCTTCCGGAATATCCGTTACATCAACCATAATCTGATCCATACATACTCTACCAAGTATCGGTGCATATTTACCATGTATTATAACCCTTCCTTTACCTGACTGAGCTCTTGGATATCCGTCTGCATATCCTACAGTTACTGTCGCAATCCTTGTTTCCTTTTGAGTGACAAATGTCCAGCCATAACTTACACCCACACCTGCAGGAAGCGTTTTTATATGTGCTATATGAGCCACAAGCGACATCACAGGTTTTATTATAACAGACTTGTCAACCTCATCTGAAGGATATAGACCATAAGTTACTATACCGAGTCTTATCATATCAAACTCATTATCTTTAAGCTCCATGGTTCCAGCAGAATTATCTATATGTTTTATAGCAAAACTCATGCCCTTTTTCTCAAGCTCGGATATAAACCGCTTGAACTTTTCTTTCTGTCCTAATGCTGCGGTTTTGTCAAATTCATCAGCCTTGGCATAGTGCGTAAATATTCCTTCTATATCAAGTCCTTCTAAATCCTTTAGCTTAACTGCCTCATTTACTCCGTTATCATCAGTCAAAAAGCCGATACGCGACATACCCGTATCAACCTTGATATGTACCTTTGCCTTCTTTCCCTTAGACAAGGCAAGCTCAGATAATATCTTGCACTCCTCAACATCATAAACTGCCTGTGTTATATTATATGCAATCAACTTGTCATAATTATCTCTATCTGTATATCCTATTATTAAAATAGGTGTATTTATTCCGGCTTTTCTTAGTTCTACAGCCTCATCTATAGTAGCTACTCCATAATAATCCGCAAGATCAAGCGTCCTCTTGGCAACCATAACAGAACCATGGCCATATGCATCTGCCTTAATAACAAGAAGAACCTTCATATCAGGCTTAACCAGTGATTTCATGGTTTTAACATTGTACCTTAAATTATCAATATCAATTCCTGCATATATTCTGTTGTAGCCCTCTTTATCTGTTGACATTTCTTACCTCCTGATAATTAACTACTCAATAATTACAATATATTCATATTATCAAAAAATTTTATATTTATCTGTTATTTTCAATACTCTCATAGCTTTCATATCCTTCCAGCACCTTGGTTATACTTCTTACGATATCAGTTGCTATCATACTGTATCTGCCTTTTTCAACAGCAGCATATTTACCTGCAAGTCCATGCATACATACTCCAAGCTTTGCGGCCTCATATATATCCATCCCCTGACCTAAAAGTCCTGCTAAAATACCAGAAAGTACATCACCTGAACCGCCTGTTGCCATACCGTTATTGCCGGTCATATTGACATAGGCATGTACATCGCTGTCTGCAACTATGGTTCTCGAATCCTTCAGTACCACTACTATATTATATTCCTTAGCAAATTCTCTTGCTATATCATATTTATTTTCTTTAATAGTTGCAACTTTTTCATCAGAAAGTCGTGACATTTCCATAAGATGCGGTGTAACTATAACCTCAGCATCAGTTTTTTTAAGCCAATCCTTATGCTCTGACAAAATATTTAACGCATCTGCATCTGCTATGATTTTCTTATCGTAACCCTCAAATGTCATTTTAACTATTTTCTTTGCATAATCACTTGTACCAAGCCCCGGTCCTATAACTATTACATCCGACCATTTAAGAATATCCAAAACTGCTGCTTCTATAGAACTGTCATCTTTCGTATCGTAAGATATGAGCATTGCCTCCGGAATTCTTTGCTGGATAATCTCTCTGTTTTCTTCAGTTGTACAAACCTTGACAAGTCCACAACCCATTCTGTAGGCTGATTCAGCAGCAAACATACATGCGCCCGCCATATTTTTACTGCCTGCTATAATACCTATCTTTCCATAGCTTCCCTTGTGAGAATCCACCTTACGTGCAGGAAGCTTTTCCTCAACATCCTTTTCATCATAGGTATATAATCTTGGAGATATCTGATCTATAACATGAGCCGGGATTCCGATAGATGACACTATAACATTACCACTGTACTCAAAACCTGCACCCGTTATCATGCCAAGCTTCATAAGTTCAAAGGTTATGGTTGTGTCCGCTTTAAATGCAGTATCCAATATAAAGCCTGTATAAGAATCTATTCCTGACGGGATGTCTATGGCAATCTTATAAGCATCAAGGTCATTCATGATATGTATGGCTTCTGCATGTCTTCCATGTACGGAACGGTTTAATCCCACGCCAAATATACCGTCTATTACAACATCATAGCCGTAGTCTATTATCTCATCGACAAAATTAAGATTAAGCTTTTTAGCTATACTATACTGTTGCTTAAATCCCTCGCTTTGCTTTCCTATTTCATTTATCCAATATATATCAACCTTGTATCCGTCCTCATGCAGCATACGAGCAACGGCAATTCCGTCACCGCCGTTATTGCCGCTTTCAACAACCACAAGTACCTTTTTTCGTCTGTCAAATCTTTCCGCAACAAATTTAAATACATTAAAAGCTGCCCTTTCCATAAGTACCATCTGAGGTATCCCTATTGTATTGATAGTATAGTCATCTATCCGTGACATTTCGTCACCACTTGCAACGTATTTCATTTTCCCCGCCTCTTTTCAAAATTCTTTCCTTTTTGTGAAGTATAAAAGGAATAATAAGTAATCATTATTCCTTTTTACATTAACTTATATATTATATTATATTGTGACGCTTCATGCAAGAGATTGTAGTTTTTCCCTGAAATTGTAGTTTTAATCCCTAAGCTTTTGTAAGTTTTAATCCCTGCGCTTTTCTAAATTTTAATCCCTGAGTTTTTCTATCATCTCTTTCATTTCGTCAAAAGTTTCAACACTGTTTATATCGGCCCTAAGCTTGGCCGAGTTAGGCATACCCTGAGTGTACCATGCCACATGTTTTCTCATCTCATGTATACCGGTAAATTCTCCTTTATACTCTATCATAAGTTTTGCATGTCTAAACATCATATCACAGATTTCGTTTGCAGTTGGTCTAACCATATGATTTCCGGATTTTAAATATTCTTTTATATCAGAAAAAAGCCACGGATTTCCTTTGGCTGCACGACCTATCATAACACTGTCGCATCCGGTTTCTTTCTTAATCCTGATTACGTCTTCTCCCGATGCCACATCACCATTACCGATAACAGGCACTTTAACAGATTCCTTAACTGCTTTTATTATCTTCCAATCCGCCTTTCCGTGATAATACTGTTCTCTTGTCCTAGCGTGAACGGCAATTGCCGATACGCCTGCTGACTCTGCAATTCGGGCTATCTCCGGTGCATTTATACTATCATCGTTAAATCCGGCTCTAATCTTTATGGTTATGGGAAGACTGCACATATTAACCATCTCACTTACTATATCTCCTATGAGAGCAGGATTTTTCATAAGTGCCGAGCCATCGCCGTTATTTACAATCTTAGGCACAGGGCATCCCATATTTACATCTATAAATGCAAAACCTCTGTCCTCAATACGTTTTGCCTGTTCAGCCATAAGGCGAGGTTCACTTCCGAAAATTTGTACACCTACAGGTTTCTCCCTGTCATCAGTCATAAGTAACGGCTCAGTGTTTTTGTTATTATAATACATACCTTTGGCACTTATCATTTCCGTATAAACTATATCACATCCCTGTTCCTTACATAGTAAACGAAATGGCAGGTCGCATATGCCTGCCATCGGTGCCAGTATAATTTTATCGGTAAAATCTATCATATTATTCTCACTTTTATTCTATGTCCTTTATAGTCACATTTTGGGTAACTGTTTATATCGACAAGCTTTCTTACTGCTTGTCGTATATAAGCTTTAAACCTTTAAGAGTAAGATTTGCATCGTAAATGTCAATAGCCCTGGTATTGTCGGATATAAGCTTACCCAATCCACCTGTTGCCACCACCTTTATGCCTTCTATCCCGGCTTCTTCCTTCATCTTTTCTATAATGTATTCTGTACTTCCGAGATAACCAAAAAATACACCTGCCTGCATACTGGTTACAGTATCCTTTGCAAGTATTGTATCCGGTTTTTTAATCTCTATCTCCGGAAGCTTTGCAGTACCGTTCCAAAGAGCACTTGCCCCAAGTCTTATACCCGGAGAAGTAACACCCGAATGGAAATTGCCTCCTTCAAGAACAAGATCATATGTGGTTGCCGTACCAAAATCTACAACTATAACAGGTCCGCCATATATATCATATGCGGAAACAGCGTCAACAAGTCTGTCTGAGCCCAGAGCCTTTGGATTAGGTATTGAAATATTTATACCTGTCTTGATACCCGGAGCTACAATTATAGGTTTAACATGAAGGTATTTGATAATTCCGCTTGTCAAAGAATGCATAACATTTGGAACGACCGAAGATATAATAACAGCATCTATATCCTCATCCTTCATATTTCTTACACTCAACCAATCACAGAAGAACATTCCGTATTCATCAGATGTTCTGGATATCCCTGTTGTCATACGAAATGTATACTTTAATTCTTTTTCATCAAACAAACCTACCGTAATATTGGTATTACCTACATCTATTGCAAATAACATATTATTATCCTCGCTTATATTTAAGAAATCATACAAACCTCTTGTCATGACCGATACATAATAAAACAATAATTATCCTGCCTCTTCATAATCAGCTAAAAGAATGCTTCAAAATACTGTTCAAGCTGTTCAAATAATTCCTTTTTTTCTTCCTGTAACTGTTTAACCTTAAGCACACTTCCAATCTCATCATATAAGATATCCTCTTCGGCAGCATCAGTTAAAATATTAAGGTTTCCATCCTTATCGAACATAAGCGTAATAATACCACCCACATCCTCTGTGTAAAGAACACACATAATCTTAAGCTCATCCTTAACAGCTTTTGGCAACCCATTAAAATCTTCATTTAAATAATACTTTTGTGCATACTTTGAAGAGCTGCATAAAACAATTTCATCCTGATACATATTAATCCTCTTTTTTATCCGATTACATCTGACATATCGTACATGCCACTTGGCTTACCGGCAAGGAATTTCGCTGCTTCGATAGCACCTTTTGCAAATACTGACTTAGAGTATGCTGTATGCTTTATCTCGATTACTTCATCTACTCCGGCAAATATAACCTCATGCTCACCAACTATGGTTCCGCCCCTTACGGCCGAGATACCAAGTTCCTTTTTATCTCTCTTCTTTCTGACCTGTGAACGATCATATACATAGTCATATTCATTATTTCTTGCTTCATTTATGGAATCAGCCAATGCAAGTGCTGTACCCGACGGTGCATCTACCTTCTGGTTATGATGCTTTTCTACAATTTCAATATCGAAACCTGCAGGTGCAAATACATTTGCAGCCTCCTTAAGAAGCTTCATAATTGTATTTATTCCAAGACTCATATTGGCAGATTTAAGAATTGCAACATCTTTTGATGTTTCCGCAACCTTATTAATCTGATTTGGAGTAAGCCCTGTAGTGCAAAGCACTACAGGTATCTTCTTTGCTTTAGAATAGTCAAGCAGCTTGTCAACTGCCACTGCCGCCGCAAAATCAATAATTGCATCAGCCTCCACATCACAAGCATCTATATCTGTAAAAACAGGGTATCCATTGTCTCTATTATCCACTACATCTATACCTGCTACTATCTCTACATCTGCATCTTCTTTACAAAGTCCGGTTATAACCTGACCCATCTTACCATTGCAGCCATGCATGATTATCCTTGTCATAGTATTTCCTCCATCAAATATATGTCATATCCTAAGTAAATTATACTTCAATTCCAAATTCCTTCATAGCCTTCTTGAGTCTTTCGGCATTCTGTGGCTCCATCTCTGTAAGAGGCATTCTTAAATACCCATCACAGAATCCCATAAATTCTACAGCCTTCTTAACAGGTATAGGGTTCACTTCACAGAAAAGCGCATTGCAAAGCTCTATAGACTTAAGCTGCATATCACATGCTTTTTTAACATCTCCATCAAGATATGATCTAACCATATCATGCATAAACTGAGGTGCAACATTTGATACAACAGAGATAACACCCTTACCGCCAAGTGATAAGATTGGCACAACCTGATCATCATTTCCCGAATAAAGATCGAGACATCCGTCAGCAAGGCTCATAAGCTTTGCTACCTGTGAAATATTACCTGTTGCTTCCTTTATAGCTACAATATTCTCAACATTTTTTGCAAGATATACTGCAGTTTCAGGTGCTATATTACATCCTGTTCTGCTTGGTACGTTATACATAATTATAGGAAGTTTAACGCTATTGGCTATATCTGTATAATGCTTGATAAGTCCGTTTTGAGTTGCTTTATTATAATATGGTGTTACGATAAGAAGTCCATCTACACCATACTTTTCTGCTTCCTGTGAAAGATATATAGCTGTATCAGTTGCATTTGAACCTGTGCCTGCTACAACAGGTACTCTATGGTTAACTACCTCTGTACAGAACCTGATACACTCAAGATGCTCCTCATGTGTAAGAGTTGAGGACTCACCTGTAGTACCGCAAACTATGATACAATCAGTACCGTTTGCTATCTGGTACTCTATAATCTCTCTGAATCTGTCATAATCCACACTGTAATCACTTTTAAATGGTGTAACTATTGCGACACCTGCGCCTTCAAAAATTGCCATAATCTTTTCCTCCTAAGAATAATATATGTATCGTAATCTTTCTTGCCACAACTGCGGTGCAATTCATATTTTTATACATATGTAAATGCACACAACAAAGGTTGGCACGGTAAAGTGCCAACCTGAAATAAATCGAAATAACTTCCTTCTTTATCTCTAAGTAGCGCTCCATCTTACGATGACAGTCATATAGTTCTTAACTATACAACCAGGAAAGCTTTCGCTTAGACAAAAACCCCCTTCGGCGGTCTTCCCTTTCATCCATCTTCACCTGCTCTAAGACATCTGATGGAATACTCTTAAATCCCGCGCCTCTACCATTAATTCGAGAGTTATTATAGCATTATGATATATGGATGTCAACAACATATTGTGTCCTTCGTTATAGTTTCTATCCATATATTTTTTTCATTTTTTTGAAAATTAAATTTGCTATTCGAGGCACTCCATTTTGCTGACAGAAACCTCGTATGCTACCTTGTTTACTATCTCATCATTTCCTACCTTTTTTTGGTATTCCCTGCTTTGTATCCTGCCCCATACGGCTACATGCTCACCTACTTCAAGCTTTCCGGCAAACCTTGCATTTCTTCCCCAGCATATACACGGGATATAATCAGACTTACCATAGGCTCTGTTTACTGCAAGAAGTATATCTGCAATTTCTCTTCCAAGAGGTGTCATTCTGTAGATAGGTTCTTTACATATGTATCCATCCAGATAAATCTGGTTAGGTTTATTGTCCCTGTCATCCTCGTCATTCAACACCTCAATTTCTCTTACAAATACCGAGAGAATCAGTCTGTTTCTACTCTCTTCATGCTTGTTGTACGAGCGGAACTGTCCTTTTGCCAAAACCTTTTCACCAATATGCGATTTTTCCACATCGAACAGTCTGTCAGACACCATAAGCGGTATAACATCATGAGCATCGCTTAATCTACTCACAATAAGGTCAACCATATAAAAACCTTCTCCAAATATTTCGTGACTGAATTTAAAGTCCGATACAATTTCTCCAGCTACTACGACTTGATTGTTGTTTAAGATTTTCTCTGTCATTAAATTATTTCCTCCCTTATATATCTTAAATCATGTGTACATAAGATATATATGTTGCGGATTTTTGTTTTATGTTAAAAAAACAAAAAAATAAAAGGTTATAATTTTGCAAATTATAACCTTTTTCGACAGAGGAAATGTACAACTTAATCTTATTTAGCTTTAAATATTTTAAACTAAATTGATACATTATAAACAGCATCATTTTTAGCCAACAGATATAAACAATACTGATTCATACTTATGCCCTCTTGTTTTGAATGTTCTGCTAAAGATTTATGAAGACTTTTTGGCATTCTTATCTTAAATTGTCCCGAATATTTTTCATCAGGTATAGGTTCGTTAATTTCAATGCCTTCTTCTAACGCTGCCTCAAGCCAACATTTCTTCGCATCGTTAAACATCGGAAAAATATCATCAATTTTATCGACACAAGTTAAACATCCGGGAAGCTCAGGACACGAAACAGTAAATCCACCTTCCTCCACATCAGGTGTAATAACCATCTTATAAGGTAAAGATAAATAATAGCTTAAATCTTTATTCATTTTTTTCATTCTCCTTTTCGATTATTTTTTTTATCTCTTCAACATAGGTTTTCTTAATCCCTGCTTTTCCATGGACAGGGATAGTAATAGGGTTTTCTCCATCCTTTCTAAAAGTAAAATGACTCCCTTTCTTTGATGATAAAGAGTATCCATAGTAAATTAATACTTTTTTTATTTCTTCAAATCTTAAATCATTTGGTAAACTATTGATTTTGTCAATCAGCCTTTCTAATTTTGACATTTAATTACTTCCTTTCTTGTATTATAATATGGTGCCATATATGGTGTCAAGTTTCTATTATGGTAAATTATTCGTATATCTGCTATTGTTCGTATTGTGCTATAAAAAATAAGACTGCAACAATGTGCAGTCTTATATCTGCAAACCCCAATCTATTTTTTCAAATCCTTCAATGCATTCATATAACCGATCAGCCTAAGTTTTTGGTCATCATCAAGATGCCTAAATTCATTTACTATCTCATATTCAACCGAATCCTTTTCAACTATCAATGTACCCGGTGCATTATACTTTTCACTATCGGCTGAAGCTGAAAGCAATTCGTTTGGTGACATATCAAGCACATTACAAATTATCATTATCTTATCAACAGCAGGATTTAAGTTCTTACCTTTCCAATCACTTATAGTGCTTTGGGGAATTCCTGTTTTTTCAGAAAACTCCTTCTGAGTCATACCAAGTTCTTTGATTCTTTTAAATATTTTATCATGTATTTTCATCATACAGACTCCTTTTCCCTCAAATATTTTTACATACTTATCAGACATCACTTGCCTTAACATTAACATCTACACATGCCTTTAATATATCTGAAATATCTTTTATGAATTCGTCTGAAACAGTTTCAATATATTTATATTTTCTTGCATTGACATCTAATGCTCTGATATGTTCACACAAAACTTTTCCATCTGTTGATAAGTCTTTAGGTAAATCTATATGTAAAGGAAAATCTTTAGCATACGAAATAGGACAAACTAAAATAATCCCACCACAAAACTCGTTATAGTCATCATTACTGACAACTAATCCGGGGCTATAGTTATCTTCTTCATGTCCAACAACAGGACTAAAATCAATCCTGATAATATCTCCTTGTTTTACCATATTTCGCTTCCTCTCTTTTCACCCCAATCAATCTCGTTAGGTTTATAATCACCATTGTAATCTTTAAATAAAGACTTTATCGATATATTGGATGTTGTCTTAATCGGATCAACCGTAATTTTATTATCTTTCATATTAACCTCTGCCTCCATTCCTTGTTTTAAATTAAGGACTTTGACTATATCTTTAGGAATAGTTATTGTTAAACTGTTACCTACTTCTCTGAACTTGACTTTCATAGTATCGCCTCCTTCTGTATATACGCAATGTATACAGAATTGCCATTTTTGTCAAGTTTTAAATCATTTTCATCTAATTTTAGTACATTTTCGATTACTCGTATTGTATCATGTATAAAATGACAAGTCAATATCAACTTGTCATTTATAATTTATATTATTAATTTATATTTTTATAGAAAAATAACTGTGATTTCCTGCCGAACGGCTAATACTTATGCAGTGTATCACATTTTTTTATACAGATTTCACATCCTCTGCCTCAACACTTCATAAGCAATAACCGCAGTAGAAATTGCAGCATTGAGTGATTCAACCTTACCTTTCATCGGAATTTTTATAAGTTCTTCTGCGGTCTTACTTACTTCCTCTGACAATCCGTTTCCTTCATTACCGATAAGAAATGCACAAGATGCTTTAAAATTCTTATCATATATATTCTGACCTTTTAAATGAGCACCATATACTGTTATCCCTTTTTCCTTTAAGCATTCTATATCACGTATCAAATCATCCGATACATAAACCGGCATACGAAATATAGAACCCATAGTAGAACGGACTACCTTTGGATTATATATATCCACCGAATCACTGCTTATGATAATCCCTGTTACACCTGCCCCTTCTGCAGTTCTGATTATCGTGCCTAAGTTACCCGGATCCTGTAGTTTTTCGATTATGAGTATGAAAGCATTATCCGAAGCATCTAATCCGTTATCTTCCAAGCTTAAAACCTCATAAGACTTTTCAATCTTTTCAGTTTTTTCAAGCTTTTCAGACTTTTCAATCTTTTCAGACTTTTCAGACTTTTCAACCTTTTCAGGCTTTTCAGACTTTTCAACCTTTTCAGACTTTTCAACCTTTTCAGGCTTTTCAGACTTTTCGCATTTTTCGTTTAATACAATAGATAAATTATTTACCTTCTGTCTCACCAATGCAAGTATGCCCTGAGGAGTGCCCGTATCGGAAACGCCCGAAAAAACTCTATCCGATACAACATAATAATCATCCCTGCTTTGATAATCTTTTCCAAGTGCAGCTTTAAGTTCGTCTTCAAACTTTACTGCTCCGGTTTCCGAAACATATACGGATTCAATTTCCTCCGGTGGTATCTCACGAAACATCCTTATACCTTCAACGATAAAAAGTGACTGTTCGTTTCTTTCCTTTGAAGACTTGGAAAGCTTTTTGATATTTTTCAATTTTTCATTTGAAGCTGATGTGATTAGCATATATCAAACCTCTTATAATTCATCAAATATAAAAACCTACTTCTTCTCTCTGACCAATACTTTTTTCTCGCCGTAATTATCTTCAAGCTCCTTTATCAGGCTGTCATCAGCAAGCACTCTGAACCTGTTTCCCATACGTTTCAACGAGCGCGGATTCAAAAGCTGGACGAAAACTTCACTCCTGCCTCTATGCTCACCCAGTATATTAAGAAACTGTTTTTCAACTTCATTATATTTATTTTCATCTTCAAAACATACCCATACTTCTTTTTTTTCTGCTTCAAGATCCATCTTCAATTCATCTATGGTATATAGTTCCGAAAGTATGAGTTTGGCCTCTGTCTCTGACACAGACGCATTACCTTTTATAAGCACCTTACTGTCTTTAATGAGTTTGTCTTTAAACCTTGTATAATCTCTTGGAAAGACTATAACTTCAAGCTCACCATACAAATCCTCAAGGGTTACAAAAGCCATGGTATCTCCACGTTTGGTAGTCTTGATAGTAACCGTTTCTATAAGTCCGCCTACGGTATATGGTACCTTATCCTTTACATTAAATCCACCTTCTGAGCCGGATAATCCACTCGTTACGGCAGTACTTCCGTCTGAAGCCGATTGGCCGTCAGAATCATCTTCATTTACAAAGTCAATCGAGCTTGCTGTAGCTCTTTCATTTATTATATCCATAACATCATCCAGAGGATGACCGCTTAGATATACTCCGAGCATATCCTTTTCTGCTGCAAGCAAATCTTCCTTGTCATACTCTTCCACATCCGGATAAGCCACCTCAAAATCTGTCTTTTCCTCTTCCCCAAGGAAATCCATAAGCGACATCTGACCGGACATGGCATTTTTCTTATCACGTCCAACCTTCTCAAGTATCTTTGGATATACTATCATCATCTGTCTTCTGTTATATCCAAAGCTGTCAAATGCTCCGGCAAGGATAAAGCTCTCTATGGTTCTCTTGTTGGCTTCCTTATTGGAAAGTCTTGTTACATAATCTTCAAGATTCTTAAATGGTCCGTTTTTATCTATTTCTTCTCTGATTATCTCCGTTACGCCGTCTCCCACACTTTTAACTGCCGAAAGACCATATCTTATAGCATCGCCCGAAGTTGAAAAATCTCCTCTTCCAAGGTTAATGTCAGGTGGAAGTATCTTTATACCCATAGCTCTACAGCTTTGAATATATTTTGCAACCTTACCACTGTTAATTTTAACTGAGGATATAAGAGCCGCCATATATTCTACGGGATAATGGCACTTTAAGTATGCAGTCTGAAACGCTACCACAGCATAAGCCGCTGCATGTGATTTATTAAATGCATACTTGGCAAAATCAGTCATCTCATCAAATATTTTATTGGCAACAGACTCACTTATCCCTCTGCTTATACAGCCCGGTACATTTTCTGCTTCATTACCATATACAAAATTCTGTCGTTCCTTAAGCATGACATCCGCTTTCTTTTTAGACATGGCACGTCTAACCAGGTCACTTCTTCCGAGTGTATACCCGGCGAGTTCCATAACTATCTGCATAACCTGCTCCTGATATACTATACAACCATAAGTAGGTGCAAGTATCTTTTCAAGCGCAGGATGATCATATACAACCTGCTCGGGATGTTCCTTGCCTTTTATATAAAGCGGTATAAAATCCATAGGTCCCGGTCTGTAAAGAGAGATACCTGCTATAATATCTTCTATATTGGCAGGTTTTAATTCCTTCATGAAGTTCTTCATACCGGTACTTTCAAGCTGAAATACGCCTTCTGTTTTACCGGACGAAATCATATCATATACAGCCTTATCATTGAAATCAAGATTATCTATATCTATTTCAATACCATGATTATCTTTTATAAGATTGATTGCATCATGTATAACCGTAAGATTTCTAAGTCCAAGAAAGTCCATCTTAAGAAGTCCAAGTTCCTCTATGGTTGTCATATTGTACTGCGTAGTTATAGCTGCCTCTTTTCCTCTTGATAAAGGAACATATTCGTCTATGGATTCTCTGCCGATAACAACTCCTGCCGCATGCATAGATGCATGTCTCGGAAGTCCTTCTAGCTTTATAGACATATCTATAAGCTTATGAATTTCCGGATTGTTATCGTACATTTCCTTAAATTCATGATTAACCTCAAGTGCCTTAGGTATAGTCATACCAAGGTCATTTGGTATAGTCTTTGCAACCATATCGCATAAATTGTATGGAAGATCAAGCGCACGTCCTACATCACGTACACACATCTTGGCTGCCATCGTACCAAATGTAACTATCTGAACAACCTTTTCCTTTCCATACTTTTCAACAACATAGTCTATAACCTCCTGTCTTCTATCAACACAGAAATCAACGTCTATATCGGGCATAGTCACTCTTTCAGGATTAAGAAATCTTTCAAAGAGCAGATTCAGCTTAATCGGTTCGATATTGGTAATTTCCAGGCAATAAGAAACTATACTTCCTGCCGCCGATCCTCTTCCCGGACCAACCGGTATATCATGATCTTTGGCATATTTGATAAAATCCCATACAATCAGGAAATAATCTACATAACCCATATTTTTAATTGTATTTAATTCATATGATAATCTTTCTCTTAATTCATCTGTAACCGGATTATATCTTTTAGAAAGTCCCGCTTCACACAATTCTTTTAGGTAAGTATACGAATCATATCCATCCGGCACATCAAACTTAGGTACTTTTTGCTCTCCGAAAACAATCTCAACATTACATCTTTCGGCAATCTTATTTGTATTTTCCAATGCCTCCTTGGCATACGGAAAAAGAGCCTCCATCTCATCAGCAGACTTTAAATAGAACTGACCGCCTTCATATCTCATTCTATCCTGATCTGAAACTTTTTTCCCGGTCTGGATACACAGCAATATATCATGTGCCTCTGCGTCCTCTGCCTTGATATAATGTGAATCATTGGTTACAACCATAGGGATACCAAGTTCTTTTGAAAGTCTCATTACCCCCTGATTTACTATCCTTTGCTCAGGTATTCCATGATCCTGCATCTCAAGGAAGTAATTACCGTCACCAAATATATCCCTATGTCTTATAGCTGCTTCCTTAGCTTTCTCATAGTCATTTTTCCTTAAATGTACCGCAACCTCTCCGGCTATACATGCACTCAGGCATATTACACCTTCATGAAATTCTTTTAAAACTTCCATATCTACACGTGGCTTATAATAATAGCCTTCGGTAAAACCTCTGGTAACAATCTTTGAAAGATTTTTATATCCCTCATCCGTTTCCGCAAGCAAAATAAGGTGATAATATCTCTCATCACCTCTTTGCGCCTCCCTGTCAAATCTTGAACCCGGAGCAACATATACTTCGCAGCCAATGATTGGCTTTATCCCCTCAGACTTACATGCTTTATAAAAATCAATTGCACCATACATAACTCCATGGTCAGTTATGGCCAGAGCCTCCATCCCCAGTTCCTTAGCTCTATGAACAAGCTCCTTAATCTTTGCAGAACCATCCAGCAAACTGTATTCTGTATGGACATGTAAATGTGTAAATTGCATAGTTATCCCTCAACTTATATTAATCTTCACTTGCTAAAAGTACAAAAATATATTACTTATCAACTTTACCGGTTCTTATTTTTAAAGACTCCTTTATCCGTAAGAAAAAAGCTACAATTCTGCTTAATATATCCCTTCTCATAGGAATTACTTCTTTGTTTTTTATATATCTAAAAGTAAAATCCTCACCCTTTTCGGCACACATATGAAGATACTTTTCAAGCAATTTTTTGGTATCCTCATGCAAAAGCTTCCCTGCTCTGCCCTTCATATAATACTCCAAAGGATTTTTCTTGTCATAATTATCCTTCTGATATATCTTACAGGCAGCAACTCTGTCACAGAACATTTCTATAACATATCTTTTTGGCATAGGCATACCTACGATACCTTTAGACTTATCCACGCTATAATCAATCCAGTATTCGAGATGATGTTTATTTCTTCCCTTATGATGAAGCCACGCTTCTGTATAACCCTTATCTTCTCTTTCTGCATCATTGGGGCTTCTGTCTCCCTGATAATACTTCGCACCCATAGAAAATTCTGTCCATGAATACTTGGACAAATCATGCAAAAGTCCCTGCTTATAAAGTCCACATGCGAAACAGTTTTTCATAACCTCAATTTTATGTTTTGTAATTGTTTTAAAATGTTCCCAGGCCTTAATCATTTAACTAATTCTCCTTATACGACATATATATGTCTCCGACAAAACGATAAAAAAAACGTCAAATTATTTATACTATTTCAATCTGACAGGACTTCATCGCCTCAAGCGAATTGTTGTGGCTTTCAGGAGTAACTCCCGCCGAGCAGTTTTCCACAACGCATATCTTTGCTTCAGGAAGTGCTGCCTTAGCAAGCATAGCATTTGAAATAACACATATATCCGTACAAAGGCCCAGCAAATGTATCTCGTCATAGCCTTTTTCTGCAACATAATTCATAAGCTCAACACTTCCAAATGTAGGCTTATCAAATATAAGCTTACCCTCTGTATATTTTATGAGTTTTTTATCTATCTGCCATCCTTCTGTATCTTTTATACAATGAATAACCGGAAGTTTTCTTCCTTCCTGCGTATCCATATAATCCTCGCCATGTGTATCTCTTGTAAAGACGATATCAAAACCGTCCTTCTCACATTTTTCTATATACGAAGCCACATTATCAACTATCTTAACTGCCTCGTCGGTTCCAAGCGAACCATCTATAAAATCCTTTTGCATATCAACAACAGCCAATAATTTTCTCATATCAAAGAATCCTTTCAATAAATTGGTATATCCTCATATCTCACAAATATGAACGTTCATTATTTACTTTCATCCGTTATTGTACCACAATTATCAAGCCCTTAACAGAAGAAAATCGCAAAAAAATATGATATGGGTAATAAAACGGACTCAAATACATTTTTTGCATTATAGTATATCTGCTATTTGTTTATTAAATCATAGGTTTCACTTTAGCTTATTTATTATCTATATATATATCCTTAAGTCCTTCCGTAACCTTCACACTATTATCCTCATCTATAAATATTGCCTCCGCATTATAGTATTTTAACAAATCAAGCGACTTTTCATACCCAAGTACAAAACATGCAGTGGATAATCCATCACTTTTAAGTCCATTATCACAAACAACCGTCACTCCCGCAAGGCCCGATGAAGACGGATATCCCGTGCTGCTGTCAAATATATGATGATATCTTATTCCGTCCTTATCGATATATTTTTCGTAACTACCGGAGGTTGAGATGAATCTTTTTAAACCTTTCTCACACGGATATTCAAGATAACCGAGCATATCATCCTGACTGCCCTTCGGATTACGGATTCCAACCTTCCACGTTTCATTTTCAGTACCGCTACCGGTCTTTTCTCCATATATAAGAATACTCCCTCCAACGCTAACCATTGCTCCGCTTATATTATGCTCAACAAGGTTTTCATATGCTACATCAAGTGCATACCCCTTTCCGGTCGAACCAAGGTCAAGCATCATACCTTCCTTATCAAACACGATATAATTATCATCCTCATACATAACTACATCTACGGCATCATAATCAACATATTTTAATGCTTCTTTTATTTGCTTATCCGTCGGAATGGTGAAATTTTCCGCTGTTGCTTCCTCAATATTCCACAGCTTTGCAATCGGTCTTATGGTAAGGTCAAGTGCACCAAAGCTGTCATGTGAAAGAATATCAGAATCCATAAGCGGCTTCATCAGTTCTTGGCTTATATAATAAGGCTCTCCAACTTTATACTCATGATTCAATTTATATAACTCACTATCTTTACTTCGCCATGAAATCAGCTTTTCATCAAGTTCCTTAATTTCATCAACCACATTTTCCGGTTTAAAGCTTTTATCCTTATTACCATAGATATTAACCTGTACTGAAGTTCCCATGGCAAAATCATAAACCGTCTGATAAACATAATCTCCACCACGATTGCTATCACTCTTTTTGTATACAACAAATAGAAGTATAAGACCAATAGCAAGTATAAGCATTTTTAAAAAGTCAATAATTTTTCTGTGCATATTTTCCCTCTCTATAATGCATACTTTGAAACAGACTCTATAGAAATATTTAGGCGCACGCATAGCTTGCTGTCACTCACTTTATGCTTGTACCTGAATATTTCGACAGAGTCTGTTCTTGATATCCGAATTTTAATGATGATATCCTTCCATACGCTTTGTATAATCATCAAGAGTAGTCTTAAGCTTGGCATAGTCCTTATCACTTAAGGAACCATCAGACTTTAACTCTCCTATCCTTTTTTCTGCATTTTTTCTCGCACCGATAGCCAAATCCTTGTAGTTGTTTTCTAAATTAATCTGTATCTCGTTAAATATTGCTTCCACTTCTTTTCTTGCGGATTTTGATTTATTGTTAAACATATGTATCTCCTTAAGAAATATTTTACCTCGTTATTTTACCACTTATATACTGTTTTTTCCATCTTTTGCTAGTAAAAAAGTTATAGTAAATTAGAATAAATAAATCAATATAACCAAAAAACGGACAGATTTGATATGTCACTTTGATTTCCCTTAAGCCGGTAACAATCCATCGGTGTTTGCTTTTATTTTTTCTTGCATACACATTTTATTCTTGTTATACTGTCAACGTTAGAATACTTTTAGTTCAATAAAATAATTTGATTTATATGGAGTTTTGTAAAATCAGATAGTTTAAAAGCTTAACCATTTTACGAAACAATTTCTATGTTTATATCTATATTAAAGGAGACTAACCAATGATACTCGCAGTTCAAAATATAAGCAAAGCATATGGAATCAATCAGATACTTTCTGATGTTTCATTTCATATAGAAGAAAAAGAAAAGCTCGCCATAGTCGGCATAAATGGCTCCGGAAAAACAACTCTTCTTAAGATAATTATGGGTGAGGAAACCGCCGATAACGGACAGATTGTCATAGCAAAGGACACAACTATCGGATATCTTTCCCAACATCAGGACATCTCATTTGACAATACCATCTATGCAGAGATGCTTGAGACAAAACGATACCTGATAGACATGGAGGAGAAAATCCGCAGTCTTGAAAATGATATGAAACATGCCACAGGCGAAGAGCTTGAAAAGATTATGAATACATATAACAAGCTTTCTACACAGTATGACCATGAAAATGGATACGCCTATAAAAGTGAAGTTACAGGTGTTCTTAAGGGACTTGGATTTACTGAAGCAGATTATGACAGACATATCAACTCCCTCTCCGGCGGGCAGCGAATGCGAGTTGCTTTAGGAAAACTTCTCCTTACAAAGCCTGATATTATAATTCTTGATGAGCCCACCAACCATCTTGATATGGTTTCTATAGCCTGGCTTGAAAACTTTCTTTCATCATATCCGGGCAGTGTTATAATCGTAAGCCATGACAGATATTTCATAGATAAAATTGCTACCAAAATAGTCGAGATTGATAATACCAAAGCTATTATCTATCATGGTAATTATACATATTATTCAGGTAAACGTGCCGAAATCAGAGCTTCTCAAATGAAAGCATATCTTAATCAACAACAGGAGATAAAGCATCAGGAAGCAGTTATCAACAAGTTAAAGCAGTTTAACAGGGAAAAGTCCATAAAACGTGCCGAAAGCCGTGAAAAAATGCTCGATAAAATTGAACGTCTTGAAAAGCCTACTGAGGTAAATGCTGAAATGAAGCTATCACTTACCCCATCAGTAGAAAGCGGAAATGATGTACTTACAATAAAGGAACTTACTAAATCCTTTGGTGACAATAAGCTTTTTACAGATTTGAATATAGAAGTAAAACGTGGCGAACATGTATGTTTAATCGGCGCCAACGGAACCGGAAAAACAACCATCCTAAAGATTATAAATCGTCTTGTGACCAAGGACAGCGGTCAGGTTATACTTGGCTCCAGAGTAAAGATAGGCTACTACGACCAGGAGCATCAGGTACTATCACTTCATAAGACAATATTTGAAGAAATATCAGATGCATATCCTGATTTAAATAACACAAGAATAAGAAATGTTCTGGCAGCATTTTTATTTACAGGTGATGACGTATTTAAAAAAATAGGTGACCTTTCAGGTGGTGAACGAGGACGTGTATCACTTGCCAAGCTTATGCTCTCTCCGGCAAACTTCCTTATACTTGACGAGCCTACCAACCACCTCGACATACACTCCAAAGAAATACTTGAAGAAGCTATAAGGAACTACACCGGAACAGTACTCTGCGTAAGCCATGACAGATATTTTATAAACAAGATATCTACAAGGATAGTGGAGTTAAAGAATAAAAAAATATATTCATTTATAGGTAATTATGATTATTATGAGAGTCATAAAGACATTATATATGAGGCTGAAGCAAAAAACACAAGCACTAAATCAGATAGTATAAATGCCGGTGTATTTTCACCAATTTCCGATGATGCCACTCCAATAAGCGAAATTGAAATCTCCAGTGCAGCCGGTAACAATACAACCATGTCTAATAAAGAGGCCTACCTGAAAAATAAAGAGGCACTGGCAAAAGCAAGAAAACGAGAAAACGACCTTAAAAAAATTGAAAAAGAAATCGCCGACCTGGAAGATAAGATTTCCCAAATCGACGACGAAATAAATGCACCCGAAAACGCAACCAACTCAAAGAAATTGAGTGATTTAAGTATTGAACGAGACGTACTTGACACAAAGCTTGTTGAATCTTATGAAAAGTATTACATGTTAGAGGAAGAATAATGTTACACTTGGACAGGCGCGCTGACACACTTTAGGTACTAAGCACAGCGTGAGCGCCAGCGAGCTGTGCGTGTACCTTAAAGTGTATCAGCGCGCCTGTCACTATGTCTCATTTATCTACATTTTACCATGAGCCGCCTCCACCGCCTCCGGAGCCACCTCCTGATGAGCCTCCACCGGAACCTCCTGATGAGCCGCTTGACGGACTCGAACTCATAGCGGTGTTGGCTGCTGCCATAGTTGAACCCATAAAAGCACCAAATGCAGCAGTACTAAAGTAGGCTCCGTCATACCACGAAGGAGCTTCCAATGCTATGGTTTCAAATTTCTTAATCCATTTATCCGATACTCCAAGTACATAGGTATACGGAAGTATATTATAGAAATAATCCGGCTGTTCCATAACCATCATCTCAAGCTTATCTTTTTCCGCAACTTCAAGGAAATTCTTAAAACCTTTTACTTTGCCGAGCATTTTGTTGCCATAAGGGGTTCTCTTTGGAAGATATACAAGACACATAATCATGCCTGCTATACAAATTATCCCAAAAATATATCCAACCAAATACCACTTATCTATCAACAACAAAGGCAATACTATCGCTACCCAAGGTATCCCGCCAAAACCAAGTCCCCAGACTATTCCAAATATGTTTGAGAACAATCTCGAAGTCTTTGCTTTTCCATTGACATAAACAGTATGATTCTTTCCAAATAACATACTAAACATGACAGAAAAACCTATACCAGGAAATATAATTGCAAACGGAAGAACTTCCGGCATACCATATGTAAAAATCGGTGGGATATTTATAAGCACAAATGAAGCAACAATCATAAGCACGATAAATACGGACTTCTTTGATGCCTTTTTTTCAAAAATCTTGTACTTATTTTCCTTATTATTTACATTGGAAAGAATTTTTTGTGTCGTACGATAAAAGCTGTCATAAAGATCTGTCGAAGTTACTTCCATTCTTTCTTCTTCGTTATAAGGGACTCCATCTTTTAACAAAATCCCCTTTCCGTAATTCATCTTAAATAGACCTTTTAAAAATAATCTTTCGTTTAAATCATTGCCATCATAATCCTTAAGCTTAGTTATCTTGAATCCATCTTTTTTTGATAGAAAATTTTTCTCTTTAAATTCAGAAATCTTAATATAACCCTTATTGGCAAGATATATCAGCAAGGATACAACGTCCATATTATCTGCCTTACCCTTATATAAAAAGCCTACTTCAAGACTGTTAAAACCTTCCGGCGGATAAAATTCTACTGTTTCTATAACCTTGTCATCGCGACCAAATATAAACCATATTAAAAATGCTATAATAAGAAAACCAAACGGAATTGCAAACATTATATAATCTCTTACATTTATATCAAGTCCTGCTCCGACAAAATACCCTTCCGGAAGCTCACATCTAACAGTCAATGCCTGCCTTGGTTCAAGAATTCCTTTATAACTTCCTGTTATAACATTTCCATCAACCTCATATATAATCCCGCTACTATCGGTACTACCCTCATAACCTGATGAAAATCCAAGCTTGCTTTCATCAAATTCCTTTGGCATAGTTATGGTAAAGGCTACATTTCCGATAACAGTATCCTCCCACTCCGGACCAATTATATTAAAATAAAGCTCATCATAATCCTTCACAGGATCCTTACCAAGATTGTAGGTATAGCTTATAGTGTAATACTGAGCGCCCGTTACTGTCACATTTGGCGAACCTATCTTGAGCTTTAATGAATTATTTTCTCTTTGCTTTTCATATTCATTATTAATGTTAATATTGGTAATCTGAGTTCGATTTTTAGAGGTTGATCCATCAAGTCTTACAACTGTATTTTTAAGAGGAATCGTCCGGTATATCCCATGCTTTGGGACATTAAAATTAACAACCAGTGTCTCTGTAATATCCAGACGGTTATTCTCATTTACAACGATATCAATGTTATACCTGTCTATAACATATTCAAATAATTCATAATCGGGATTTTCACTTGGCGTATAGTTATCATATCCGACTACACTCTCATCAGACTCGTCATCATCAAATAATACATCATTATTTTGCTTAAACGAACTCCTCTCATAAGACAAATTATCAGCTTTATTATAAGACACATCACAAACAGCATATGAATTGATACTATTAAAAGAAATGCATATGAAAACAGAAATCAAAACAGCTGATAAAAGCCATTTTACTTTTATACTACTTCTCATAACAATTCCCCCTTAAAAAACATTATACTTTTTATAAATTCCGCCATATTTTTTGGTGTACTAAATATCTATCCCCACATCATTTCTTTCAAAACTCTCTGCCTCAAACATCTGCTTTGAACTAAAACCAAATATCTTTGCAAATATATTGCCCGGAAATGTTTCCGTCTTATTATTAAAAAGCCTGACCACTCCATTATAATACTTTCTTGAATTGGCAATTTCATCCTCAACCTTAAAGAGCTTATTGCTTAAATCAATAAAATTCTCGTTAGACTTAAGCTCCGGATATCCTTCTGCAACCGCCATCATCTTATTTATCCCTTTTGAAAGTTCGATATTTGTCTTTATCTTATCAGCCTCGGTCATACTATCATAAGAACCGTTTCTCAGACTCACTATACCTTCCAAAGTTGACCTTTCATGTGCGGCATAAGCCTTAACCACATCCACAAGTTTCGGAATCATATTCCAACGCTTTACAAGATAGATATCCATGGTAGAAAATGCTTCGTTAACCTTATTGTCCAGCTTCACAAAACTATTATACATACCGATTATTAATATAGCGATAATTACTATAATCGCTATAACTATTCCAATCCACATACGTCATTCCTCCCCATGCATATCACTTATTTCTTCTGAAATCGCTTCATCTACCATATCAGACATCCTTTTTAATTTTCGTCTGATAACTCTATAAATTATAGCTACAATTATTTCCATAACTATACCGGTTGCAAGCAGACTTCCCCAACCGGAAGCCATAAGATTTTCATTTGGATATTCCGGATTATACTTAACCTTTGCAGTCTTTTTATAGCTGTTTTTTGAGCCTTCTTTATCAGGAGAAGCAGTATATTTAACACCATCAACCTCAAACTCATAAATAGCTATATAGTAATCCTTACCCTCGATGTCACTTTTTTTAACATAATCAACAAGCGTTGCTTCTGTTTCATCATAATTTTTTGATACTTTAATGTTGGATATAATGGAATAAAGACTAACCCCTATAAAGGCAAGACCTGCCAATATCCAAGGAATCAAAATAGCAGAAATGATAACATTTGATAAGCAGCCTATACCTTTCTTTCTTTTATTTATATACTCTAATCTATTTACAGTTTTTTGTCTATCAACATACTTTGGGTTTATATTTGAATCAAAAAGAGAATAATCCTCCTCTTCAGGATGAAGCACGGTACCGCATACCTCACATTTAATATTAGTATTTTTGTTTTCACTTCCACAAGTCGGACATTTCATAAAAAGCACCCCCCACATAGGGTATTTTATCCTATTATGGAAGTGATTTCAACTATTCCGGTATTAAATAATACTTAATTATTTATTATTTTGATTATTGTAAATGCAAAAGTATATACAGGCATTTTTCTTCCGTGATTAAACTCAAATAAACAGTTCTGTAATATATACCGCAAGGCATGCAAAAATTGCGACCACAGTAAGACTCTTGTTTCTATATGCCAAAATAATTGCAACAACTATACCGGCAAGTGCTGATATAACCGAACTTGTAGCATACAATGCCGCAGGAAGTGTCATAGCAGTAAGCACCGCATAGGGAATGTAGTATAAAAAAGAACGTACATATTTATTGTTTATTTTTTCTTTTATGGCTACAAAAGGTATTACCCTTATAAGATAGGTTGATCCTGCAAGTACAAGCAGATATAAAAAAAACTGTAGATTATTCATTTTCCGAATCCTCCTCAACCGGGAAAATAAGTGCACATATAAGTGCCGCTACTATAGCACATATACTTATCGATAATCCGCTCGAAACCATTTTTAAAAGTGGAATATAGTAAAACATGGAGCTAAATCCAAATGCAAGCACAACAGCCAGTATAACCGGCTTTGCTTTTTTCATCTCCGGAACAACTATAGCTATAAACATACCATATATCGCAAGTGCAAGTGCACTCATAATCCTTTCAGGCAGCACATTACCAAGTAATGCGCCTATTGCAGTACCGGCACTCCAACCTATATATGGTATAACTGAAAGTCCAAGAAAGAATGATCGTTTGACACTCTCCTCCTGACTCGCCACAGCAAATATTTCATCTGTCATAAAAAAACCGAGCAACCATCTGTATACACCTTTAAACCTGCTATCGGCCTTTTGTCCTATAGATATAGACATAAAAGAATATCTGATATTAATTGTTATTTGTGAAATCAGCATCTGCCAATAAAGTCCGGGTTCTGCCATCATTCCGATACCTGCAAACTGTCCTGCAGATGTAACTGTTGTCATAGATACAAGAATCGCCTGCCACCAGTTAAGTCCATATGAAATTGCTGCTATACCAAATGTAAAGGATACCGAAAGATATCCAAGACCAATAGGTATACCTGCTTTTAATCCCCTTAAAAAGTTTTTCATTTTAGTCCACTCTTATCCCGTTAACTACAAGTTTTTCATGTTAGTTCACTCTTATCCTGTTAACTACAAGTTTTTTATGTTAGTTCACTCTTATCCCATTAACAATGAGTTCTTCATCAACTCTTATTACAAGACATTTTTTTCCATCTATAATTTTTGTTTCGATTACATCCATCTTGTCTGCATCAACTTTAATTGATACATTTGCGGTCTTTATCTCCACCTTATTGGCTGCGGGATATAGATTTTTTACATAAAAGCTTTTCTCTTCTTCTTTTTCTTCCTCAAAATGTGCATCATAACGCCTGTCAAAGTTTTCCATCCTTTCAACATTAACACCGCTGTTTTCAAAGATAGTTTTTATTTCTTTTTTTGAAATGGTTTCCGGAACCGTAGGATCTTCCTTTCTTGTTTCAATTATCGAAGAAAGTTCCTCATGTATATTTTTTACCGTCTCATAGTCGCATTCATCTTCCAATGTCTCTGTAATTATTTCATTAAATATATCTTTCTGTCTTGGTGCAGGAATAGGTACACGGCAATTAAGTACATAATTCATAAATCCTATATCAAATTCCTTTGAATCCTTTGTATAAAGAAGTAATCTGTCCCTGTCTTCGCATCTTTCGGTAAATGCCGGAAATAAAAATCCCATATCCGGAAGTCCTACCATATAGCTTCTTTCACTATTATGAAATGTATTTTCCACTTCAAAATACTCAAGTCCCGGTTTTGATAATTCAACAGGACATATGGAACAAAGTACAAACCTGTATACTTCTTCAGACGCATCTTCATTTTCCATATTATCGCTTGTTATACTTGGCACATCATAGCTTTGGTATGCAAGTATAATTATATAATTTCCGACATAATTATATGATTCTATTACTTTATCATAAAATTCATCTAATATTTTTTCATCCTTTAACTCGCTATCCCTAAGTCTGATTAAAAAATCTCTTTGTTCATCTTTAGCAGTCTCATTAAATTCCATATTGAGAAGATTCTTACCGGTCTGTCCTGACAGACTCTTCCTGAATATTTCAAAATATTTGTGCTGTTCCTCTTCAGGCAGTACTCCAAACAACTCATCTATATTGGCAAGCTTAACTTTATCTCCATTTACATAACATCCAACAACCTTAGATATACCGCACTTTTCCAATGTAAACAGTTTTCTAAGTTCATTTATCTCTTTCTTTTCCATATGTGCCTCCGTTGCAATCAAACATGCCTTACCATTGTATATCCTGAGTCATAAAAATACAAGTAAAATTTTAATTAAAAAAATGCTGCGCAATAGCCTGTCAAAGCCATTGCGCAGCAATATTATTCAACCGAAATTTAGCCTTCTATGGAGATGTAGTTATCGGTTTCAACCTCAGGCTTTGCTTCTGCCTTTGGTACATTGAGCTTAAGAATTCCATTTTCGAAGTTTGCTTTGATATCTTCCTTAGTCATATTGTTGCCTACATAGAAGCTTCTCTTGCACTCTCCGTAGTATCTTTCCCTACGTATAAACTTTCCTTCCTCATTCTTTTCGTCATTTGACTCATCATGCTTTGCTGAAACAGTAAGATAACCATCTTTTAATTCAGCTTTAACGTCTTCCTTTTTAAAACCCGGAAGTTCCATATCAAGCTCATAATGATCCTCAAACTCCCTAACATCTGTGTTCATATTGTATGTTCTGTTGTCCTTTACATAACTTGGCATACATCTGAACATATCTCCAAAATCATCAAAAAAATCTGAAACAAATCCATTATAAATACTTGGTGCTAACATAAGCAATTCCTCCTTTTAATTACAAACCTGTTATTTTTAATATTGTCAAATAACACTTTTTATATTCAATGTTATATATGTGTTATTTGTTATAATTAAAATAGCACAAGTTGTTAGCCAAGTCAAGTGTTGAGTGCTAATTTTTTGTGAAAAAATTGTGAACTTTAACATATTTACTGATAATCGGCTATTTTACTGCATTTTCACTTGAGTATGATAAGTAAAATGTGCTATTATTTTCAGGTAAATATTAATGTTTCGGATGAAAATCCTTACAATTTATACTTATTAAACAAGAGGAAATAACATATGAATGACAAAAATATTTTATTATATACCAAAGATATTGAAAAAAAACGTGCAATCGAAAAAATAACCAAATCAATCGATTTAAAATTTGGTGAATTAAAGGCCAATCAGGCAAATGATTTAATTTCATCCATTGTGGGACTGCCAACCTTTGCTGCCTTTGACACATCAAGTGAAACAAATATAAAAGCTCCCGCTCTATGGAGCATGCCGGAGCTGATTTTATTTTTTGGCGTACCGGATGCAAAACTTGATAAGTTTCTTGCTGAATTTAAAAAGACAAATTTAGAACGAATTAAACTTAAAGCTATAGTTACTCCTACCAATCTGAACTGGTCATTATATTATCTTATAGAACATCTGAAAGAAGAAGCCAAAGCATTTGAATAAATGCCTTGGCTTTTTTCTATTCTCATGATATACATTTTCTTATAATCATTTTCTATTTTAATCCATACCAACCTATTCCTTCGCCCCGCCAACCAAGACTTACAAGCCAATCGTTTTCACTCTTATTTACTGTATAGTTATGGCTTCCGGATATAGCATTTGGGTTATATTGTCTGTAAAGTGGGACAGTTTTTGAATCATCTGAATACCAACCTATTCCTTCATAATTCCATCCTACACTTACCAAAAAATCTTTTTCTGATTTACTCATAGTATAGTGATGATCTCCTGCATTTGGATTATATAGACGATATACAGGTGAAGATGATGATATTGGTGCCTTCCAGCCTAAACCTTCATATTTCCATCCTACATTTACTAAATAATCTCTCTCTCCGGAATTTGCTGTATAAAAATGCTCACCGCTGTTTGGATTATATAGCCTGTACATATTGACACTCCCTTGTCTTATGTTAAAACTTATAGTTTTTGTTCCTTTATAATTATTTATACCTTTAATTGTAATACTTGCCGTACCAATATTAACATTATTGCTATATGATAAAGTATAATCTGCATTTTTTTTCAAAGTATTACCATTATATGTTATCGTTGGTTCAGGTGTAAGTGCCTTTCCTGTATATGAAACATCACCGATAGAACTTACATCAGTTTTTGATATATCAATTGTATTGTCAACTACCTCACCTGAGGAAATCACATTTGTGTATGCTTTTAATCTTATGGAAACATCTTCACCACCTTCATAATCAACACAATCATGATAATAAGTTTCTCCCTCTGACTTATAAAAAGACTGTCCTCTTGCTACACTGTTATCAAATGTCAGCTGACCCTCATATACATCCATATCTTCGTCAACAAAAAAGCGTACATATCCAAAATCTTTACTTGATAATTTAATTACAACTGCAAACGTGTCTCCTTTATTTACTATTATCGATTCTTTAAGCGGTATAGTCATATAACCCATATATGTAGTCTTACCCGTCTGCGGTGTTGCAAACATAGGTACTCCCGACTCCGGATTAGATTTATCTGTAGGATTCAGATATATTTGGATGCTGTAATCTATATTTTTTTGAAACAATGCAAATGAAACAGCATCTATACTTTCTACATCTCCACCGGAAACGGTAAATACATTTGCTATAGTAGGGTTATAGGCCTGTAAATATCCTAATCCATAGGTTCCATCATATTGATAATTATAATCATAATTATCGGCAGGCTCAAATACATAAGCTACAGCAGGATTTTTGGAAAGACATATATCCTCATATGATACCCATACGTAAGGATATGACGAGGCATCATTTCCCCAACTGTTTTTTATAAGCCAAGCACCATCATTTGTAGGTTTATAACCCGATTTAAAATTATCTTTTGAAAAATTATCATCCCATCCGATTATCATGATAGCATGATTTGATGACATAGAACCATTATAATTATATGCAACATCTCCATTTTCCAAAGTATTACTAATTGATTTGCAAAGCGTATTTGTAAAACATATTCCTGTTGCTACAGCACCATAATCCATAATAAGTTTTTTTGTCAAACTTATATTGCTTTCAGATGATAAATTAGCTACTATATATGCATTTTGCAAATGGACAGTATCCTTACTGAATGCATAATCATTTGTTAAAGATTTCATGCCTGAAGTCATTGTATACGGAGCAACCTCCTCATCTGTTGCACCTACCCAGCCCGCAAGTGCGAAAGCCGAATTAATATTGCTTCCTCCTATATTTAAAAAATTATAAATTGTATTGTTAGTCACTATATCATTATCTAAATTATGCAACGGATCTTTTTTATTATTATATAAAAAATATGCAAGCTGATACTCTGAATAATCAGGTTCATCAGATAAAGAAGCATATCCTTGTTTAATCATACTTGCTTCACCCGAACCCAGGGCCGAAAAAGCCCAACAGGTATTATAACTACCTTGATCTTTTATACTTGTTATACAATTATAATCTCTTGAATCATATTTTGAGTAATTATTTGCCTGTAAAAGGTTATTCGAAAAGCTCTCTTCATCAGATGATTGAATAGAATAATCATCTTCTATATCATCAAGAAAGACTTCCCAATATCCATGGTATTCTTCTGAATAATCTTCATCTGAATAATCTTCATGTCCGGTTAAATCTTCATTTATATTATTACTTGTTTCTTCAGTCAAATCACTACTTGTTTCTTCAGTCAAATCACTACTTGCTTCTTCCGTCAATTCATCACTTTCATCATCAAAATAATCTTCAACTGTATCTTCATTTAATTTATCACTCGTTTCCACATTAAAATCATAAGCATAAATATTTACATCAAATGAAACCACCAAAACCATACATAATAATATAAAAATAATATATATTTTTTTCATACACTTAACCCCTTACTGAAAGCTTTTTTATCTGACATTACCTTAATTATTATACAAAAAAATAATAATCTTGACAAATACTTTACATATATATAATAGTATTTTACATGAATTACACAAAAAGCTGATTATTTTGATATTCCCCTGTCAAGTAGACAGATTAAATATCTATAATCAGTTCTTTTTTCCATTGCTCTATACATTAATTTTATTCTTTCCCTCATGCTTTGCTTTATATAATAGAGCATCAACATCATGTATGGCAACTCTCAAATCATCATATTCTTCACAGCATGTCAATCCTCCACTCACAGTTACTACAAGTTTTGGAGTTTCCTGCCACCTTGTCTTCAAAATATCTATACGCATTTTATCCACACGGTCCAATGCTTCATCTTTGCTGTCGGCTCGTATTACACATACAAATTCTTCCCCACCGTATCTTGCAGCAAGCTCACCTTTTTCCTCATATGTACTATTTTTAATTATTTTTGCTATAGTCGATAAAACCAAATCTCCAAATTGATGACCATATGTATCATTTAATGATTTAAAATCATCTATATCGAACATAGCTATATAGCAACGCTCTTTTGATGAGGGAACACTTTCACCGATTTTACATTGATAAATATAATCAAGTCTTCTAAACAACTCTCGCCTATTATACAATCCTGATAATTCATCTTTTACGGATAATTCTCTCAGCTTTTCGGTAAGCTCTGCTGATGTCTTTCTTTCATTGTCATATGCATTTAATATCATGGCAAGTATAAAAACAATTGTGGCACTTATTATAAGTAATGTTACTATTATATCAATAATTGTATCCTTAAACTCAAGCAAATTTACTTTTTCCGGATGAATATAACTGTAATATATAGAAAATTCAAATACCGATATACAAATAATATAAGCTATTATTCTCGCTTTTCCTTCCAACAGAAGTCCTAAAACAAATAATCCAAGCAAATAACATAATACTACGCCACTGCTGATACCTCCTCCAACATAAAATGTCAAAGGAAAAAATAGTACATTAACAAAATAAACTAAAATATATTTTCCTGTTTTTTCAATATTTAACTTAACGCTTGCGCAAAGAAGTATAAATAAAAAAATAAAACATATCAATACAGTAACAATAGTCAGGAAATCCAAACCCTGTATTAAATCAGCCAAAAAAGAAATTAAAGCAGAAAAACAAGCCACTATCAAAATAACATAATATATTTTATCTTTTAAATCTTTTTTTCTCTAAGAAAGTTTTTTATCTTATTCATATTACAAACCCTATCATAAATTTCTCTTATAATTTTATAACAAATATTTATTTATGACAAGAAAATTATATATATGGAAAAATTTTTTTTAAACAAAAAACGAACAGTTATTCAACTGTTCGTTTTTTGATAGCATATTGCCAACAAAGATTTGATAACGAAGTACGAATAGAGTTCGTTGCTTCGTATTATAACAGGGGATGAGAGAATCGAACTCCCGCCAAAGGTTTTGGAGACCCCTATCATACCATTTGACCAATCCCCTATATATAAGCTATAAAGCTATATTTTAATAAAGTGCCCATCATGGACACTTAATATAAAAGGTTTGTGAACCTTCAGAACTTCACACAGAAAGCTTTCGCCTTTTTCAAACTTCCACCCTTTTTCTTCCCGTATCCTCTTAAGAAGCCTCTAAGGA
>CADCDW010000039.1 GCA_902800325.1 uncultured Lachnospiraceae bacterium
AAATGCTATCTTGAAAATAAATATAATCTCTGAAAATCTCTAAGAATCGCTCAGGTGCATAAACACCCTTTATCATTGTTTCGGTTTCTTCAAAAGGCAGAGTAGATACAGTATCTCCTTCATTCACACGTCTCCAGGCATAAAAATGCTCATAAGGAGTACGAACTGTTCCAAGTCTTGTTTTAACACCGTCAGAAATACAAGCCAGAGGACAGTAATGTAAAAGATGTGGAATATCTCTCCAATAGCGGATATTAATTTGCTCCCATGCATCATAAATCGTAGCATTTGCATCAGCAGGATTTTTCAATTCAATAACGCACAATGGCATACCATTAACAAATAAGAGTACATCCGGTCTACGATTTTCTTTCTGACCATTGTTTGTATATTCTACTGTAAACTGATTTACCACACGGAATATATTCTTGTCCCAATTTTCAAAATCAATGAGAGGTATCATTCTCGCCAGTCCGTCTTGCGGTGTAAACTGTACCCCGTCAACCATCCAACCATATACCTTGTGTAAAGTAGCAAAGTCACTTTCGCTTCCGACAAGACGAACATTATCAAAAATCTGAGTTACCTCATCTTCTGTTAATTCTGAATTGGTATCGGATATAAACTTCTTGAAATCATCAGCAATCAGCACATCTCTTTTGGTTACACGAGAAATATTGTTACCAGAAGAATAAATCCAACCCTCGGCCTCCAAAAATCCAATGAAGGCATACTCATATTCCGATTCACAATAATGACCATTGTATTCTTTTAATCTTGCCATGGATTACGCCTCCTTTGTTTTTCTCGCCTCTTCGATAGAGCCCTTAATAAGAATAGGGCAGATATCTTTTATTTGTGCTTTGAGTTTTTCATTTATGCCTTTGCGATCTTTATACACTTTATAGATGTCTGCTATAGACTTCTGAACAGTGATATCTGCTATAGGTATTTCAACTTTAATTAAATCATCCCATGTAAATGTTTCTCTTGCAGAACCCCAAGAGTGAAATCGTGCATATCTATCAAATTCTGTTCGATTAAAAAACATCGAAAGATATTCAGGCAAAAGCTTATCCTCATCTACAGAAAATACTTCATTAACTGATGTAACCACAATATCTTCATCAGTATTATTAAAAGCATATGCAAAAACCTTTTCGTTGTGTGTGGTCTGTACAAAACTAATTTGACGCGGCTTAACCACTTTGTAATTATCCAGTTCATTTCGGTTTACTTTTGAAGTAGGTTCTCGAAATTCTTTAGCAGTGCTTACCCCCATAACATTCTTAGTTCCGTTAGGACCATTTCTTACATCATGTCGTTCTATATATGGTCCAATAGGTTTACAAGGCATTTTCCGTCTTAAATCCTCAATATACGCATCACAAACAAGCTTCAAATCTTCCAATCCACGCTCATAACTTTGCTGATTTACAATCAAAGCATTGTAGATGTCAACATACTTTTGCTGAATTGGAAGTGGTGGGAGGTCAACTTCCATATCACATAAAGTTTCCCAAGAAAATACTTCTGTTGAACTTCCCCATGACTGAAAACAAGCTTCCCTATCCCATTCGTCACGTTTAAAATGTAAAAATAAATAGTCAGCTAAGACAACATCCTTCATAGATGTTTTTACTTTGAATGCAATATTATTCCAACTAATAATAAATGTATCGCCTGTGTTATTGTAGCCAAAACCAATTCTTTTGCCATGTGTTCTTGGGTTGTAAATGAATTCTCCAGGACTTACCACTAAGAATTTTGACAAATCCGTTCCCGTTACATCAGCTTTCGTAGGTATTATTTCCTTAGTAATGGTCATGCCTCTTACATCATCTGGACCATATCGCAATTCTGAATTCGTTTTTAATACAAGTTCTATTAATTCTCCAAGCTTATATTTAGTCAATCCCATAGCCAATCCCCCTAAATGCATCTTCCAGCATCTGCTGGGATTTCTTTTCCTGCACCAAAACTTTTTTCATTTCCGCCTGAATACGAGCCATTTCCTTTTCATAATCTATATCCAAATCATGGTCAATAAATTCTATATATTTGCTCGGAGTAAGTGTCCATCCCTTGCTTTCAATCTCATCAATACCCACACTACGATAAAGTTCAGGCACTTCATAATTCGTACCATCAGTACCTTCGCTCTGCCATGTATGGTATATGTCTGCTGCTCTTTCAATCTGCTCCGTTACCAAACGTACCTTCTTTTTGTTCTCGCCTTTAACTGAGTTTTCCCTCCACTGACGTAAATCCATAAAAAGAATTTCATGTTCACGATTACGAAGATTTCTACCGTGATATTTACCGCCTTTTTTATTCTGATTCAGTATCCAAAGGGTGACACTGATATCAGTAGTAATGAACAATTCTCTAGGAAGAACAATAATAGCTTCCACCTTATCTTTCTGAATTAATTTTTTACGAATTTCTAAAGTGTCACTGTCGTTTAATGCACCATTTGCAAGAAGAAAACCGGCAACTCCGTCAGCTTTCTTCAAATGCGAAAGCATATGCAGAATCCAGGCATAGTTAGCATTACTTTCCGGTGGTGTTACATAGTCTGCCCAACGAGCGTCATTTTTTAAATTGTCGTTATACCAGCCTTTAAGGTTAAATGGGGGATTTGCCATTATATAATTAAAATACAATCCCTTATGCAAGTCATGAGTGAATGAAGAATCAGCTTCATCACCAAGATTATGGCTAATTCCTCGAAGTGCAAGATTCATTTTTGCAAGACGATATGTTGCTGGTTCTTTTTCCTGACCATAAATATTGATGCCATTTAAGTTTCCCTGCTTTGACTTTACAAGTTCAGCACTCTGAATAAACATTCCTCCCGAACCACAGCAAGGGTCATATAAAGTGCCATCATAAGGCTCAATCATAGTTGCAATCAATTGAACCACGTCATGCGGTGTATAGAATTCTCCTTCTTCTTTTGTTGCATTTACTGCAAATTCTTTAAGAAAATATTCGTATACACGACCAATAAGATCCTTCTCTTCGCCAAATGCCTTATGGTTGATTTTGTTTACCTCATCAACAATTTTCTTTATATCATTGGCAGCTAGATTTCGTGCAGTAAATGTTCCTTTAACAAAACACCCCTTTAATTGTGAATCTTCTTCCTCGAGTCTTTGCAAAGCAGTATCAAGTGCAACATTTAATCCCGGAGCCGGTGTATTAATGATTGTCGACCATCTTGCTTCTGGTGGTAAATTATATGTTCCATCTGCGAAAGTAGCATCATCAAAAAAGGCTGCTCTTATATTTTCATCTTCCGGGTCTAATCCCTGTTCTATCAGCGTTTGCTTTAACCTTTCAATTCCGTCTTCATACTTTTCTCCAATAAATCTTAAGAATACAAGTGTAAGCATCATATCTCTCTTTTCAAAGAATGAGCCTGAGTTACGTGCCGCACGTAGGTAATCCCTACAATTAAATAAAATACTATCTAAGTTCAATGCTTTTTCAACTGTTTTCTTCTTAGCCATATTACTTTTCTTCCCTTTCCTCATCTGGAACGAATTCCATAATGTCTTGTATCTCACAATGCAATACGTTACATACTTTTTCCAATACTTGTGTACTCACATGTTCATTCTTCCCTAGTTTTGCCAACGCATTTGTTGTAATTCCTGCCTGATCTCTAAGGTCAACCTTCATCATATTTTCATCTATTAAACGTTTCCATAATTTGCTGTACCTAATTGCCATTATTAATCCCTTTCGCGACATTACAACTTTTTACTATAACATCTTTATCATACCACCAAATTATATATATTTCAATCTAAAATTGATTTTTTCAACCTGTGAAATTTATGTATAAGCAGATATTTTTTCCAATTCACCCCAATTTTAAGTCAATAAATATCTGCTCTCATCATCAATAGTTCAATCTATCTACTCTTATTCCAACGTTTCTCACTACTGTAATAATTAATACTCCGCTCCTCCTTTAGCTTTTTCTTATCCGTCACATCCACAACACTCATATAATCATCGTACAATTCCGAACTATACATTTTCACATTAAGCTCTTTTAACACCAATGAATGCAGCTTCATATCCGTTTGCAAATCATCTATAGAAAATTGGAACATCTCTGCCTTTACCTTCACTGGCACTTTGTCATATCTTCCATATTTTTCTCGAATTTTTGACGATATTACTCTTGCCCTCTCTTCAATAGTTAACGGTCTTTCAATAACCGGTTCAACGTCAGCAACCGCTTCTACTATTGGTTTTGTTCTCGAAATCTCCTGAATCTCAAGCTTTTCTGTCGACTTTGGTTGAACAGCAATTGTTTCTTCTGTTTCCTCGTCCACTACAACATTCTGAACACTTTCAACCGATTCTACATGCATGACACTTTCCCGTTCCTTCATCTCATTGAATTCCACAAAAGATAGAATTGGTTCTTTTACCTGTTGCAAGGTAAGTGTAGATACCCGTCGAAACCTTATCTCTTCTAAATAGTCCAGGTATTCCCACTTATTCGAATATACCGTGCCATCAATATTACTGAGTGCATCATTCCATAATTCTCGTGCTTTCTCACTGATTGCCTCCTGCATTTTTTCAATCTGCTTCTGCTCAAATTCTTCCTTCGTCAGAATCGGCACAGATAACTCTTCCAGTGTTTTGGAATCATAATCTGTAATCTTCTCTGCCATCAGATACTTCGCATAATCTGAATTCCAATCATCCGAATTAGCATTTTCCATAAAATAATTATGTTGAATACTATTGCGTTCAAATGCTAATTTTCTCTTTTGCTGAGACAATTCTTCTTTTCTTCTCTGCTCCGCTTTTTCAGCAGCCGCTTTTCTTTCTGCTTCCAGCCTTGCTTTTTCTCTTGCCTCTGCTTCCGCCTTAGCTTTTGCCTCTGCAATCCTCTTTGCTTCTGCTCTTTCATTTTCTTCTGCAATCCTTTTGGCTTCAACAGCAGCCTTCTCTTTTACAGCAACATCAATACGTTCGATTAGTTCAGCTTTTCCATATCCATCTCCCAGCTTGTTACCACGGATTCCCCGCTTCATATCCGGCATAGTAAATGTGACTGTTTTATCTGTAACACGTATGTTCCAGCCATAAATACCGGTCAGGTAGTCCACCAACTGTTCAAATGATTTTACCGCCGGTATCAACTTATCAATCGTATTTCTTATCATCTCTTTATTTGATGTTACCCCAATACCGTCCTTCGCATTAGATTGCATCAATCGTTTCTCTACCCAGTAATCATCCCGATGTTTCTTGGTAAGAAGATCCACCTGTTCATATCCTTGAATCAGACATCTTCTCATCACCCACCTCTTGGCATTATGCATCATCCTTCCTGTGCTTCTATGCTTACAGCCCTGCTTCCATTCACAGGGCTTGTAATGCCACTTCTCCTGCACTCCTGCATATTTCCTTACTGAATTAAATACGATGTGAACATGCATATTTTTACTGCCATGATGACCATCCGGATGTGCTGCAATCAATGCCTGATGCCCTGGTGCAAAGACGGATAACCATTCTTTTCCAAATGCAAGTGCTTCTTCCATCGTTATATTATCTGTCGGATCAAAGGATATGATATAATGATGTGCTTTTACATCCTTGACTGCATTATTTTTACCATAGAATCGATTCGTCTCAATACATTCTGCTCCAAAAGTATCTACATCACAGTTCACACCCTCAATCAGATACTCTTCCCGTTCCATAATCCTTCCCTTTTCATCGAGAATCGGTTTGTTGATGTATTCATCAAACTGACAGGTTAGATATTCTACAGCAGATGAATAATAACGGTTCTTCACCGGAATATGCTTTAATATAGCCATTTAATCACCCACTTTCTTTGCCGCTTGATGTACTTTTTGTTTTCTTTTGATACTTCTTGCCACAGGCTACATCCTCAAGTGCCGGTAAAATCCGAAACTTCAAATTCAAAAGTTCCCCGCAAGTCTCTCTAACTTCATTCTTAAGACTATCCGATATAAATCCCTGGTTGAAACACCTTGCAATCTGGTTCAGATTTGAACCGATCTTACCAAGTTGCATAGAATATTCCTGTAAAAGTGTGGTATCTCCATAACACGGAAGTCGCCTTCCAAGTGCACTTCTCCTAATAAATTCTGATGTGGTAATCCCTGCCTTTCTTGCCTTTTGTTCTATGAGTGCCTTATCCTCTTTGGATATACGCATTTCCATACGTGTCATTGCTTCTTTCTTTTTATCTGTATCTTGTCTCATTATTTTCAATTCTCCTTCCGTAATAAAGCAGATTTCAGAATAGTTATCCTCTTCTGTTTCTACTAAATCTCCAATTACATTTGTGCCGGATACGGCAATGTCTTTCGCCGTCGCTATCGCTCCTCCCTCCGGTTATACGCTCACTCCCCTATGGTCGCTCACGGATAACTCGCTTTGCTCGTGATACACTCCACTTCGTTTCGTGGATATCGTAAACCGAGGAATGTTCTTGCACCACTAACCAGGCTATTCGCCAGTGGTGCATATGGGAAATTTGTTAGACACTCTGTCTTACAGAAATCATTCATATTACTTTTCCATCCGAAATCTTCCCATAGCTATTGCATCCTTTTTCATAAGAGCTCATTCATTCTCTGATGCAAGCCGACTAGAGTCGGCAGATGCTCCATTCAAGTCGCAATTAGTAGAGCAAGTTCCGCCCTGTGTGTACACAGGGCAGAACTTGTTGGGGATTGCATCCCCAAGCCCCAGCCGCCCACGCCTGTGAGTTGAAAAAAATGTCTACTTTGTAGCATTATTTTTCACTCTTCGGCTTAACGATACCGTAAGACATTTCATCCTATCCCAACTGTTCCAATAAAAAACTGCCCTACATTTTGGCTAACAATAAGCCTTTTCGTAAGACAGTCCGACTAACGCCCTTTTAAATTTTATGCTCCATTCGCTTGCCTAATCCTCATCATCAAACAGACTTCCAAGAGCACTTCTTGTGTCCATATCCATAGAATTATGATTATCCGCTTCAAGCTCCCTAACCTCTGTATTGAGATTTTCTTCTGCTCTACAGCATCTGGCTTCCGATACGGATAAGGGCGACAATGATTGTTGTGGTTGCTCCACCTGTAATGGCTTTTGCACCTGCCCCATCATCGCAAGAGATCCGGCGAATAACTGATTTACCATAGCTTGCATCACTTCTTTCACTGTACCAGCAAATACTTCATTTTCCTTTGATATCGCCACCTGAACTTCCTTTATCATTTTCTGATAATAGTCTGATTCATTATTTTCCTGAATAACAGATAGCAGTGCAGCTTTGACGAGGGCCGTTTGCCCACCCTCTGTACCTGCATTTGCATCTAACCATTCTATGATTGCTCTATCTTCAGCATGTTTCGGATTCAAACGAAAAGTAACGGAATTTCCCATAGTACCTCCTATCCGATGTTATCAGCAAGATAACGATACCCAATTGCATTTGCTTTCACATCTGTAACATACTGAATATTCCTTCCCTTAGTTCTTCCATACTTCTTCATCACACTGGCACCACCGCCCACATAGACGATATTTTCATGCTTCAAATCCACCTTGATTTCCCTAAGCTTTGCTTCTACGCTGTCAGCATATTCCTGCAATCCCTTTTCAATGATTGGGATAAACTCTGCATTTACACCGGTAACATTCCCCTTAATATAGTCTGTAATATCTTCCTCTGGAATCTCACAGTGCACTTTAGGAAGTCCATCCTTTTTAATTCGTTCAATTGCTGTGATAAGTCCTACTTCATACGTGTAGGCATCCTTATCCATCGGAACCTTGTCCTTTACACTCAAGACATCCATTGTCCACGAACCAAGATCCACGCATCGAAGTCTGTTCATATCTCCCATACGATTTGCAATTGCTGCATAGCACTGTGCATAGATTTTCACCTTATCCAGATAAAAGCAATAATGCACGCCCTCAAAGGTAAAGGAAAGCTGTTCCTTGTGCCATAGATATTCACGGAATTCTTTTCTCTCCACTCCAAACATAGTAAGTGGTACTCCAGCATAAAGTTCAACATGCGTTGTCTTCTCAAGTCCCTGATAACGCAGCTCCTTTGCAATTCCTGCCAGTGTCAGAAGAAAATAATTATCGTTTTCTGTCTTGGTTGCCTGCTTTCCAAGTCTTCCCTGACCAATAATGTATTTCTTGCCTCGATACTCCAGAAGTCCGCTATTTGTAAGCGGTGTGTAATCAACAGGGGATACCAAGGTTTCCATAAAAATATGCTCTCCTTTGATAGAGCTCCATCCATGATCTAATGCAATTTTTACAGCTACGCTTGTATCTATCTGTTTGCCCTGCATGATAAGTCCATCATTTATATAAAAATTAGTATTTCTTTCTTCCATAATTGCCTCTCTTTCTTTGACTTATTTGTCCATCTATAAATTTGTTTAGTGAAATTGATTTACATCCATTTTGCAAATTGTCAGAACCAACTGCATCTGCTATAATTGTCTTGTTATACATATGGGAAGGTTGCTCACCGGCTACGCCAATAGCCGGAATCCGAGCAGCCTTTTCTTTTTGCTTATCCATCATACTCATTCACCATTCCCTTCATAATTTTTGCCACCATTTCCACCACAATCAAAAGCTCCTCATTATCATCGCTGACGGATTCCAGACGTTTGAGTTCCTCATATATCTGTGTCATTTGATTCTTCAATGCCTTGAATACCTTCGGATTTCCCTGAACAACTACCTCACGGTTTAATAATCTTCGCAGGATATAATCCTGCTTTGCAAGTCCTGATAATTCCACTAAGTTATCAAGCAGCTTTGCTTCCTCCTCGGATACTCGAAATCCAACATTGCGATTTCTCCATCTGCCTTTAGCATCTAAACTTTTCTCCATATTGTTACGCCTCCTTCGTCATTCTCTCAATTTCCAGTTTCTCAGCCATCTCATTTTGCACAGTCGGGAATAAATGTGCATAGCGATAAGTAATTTTCTCTGTTTCATGCCCCACACGCTTCCCTATAGCTAATGCACTAAATCCCATATTGATAAGAAGAGAAACATGGCTATGACGTAAATCATGAATTCTGATTTTTTTCACGCCCGATGCCTTACAACCTCTTTCCATCTCATGACCAAGATATGATTTTGTAAAACTGAACATCCTCTCACTTTCACCTATCTCATAAAACATTCCAAGATAATCTTTAATCTCATCACACAAAAATGGTGGCAAAGTGATAATTCGATTACTTTTTACCGTCTTAGGTGTCGTAATAATATCCTCCCCCTTCGAGCGATGGAATGTTTTATTAATTCGCAATGTCTGCTTTTCAAAATCAAAATCGCTTGGCGTAAGTGCCAGCAACTCTCCTGAACGAATTCCCGTCCAATATAAAAGCTCAAAAGCATAATAGGAACGCGGCTTGTCCATCATTACCTCTGCAAATTTTAGATACTCTTCTTTCGTCCAAAATTGCATCTCCTTTGATACCTCCTTTCCAATGGTTCCTGCCAGTGAGGACGGATTCTTCGGAAGATTGTAATATTTCATCGCATGTGCAAATATTGCTGTAAGCTGCGCTTGAATCGTCCTTAAATAGTCCTGAGAATATCTTTCTTCCTTTCCTTCGTCCTTAAAGGCTGCCAGAAGCTCATTCTGCCATGCAATCACATCTCTGACTTCAATTTCATCTATCTTACGATCTGCAAAATATGGCAAAATCTTTGTTCTTATGATATGACTTTTCGTCTCCCAGGTACTCTGCTTTAACCTTGATGCCTTGTCTGCTTCGTATATCTCATAGAAGCTACCAAAGGTCATATCTAGCTTCGCCTGAGCTTTTAGCATCATCTCATGTTCCCAGGCAACTGCTTCACGTTTTGTTTCAAAGCCACGTTTTTGTGTCTGCTTTCGTTTTCCTGTGATATCCGTATACCGGTATATCACACGCCACTTGCCGGTGGCATTGTCTTTATAAACCGACATATAATCAACTCCTTTCCACTACTCTTTGCTGTAGCACATTCTTTCATAAAAATATGCTTTACTAACTCTTGCAGCTACAGTAATAAGTCCTTTTGCTTTCAATTCCTTATTCAGCTGTCTTACAATCTCATAAGCCTTTGACTTTGAAACTGTTAAGATTTCTGCAATTTCATCCACTGTTAAAAATGTCTTTTCTTCCATATTCCCTTCGCCTCCTTTCATTGTAGATTTTGTTCGTTGTATTCTCGTCCCCGTTCTGACAGGCAACCCTGCTCAGTACTGTGCCATCCCTTGTACTTCTATTCCCTTGTACTCAGGTGCTCGCTTCATTATGAAGGTCTTGGCGGTTTGTTCGGTCTCGTACACTCATTCAGTTTTACACTTAACTTTTATCCGTTAAGTTAATGTGTAGTTATTATATTAACTCTTTTCAGTTAAGTCAAGACCTTTTTAACAAATAATTAACTTTTTTTGTTAAAGTTCTTCTTGATTACATTATTTACAGGTGCTATACTACACTTAAACAAATTGATTTAACTATAATGCTAATGGCAACATTAACGGACAAAAGGAGGCAACTATGTTAGGAAAAAGAATACGATTATTCCGAAGCAGAAAAGGATTAAAGCAAAAAGAACTCGGTGAAATGGTAGGATTCATGGGTAAAACTTCAGATGTTCGTATCGCACAATACGAAACCGAAGCTCGTACTCCAAAAGATGACCTGATTAAACAATTAGCTGATATCTTTGGTGTTACAACCAGAGCAATCACAGTACCTAATATTGATTCCTATCTTGGATTGATGCATACCTTCTTCGCCCTTGAGGACGAGTATGGATTCCAAATAAGTACCGATAAGGATGGACGTCCATGTATAACTCTCGACGAAAATCATCAGGCTTATGACCAGATAGCACCTATGCTTTTTGCTTGGCTTAGTCAATATTCCAAGCTTAAACAGGGAGAACTCTCCGAAGATGAATATGACAATTGGAGATATAACTACCCTAACATTGAACCAACCACCGGCTATGTAAAGAATGCCATCTCTGACAAGTTGGATGCCGAGCTCCAGGATACATTGTCAGAAGAAATGAAGAAACGAGGTCTGCTTTAATTCCATTTTCTAGTGGCAACAGACCATACAAGAAAAAATCAGATAAATAGAAAAAGACCTTCTCGAAATTCCTTTCCAGTTTGGAAAAGAACTTCAGTAAGGTCTTATTTAAATGCAATTAATATAATATTTCACTTAACACATTTGCGTTAGATTATGTTGCCAAATCGTTGCCAAAACTTAACGCTTTTTGTTTGGAATATGTGTAAATAAAGGCTCGATTTTCACAAATGGTTATTCAAACTCAATCGTTCCGGGTGGTTTGCTCGTCAGGTCATACATTACTCTGTTTACGCCCTTTACTTCATTGATTATTCTGTTCATGACGCGCTGAAGGACTTCAAAAGGTATATCCGTGCAGTCTGCAGTCATGAAGTCGCTGGTATTAACTGCACGAAGTGCTACGGCATAGTCGTAGGTTCTGAAGTCGCCCATTACGCCGACAGAACGCATATTGGTAAGTGCAGCAAAGTACTGATTTGGCTTGGTCTTTAACAAGCCTTCGTCATATGCCTTATCTATCTCCTCACGATAGATTGCATCTGCGTCCTGAACCATCGCTACCTTTTCGGCAGTTATGTCGCCGACTATTCTTATGCCGAGTCCCGGTCCGGGGAATGGCTGGCGATATACAAGATAATCCGGTATGCCGAGCTCGAGTCCTGCTTTTCTTACCTCATCCTTAAAGAGCATGCGAAGAGGCTCGATTATCTCTTTAAAGTCAACGTAGTCAGGCAATCCGCCTACGTTGTGGTGACTCTTTATCACTGCTGACTTGCCGAGACCCGATTCTATAACGTCAGGATAGATGGTTCCCTGAACAAGGAAATCTACAGCACCGATTTTCTTTGCTTCTTCTTCAAATACACGGATAAATTCTTCACCGATTATCTTTCTTTTATCCTCAGGTTCTGTGACACCTGCAAGCTTTATATAAAATCTGTCCTGCGCATTTACTCTTATAAAGTTGAGGTCGTAAGGACCGTCAGGGCCAAATACAGCCTCTACCTCATCGCCCTCATTTTTACGGAGCAAGCCATGGTCTACGAATACACAAGTAAGCTGCTTTCCGACAGCCTTTGACAAAAGAACGGCCGCAACAGATGAATCTACTCCACCCGACAATGCGCAAAGCACCTTTCCGTTACCAACCTTTTCACGTATCTCTTTAATAGTGGTTTCCACAAATGAATCCATACGCCAGTCGCCTGCGCAACCGCAAACCTTATAGACAAAGTTGCTAATCATAGTCTGGCCTTCTTCCGTATGCATAACCTCCGGATGATACTGCGTTGCATAAAAGCCTCGCGATGCATCTTCCATAGCGGCTACAGGACAATCCTTGGTATGTGCCGTTATTTTAAAGCCTTCCGGCACCTTAGCTATGTAGTCTGTATGACTCATCCATGTATTTATCTTAGATGATACACCATCAAACAACTTTGAATCCGATTCATCGACAAATGTTTCTGTTCTTCCGTACTCACTTACCGGAGCGGTTTTTACCTCACCGCCAAGGGTATATGCCATAAGCTGCGAGCCATAGCATATGCCGAGTATAGGCACACCTATATCAAATATCTCTTTGCCATACCTTGGTGAAGCATCATCATATACACTGTTTGGTCCTCCAGTAAATATTATACCTTTAGGATTCATCTTTTTTATATCTTCAAGCGACATAGTATATGGGTGAACCTCCGCATATACATTGCACTCTCTTACACGTCTTGCTATGAGCTGGTTGTACTGACCTCCAAAGTCAAGAACGATAATCATTTCCTTAGCCATCTTTTAGTCCCTTTCCATCTTATCAGTTTATATAATCCACATTACAATTTTAGCATATATCAAAATCAATATTTTTCATCATATTTGAAAATTATCAGCCGCTATCATACACCCGTTGGCATACTTCCAACCCCTGTCAGTATATATCCAAATACCTGTTGGCATACTTCCAGACACCTGTCAGTATACATCCAACCCATATCGGCATACTTCCAGACCCTGTCAGTATACATCCAACCCATATCGGCATACTTCCAGACACCTGTCAGTATACATCCAACCCATATCGGCATACTTCCAGCCCCTATCAGTATATATCCAAATACCTGTTGGCATACTTCCAGCCCCTGTCGGCACAAATCTAAGCATCTATCTCCTTTTAATGCTTATTTGGCCTCTTTTTTAATTATCTCAATTGCCTTATCAAGCTGAGCATCTTCTTCATGAGGCAGGTTTACGGCATTCTTTCTGCCATCTGCAAGTTCAACTTCATAGTCTGGTTCTATACCTATCTTATGGATATCATTTCCATTAGGAGTGAAATACTTTGCTATGGTAAGTTTTATAGCAGTACCGTCGCTGAGCGGTATAACCGACTGAACTATACCTTTTCCAAAGGTTGTTGTTCCAACTATCTTTGCTTTACCACTATCCTTAAGGGCACCTGTAAATATCTCCGAAGCACTTGCGCTGTTGCCATTGACAAGAACAACCATCGGAAGGTCTATCTGCTGTTCCTCGTCAGACTCATAATCATTAAGTACTCGTCCGTCTCTATCCTCAACAGTGACTATGGTTCCCTCTCCCATTACATAATCGCACATTTCCGTAACAGCATTTAAAAGACCGCCCGGATTATCTCTTAAATCAAATATTATTCCCTTTGCACCCTTGGACTTTACTTCTTCTATAGCTTCTTTAAACTCCTTAGGCGTGTTGTCATAGAACTGCTGAACCTGTATATAACCTATATTGCCCGGAAGCATCTCATGATAAACCGAGTAGTTTTCAACCACTCTTCTTACCATATCAAATTCAAGATAATCCGCCTCACTCTGTCTGTAAACCTTGATATGAGCAGTGGTCCCTTCCTTGCCTCTTATCATATCAACTACCAAAGATAATTCCTGATCGGTTATTTCGGTTCCGTCGACTTCAACTATTACATCCTCAGCCTGTATACCCGCTTCCTCAGCAGGGCTGCCCGGTATAGGTCTTACAACTGTGACTCTCATGGATTCATCCTGAGTTACTACTGCTCCAACTCCCACATACTCTCCGGAATCTTCTTCCATCAAGTCATCATATTCTTCCTTTGTATAATAAACAGAGTACGGATCATCCAGACCTGCCATTATGCCGTCATATATAGCTTCCTCCTGTTTATCAGGATCCTTGTCAAAATAAAAATAACTGTCTATATATCTGTTTATCTCATCTATTTTTTCATTTACGGCATCATCCTCAAGCAAATTTCCTGATGAGGTATTCGTGTTAATATTTATACCACTTTCATTCTTCTTTTCGCTTTTCTCTTTACTCCATGGTGCTGTACAGCCTGAAAGACCGATAACCATAGCTGATGAAGCTATTAAAGCAATAATCTTTTTCTTCAATTTCATCCTTCTCCTATCTATTTTTTAGTTGATAAAACTTATTATAAAACAAATTTATGAAAATATAATGATTAAATAATACATAAAATGTGTTTTATTATTAAATTTATTTAAAATATCAATAAACAACTTAAAGCTTACAAGGCAAAATGCCTCATAAGCTTTTAGTTATATCCCAAAATCATTTTACAGATATGGCTGTGGGTCAACTCTGGTTCCGTTTATACGTACACCAAAGTGGCAGTGCGGACCTGTAGAATATCCGGTACTTCCCGAGTACGCTATAACCTGACCTCTTGAAACCTGATCGCCTACATTAACCAATCTCTGTGAATTATGCATATACTCTGTTGCAACACCGTTACCATGATCGATAACTATATACTCACCGGCAGAACTGCTATAATAAGATGCGATAACTGTTCCTGATTCACCTGCCAGAATAGGAGTTCCCATCGGACAAGCTATATCAAGTCCCTGATGGACAGTTCCCCATCTCGGTCCAAATGTTGATGTGATTGTACCACCGCTTGAAACCGGCCACTGGAAGTTACCGCCCGTGTAATATACAGGAACATCAAGTCCCTGTGTTGCGGCAGCTGCTGCCTGTTTTCTACGTTCTTCCATAATTGCAGCTATCTGTGCATCTATACTATCCATATCCGCCTGATACTGTGCAATCTGAGCATTATACCCATCTATAGACGCATTATAATTACTTATCTGAGTCTGCTTACCTTCTATCATGATTTCCATAGCATCTCTGTCCTCAGTAAGCTGTTCTTCTATAACTTCAACCTCGGCAAGCTGTGAGTTAAGCAAATCGTTAGTATCTGATATCTCCTGCTTTATATCCATAAGATCGTTAAGCATCTTAGAATCATAATCATAAACCTGAGCACCATACTCTTCCTGATTTACCATGCCGGATATATCAGATGATGTAAATACTACATCCAGATAATTGTAGTCATCATTTTCATACGTATACTGGATTCTGAGTTTCATAGCCTCATACTGATCCTGTTCTTTCTTTTCTGCATCTGAGAGCTGTTTTTCAGTTACAGCTATAGAATCATTGAGTTCTGTTTTCTGAGCTTCCAGATCATTTATCTGTACATTAAGATCTGCAACCTGATTGTCAAGCTCCTGAATGGCAGCAAGTATATTATCTCTTTCACCATCCATCTTGTCTACTATAGCCTGAGCTTCCTGTTTTTTGTCTTTAAGATCTTCTTTTTGGCCTTCAAGATCTGTTAAACTGGTCGCATGTGCATTGATTCCCATGGATCCGACAAGCACAAATGCCAATGCAACCTTTAAAACTCTTCGCATCTTTCGCATCTTGACATTACTCCTTTTTTACGCTTCTAAAAAGTCAACTGTATTACACCTTAAGGTGCTTTCTGGTTGTAAGTATACTACCCACCAGACCTAAACCGATACCTATAGCCGCAGATATAGGTATCAATACTGCAAACATTTCTTTAATCGGTACAAAAGCAAAATTGTTAGAGATAACATTAAATCTTCCAACTACATAAGAGACAACATGGTCATACAAAAGCCAGACCAAGGCAAGCGGTATAAGCGAACCAACAAGTCCGATAACCACACCTTCTACTATAAATGGCGCTCTTACGAAAAAGTTCGTTGCTCCGATGAGCTTCATGATTGCTATCTCTTCTTTTCTGACTGTTATACCTATAGTTATTGTATTACTTATAAGGAAGATTGATACAAATAAAAGTATGGCAATTATACCGATAGATGCATATCCAACAACGCTGCTAAGCGCCTGTATTCCATCTGCCGTAACCTCAGAAGTACTTACCTTTCTAACTCCGTCGAGTGAGCCGAGATAATTTACAAATTCTGCCTGATTGCTCAGATCTTTCATGGTAATCTCATAAGAAGCACTATCTTTAAGAGGATTATCTCCGGCAAAAGATGCCATAGCAGCTTCGTAATTATCTTTATATCTCTTTTTCGCATACTCTTCCCAGGCCTCATCAGCCGAGATAAAGTCCATAGTGTTTACTTCATCTCTAAGACGTATCTGTTCACCTATAAGGTTAATCTTTTCATCATCTATTCCCTTATCAAAGAATACAGATATAGTAACTGTATTTTTAAGGTCATTCATGGCACTTCTAAAGTTGACTATAATGCAATAGAATATACCAAATAAAAACAAGCAGGAAACTATCGTTCCGATTGATGCGAGCGAGAACAATAAGTTTCTTCTTATATTTTTAAGTCCCTGTCTTATACTATATAATAACGAACTAATCCTCATCTATATAACCACCTTTTTGCTCATCGCTTATTATTTCACCCTTTTTAAGAGTGATTACTCGTTTTTGCATCATATTAACGATTTCTTTGTTATGAGTAACAACTACGACAGTTGTACCTTTTCTGTTGATATCTTCAAGCAATCTCATAATTTCCCAAGAGTTCTTAGGGTCAAGGTTACCTGTAGGCTCATCGGCAAGTAAAAGCTCCGGCTTGTTGACAAGAGCTCTTGCCAAAGCAACTCTTTGCTGCTCACCACCTGAAAGCTGTTTCGGATAAGACTTATATTTATCTGCAAGACCTACCAGAGTAAGCATAGCAGGCACTTGTCTTCTGATAAATCTCGAAGGAGTCTCTACAACTCTTTGAGCAAATGCTACATTTTCATAAACTGTTCTGTCCTTTAAAAGTCTGAAGTTCTGAAAAACAACTCCGATTCTTCTTCTTAACTTCGGAATATTTTTCCTTTTAAGCTTGTTGTAATCAACTCCGGCTACTTTTAAACTTCCCGAAGTCGGCTCCATCTCCTTAAGTAAAAGCTTTATAAGCGAAGTTTTACCTGATCCGCTTGAACCAACAATAAATACAAACTCGCCCGGTTCAATCTTAATATTTATATCATTTAAGGCATATTTTTTACCACCCGGATATTTGTATTTTACATGATCTAAAATTATCATAACAAACTATCTCCTGTTAAAATTTCATTGGTTTAACAAATTTCCAAATATTACAAATTTGTTACATTTTTGTTACATAAAGTATATCAAACATATAATACATATGTCAATGGTTGTTTATGTTAAATTTTTGTGAAAGTCTGTAATCAGTATTCAAGGGAATCCATATATCTCATATATTTGGCAACCATAAGTGCAATCTTAAATGTAATCGCATCCTCAAATACCCTCAAATCCAAACCTGTACTCTTTTGAAGCTTATCAAGTCTGTATACCAGCGTATTTCTGTGTATATAAAGCTGTCTTGATGTCTCAGAAACATTAAGGTTATTTTCAAAGAACTTATTGATTGTGGTAATTGTCTCCTCATCAAAATCATCCGGTGATCTTCCATCAAATATTTCTTTGATAAACATTTCACAAAGCTGTCTCGGAAGCTGATATATAAGTCTTCCTATGCCGAGATTGCTGTATGAAATAATCTTCCTGTCACTGTAAAATATCTTTCCTACTTCAAGAGCCAGCTTAGCCTCTTTATATGAACGCGACACCGCTTTGATTTCATTGACAATAGTACCAAAGGACACATTGACCGAAGACATAGCTTCTGTATTAAGCATATCAACGATAACTTTGGCTGTCTTAGTCATATCGTCATAATTCTCATTAGCCTTAACCTCTTTTACAAGTATTATATTCTTTTCGTCAACGGCCGTTATAAAATCCTTTGACTTGCTTGCAAATAAAGTTCTGATCGTTTCCAATGCATTTGTATCTTTTTCATTTTTAGTTTCAATGATAAATACAACTCTTTTTACATCAGTTTCTATGTGGAGCTTCTTTGCTCTGTTATATATATCAACAAGGAGTAGATTATCAAGCAAAAGGTTTTTGATAAAATTATCTTTATCAAATCTTTCCTTATACGCAACCAGAAGATTTTGAATTTGAAATACAACCATCTTGCCTATCACATAGACATCTTCCGCCTCACCTTTAACAAGCAGAATATATTCCAATTCATTTTCGTCATATATTTTAAAGAAATGGAACCCCATCATAACCTGACTTTCAGCAGGTGACTCAGCAAATACCACTACAGCATCTTCACACTGACTTATATCACGCAACGTAGATGCCAGCACCTTTCCCTCTGTATCCATCACACAGAGGTCAGCCCGTGCGATGTTTTTAACTCCATCAATCGTATCCTGGAGTATCTGATTAGAAATCATTTAATCACTCCTCTTCTTTTAATTAACTTACTTCAAAAAGCAAACAAAACATATATAAAGCATAGTTAAACCATGCCTTATATATATGCCGTTTTTTCCATATAGCCATACATAGTATATTTTATAATAAAATTGCGAAAAATAAAAGAGGAAATGCATAATTTTTATGCATTTCCTCGAAATATTTGATATTTAATTAATTCACTTAGAATTAGTTAGCTACAACTTCCTCAGTTTCCTTATCGAAGATATGTATCTTACTTAAGTCAAATGCGAACTGAACTGTATCGCCAGGTCTTGCAGTTGTACGAGCATTAACTCTTGCAGTAATATCAAACTGGTCAATTGTGAAGTATAAGTAAACTTCAGCACCAAGCATTTCATAGATATTGATTCTTGCATCGATAACGCTCTCCGGTGATGACTCGATGAAGAGCTGCTCATCATGGATATCCTCCGGACGGATACCAAGAACAACTTCCTTATCAATAAAGTCACCTGCGATAAGCTTCTGAGCCTTAGCATCAGGTATCTTAATTGAGTGAGAACCAAACATAAGTAATACGTCTGCTCCTGACTTAACAACCTTACAATCAATAAAGTTCATAGGTGGCATACCCATGAATCCGGCAACGAATAAGTTGCATGGGTTATCATATAAGTTCTGTGGAGTATCAACCTGCTGTACAATACCATCCTTCATAACTACGATTCTTGTACCAAGAGTCATAGCCTCTGTCTGGTCATGTGTAACGTAGATGATAGTTGTCTGTAATCTCTGATGAAGCTTTGAAATCTCAACACGCATCTGTACTCTAAGTTTTGCATCAAGGTTTGAAAGAGGCTCATCCATAAGGAATACCTTTGGCTCACGGACGATTGCACGTCCCATGGCAACTCTCTGTCTCTGACCACCTGATAAAGCCTTTGGCTTTCTGTCAAGTAAGTGCTCAATGTCAAGAATCTTAGCAGCTTCGTGTACCTGCTTATCAATTCTGTCCTTTGGTACCTTTCTAAGCTTAAGACCAAATGCCATATTATCATAAACTGACATATGTGGATACAAAGCGTAATTCTGGAATACCATCGCGATATCTCTGTCTTTTGGCTCTACATCATTAACCATCTTATCGCCGATCCATAACTCACCTGAGCTTATGTCCTCAAGTCCTGCGATCATACGAAGTGTAGTAGACTTACCACATCCTGAAGGACCAACGAAGATAATGAACTCCTTATCTTCAATCTCAAGATTAAAGTCCTTAACAGCGTTAAAGCCGTTTGGGTAAATCTTATAAATATTCTTAAGTGATAAACTAGCCATTTTAAAATTTCCTCCTTAGATTAGCTAAATTTTTCTGACTCACGATATATCGATTTTACAACAGTTCTCATTTAAAAACCATATAACTATTTAACAAATAAGTTTGAAAATTATTGTGTAATTTGTATATTCATTATTTTTCGACACGGATTTTAGATATTTTTAACAATATTTATACCTTGTCAACTAGGTAAGTTTTGTGAAACCTTCACCAAAAGATTCACTCACATCACTGATAAAGCATATCGATTTCGTGTCAATTCGACCAATCACCTGCTTAATTTTAACAAGTTCACGACCGGTTACGACACACATTATCATTTTTCGATTTTCATTGGTGTATCCTCCAACGATATTTATATACGTAACACCTCTTTCAAGTGTATTTACTATATAATCTGCCAGTTCCCTATGCGAAGCCGAAATTATATAAATAAGTTTGGATCGTTTAAATCCTTTGATTATATTGTCAGATATACCGGTTTCTATGACTAACGCTATTACGGCATATATTCCTTTTACTATTCCAAAAAAGCTTATGGCACAAACTATGATAATTCCATCTATAAATAGCATAAGCTCCGGTATGGTTATATACCTGATTTTGCGGCTTATCATGGTTGAAAGCATATCCACTCCGCCCGATGATGCATCCGAGCTTAAGATAAGTCCCAGTCCCGAACCCATGAAAAATGCTCCAAGCACGACATTTACCGGAAAGCTGTCGGTTCTCAGGTTGACATCCGGTAATACAGCAAGAAAAAATGATAACATTCCCGTTCCGTAAACTGTTTTAATAAAGGTCTGCTTATCAAAAGTTTTATATCCTATTATAAACAGTGGTATATTGACAGCCGTATTTACAAACCACATCGGTATATCTAATGTGTTATTTAATATGACCGCTACGCCCGTAACACCTCCGACGACAATTCCAAGCTCATTAAAATATATAATCAGCGCCACAGACATCAAAAACGCACCGAGTGTTATCTTAAAATATTGTTTAAATTCATTGTTAAACTTATTTTTAAATTCATTGTTAAACTTATTATTAAACTTATTACTAAGCTCATTATTAAACTTATTATTAAACCCGTTATTATTCCTATTATTAAACTCGTCATTTAACTTATTATTAAGCCCGTTATTATTCCTATTATTAAACTCGTCATTTAACTTATTATTAAGCCCGTTGTTAATCCTATTATTAAGTTCGTTATTAAACTTATTATTAATAAAAATATTATTATCCATAAAAAAACTCCTCTTAATTAATTATGAGGAGTTTTTTATATTATATACACTTATAATTATCAATTTTTACTGTCCGTCATCATCTTTTGTCCCTAAGATTATAACAATATCAACGCCATCTGTCGAAACAGATATGCCTTCTGTTACAGTTCCAACCTCATATGAAGCCTCATTGAAATATTGAACCAGATCTTCTCCTACGCCTTCTTCCTTTGCTATAACCCTTGTAGTCTCCTGAGGAGTGGAATAATCTGATGCCGAAGTATAAGTATATCCATAATCATTGAGCTTTCCGCACCATCTTCCTGCCAATCCTGTAACATCAGTACTATTTAAAACGAGAATATTTTTATTGTATGATGTTCCCGCTGCAGGTTCCTGCTCCTCCGGCAAAGATTCTTCAGTCGCCTCAGTAGCCGTCTCATAAAGCAGGTCATCATGTGCCTCAACCTCAGTAAGAACGTTATCACTGACTGTTGTTGCAGGTGCATCATTCTTTTTGTCTGTTTTAGCAACTTTTATAATAAAGAAAATTCCAAATCCTATAATTACAAGTCCAAGTATAATAACCACAGCCTTCAATAATATCGAAAAAAACAGGCCGGCAGCACTTTGCTTTTTCATTGGAAATTACCTCCCTAAGTTCTGTAAAATGTAGTATAACAAAGTTATTTGTTTTTTTCAACTATTTTGATATAATAGTTGACATGTAAACAACATATTTACCCAACAAAGACAGATAGTGCAGTTATTTTGCGAACCCTGTACAAGTATACGGATTCCATATAATTGGATAACGCTTTACAAGTTAATTCACAAATTCATAATTGCATTACTTTCAATTCAATCAAAGGAGTAACATATGAAAACAGCTATAATAACAGGTGCTTCGCGTGGTATAGGACGAGCATGTGCCATAGAAATTTCAAAAGATTATGACATGATTGCCATATCCTGCAAAAATAATATAGATTTACTAAATGAAACAGCTTCTTTAATCAAAGAAAACAGCTGTGATGTTATGGCATTTACAGGTGACATCTCCGATTATTCTTTCGTCGTCGATATGGTAAGCAGTGTAATCGACAAATGTGGTCACATAGATACATTGATCAACAATGCCGGCATTGCGTCCATTGGCCTTTTTACTGATGTAACACCGGATGACTGGCAAAGCATGCTAAATGTAAATCTATCATCTGTATACAACACCTGTCACGTCGTCACGCCTCACATGATACACGAAAAAAGCGGCAGAATCTTAAACATTTCTTCTGTTTGGGGGCTGGTAGGAGCCTCCTGCGAGGTTTGCTACTCCGCCACAAAAGGAGCTATCAACAGCTTCACAAAAGCACTCGCAAAAGAACTCGCACCAAGCAACATACAAATTAACGCAGTTGTCTTCGGAGCAGTCGATACCGATATGAACTCGTGCCTTTCCACCGACGACAAAGAAGCCCTCTGCAACGAAATCCCCTTCGGACGTATGGCAACCCCAAAAGAAGCAGGACAATTCATCCAAAAACTTCTCGAAACCCCAACCTACTTCACAGGCGAAGTCATCAAATTTGATGGCGGCTGGATTTAAACTCTAAACTCCGGTTTATCGGTGTAAGGGTCGATTACAGAGCTATGGTATGTACGAGGCAGACTATAAGACACATAAAAACATCAAAAAAGAGACAAACCGGTAACAAAAGCTGCAAAAAGGCAGGGATTGTTACCGGCTCATAGAAAATCCAAGCATCAAAAGAAGACAAACCGGTAACAATAGTTGCAAAAAGGCAGGGATTGTTACCGGCTCATAGAAAATCCAAGCATCAATAGAAGACAAACCGGTAACAATAGCTGAAAAAAGGCAGGGATTGTTACCGACTTATAGAACATCAAAGCATCAAAAGAAGACAAACCGGTAACAATAGCTGCAAAAATACAGGGATTGTTACCGGCTTATAGAACATCAAAGCATCAAAAGAAGATAAAACGGTAACAATAGCTGCAAAAATACAGGGATTGTTACCATCTTAAAGAAAATCAAGGCATTATCAGACAGCTCGTTATATGATTTACCTATAAGACGGTC
>CADCDW010000040.1 GCA_902800325.1 uncultured Lachnospiraceae bacterium
AATCCCTGCGTTTTTACTTCTTCTGTTACCAGTTTGTCTCTTTTTTGATGCTTTTATGGTGTCTTATAGCCTGCCTTGTACATACCATGCACAAAAGTACTTGACACTTTATAACCCATGACTCTGTAATCGACCCTTACACCGATAAACCGGAATTTATTCCTGAAGTTCACCAAGGAGTCCGTAGACGTATGGTTCACCGTCTGCTGCAAATTCGTCTAATGTTCCAAGAATTTTGTTGTTTTCATCGATATCAAGCTTTATTTTGCCGGCTTTGAGTTTATATGAGCGAGACATTTGTGAGCCATCGGTATAGGTTATAGTTATATTGAGATTGGCATCATCAAAGGTTCCGTAAGCTTCTTGGAATTCTTTTTTGATATCATCTAAACCGGATGCTTCAATTTTATCAATTTCCTCTTGTGGTATATAAAAACCATAATAAGCATCGGCATCATAATCGGTGTCAATTACATTTCCGATAGAAACCATATGATCAATGGTCCAATTACCAGAGTCTCCATATTGGGCATAATCCTCTTTTGAATAATCATAAGTTTTTGGAATAACCTCATCTGCTTCCGTATCACTAAGATTAACTTCCCTTTCCAAAGAATAAAAGCCGTTCTTGTCTATACTCATATAGACGTGTGCTATATTGTCTCCATTAATTTTAAACAGAGTACCTATGTAAGAAGAAGAGCCGACCCCTTGATCGCAAAATGTAAGCAATTTGTCATCATTATCGGAGGATATCAATTCGCCGGCACTATCGTCGACACCGTATGATATTATACTAAAATTATTTGGAGCAAGTCTGTCTGCTTCCGTAACATTAACAGTATCAGAAGGTATATGTGGATTATTTTTATCGTTAAGCTTTGGCGCTGCAACACATATAGCAAGTGCTGCGGCAGCCGTAGTAATTGCAGCTGCTATTTTTACAAAAGAATATTTGTTATGTTTTTTCATAGATAAATTTTCCTTTCTAAACTGATTTTCCAATTCAAGATTTATCTTAGTTTTTATTTCCTCCGGCATTGGCGGAAATGCATTTTTTAAATTATTCAGATCCATCAGGCACCCTCCATTTCTTCTAAGTCATCTTTTAATCTTTTTCTTCCACGTAAAAGCCGGTTTTTAACCGAGGCTTCCGTGGTATCTGTAAGTCTTGCTATCTCCTTAACGCTGTAGCCTTCCATATAATATAGAGAGATAACGAGTCTTGTCTTTGGCGATAATGCTTCTAACGCCTCGTAAAGCTCTGAGTAGTCACTATTTACTATAGATACCACATTTTCCGGCATGGTATCAGGGTCAAAAGCCGTTATACGCTTTTGCTGATTAAGGATAGCGTAACACTCATTAATTAAAATGCGTATAAACCAGGTTTTGGCATATTTTGGTTTTCTAAGACTATTTAGACCTTCAAATGCTTTTACGATGGAGGAGGAAATTGCATCGCCGCAGTCATAATCGTCATAAAGTAAGGTTTTTGCTATGCGGTAAAAGGCTTCCTGTTCAGTTGTGATAAGATTTGCAAGTTCTTCTTTAGTCAATTTGTTTATGACCTCCCTTTTTGATTTAAAGGTACGTACCTTTTTAAGCGCTTACACAGATTAGATAAAATAGATGGTGGTTTGGTCTCAATATTTTTTAATATTTTATTTTAATGTAAGAATATCATTAAATTATTTTAAAATCTGTAAAATTTAACCGATTTAAGAATTAATTAAGAAATAGAAAAGTGATAGGTTAAGACTTTTTTATTTATGTGTTGTATATTAAACTCAGCTAAGAAAACAGGAAGCACTTTAATAGCAGTTGTTTGAAGCAGTAATGAAAGTAGTGAGCTTCCGTAAAATGTCAAAAGAGTATAGTAAAAGGGGAAAGGTGAATTAAATGAGTAAAGAAATTATTTTAACGGCAAAGGATTTATCAAAGACATTTTCAAATGAATCGGTACAGCAGCATGTACTTAAAAATCTTAATCTAAATGTATATAAAGGAGATTTTACGGTTGTAATGGGTAACTCCGGTTCTGGAAAGAGTACATTATTATACGCACTTTCGGGAATGGACAGACCTACACTCGGAAGCATTACATATTTTGTGGATGATATGAATTTAGAAGTCGGCAGGAAGAAATCAAAGGGAAAAAAGGTAGCAAAGGATAATAACGAAGATGAAAAAGGTATTGAGATTTCCGGGTTCTGCAATGATAAGCTGGCACTTTTCAGAAGAAATCACGCGGGCTTTGTATTTCAGCAGAATTACCTAAATGATTCTATGAGCGCACTTGACAATATTATGGTAAGCGGACTTCTCAAGACAAAGGACAGAAAGGCACTTGCTGCAAAGGCAAAGGAATTGCTTAAGAAAGTTGAGATAGGGGAAAATGACTGGCGTAAGTTTCCGACTCAGCTATCCGGCGGACAACAGCAGAGAGTTGCAGTCGTAAGAGGTGTCATAAATGAGCCAAAGGTACTATTTGCAGACGAGCCAACCGGAGCACTTAATTCTCAAAATACGATAAATGTTCTTAATATACTGACCGACTTAAATCAAAGCGGACAGAGTATAGTGATGGTTACTCATACAATTAAGGCTGCAGAAAGAGGAAACAGGATTATATATCTTTCAGATGGTGTTATCGCTGATGAGATTGAGCTCGGCGAATATGTCGGGGACTATAAGGACGAGAAAAATCCAAATAGGGAAAAGGCGGTTGAACGTCACAGAAAGCTTAAAGATTTTTTACAGGAGCAGGGCTGGTAGAAGATAAAGCCGTCGTTGGACTGCAGAAATGTACAGATGAAAATATCAGTGAAACTGACACACATTTATGCTGCAAGAATGCCGGGAGCGTTCTTGAAAAATACTTTAAGGTTTGTTTGATTATGCGAGGAGAATATTATGTATAAATTATTTGTAATAGCTAAAAACAATATGAAAAAGCAAAAGGGTGACATGATAACCTTTCTTATCCTTACATTTATAGCTTCATTTTTAATCTTTGACAGTTTATCTGCGGTTTTTGGACTCGGAAAGGTGGTTGATGACAGGTTTGATAAGATATATGGTGCACATGTAATGCTCTTTGTAAATGATACAGAGGTAGGAGATAGGGCAGCACAAGATGTCTTCGAAGAAAATAAGCACATTGTCGAATACGAAAGTACTCCGATACTGTCAATGTTCGTATCATATAAGAACAAAAAAGATGATGAGTTTGGAGAGTTTTCATTCATTATAGAAAGCTTTTCCGAAGAAAAATCACTTATGAAAGTTGAAATGCCGGATAAGGAATTAAAAGATAATGATATTTTAATACCGCTTCACTTGAAGGCTGACTTTGATATAGGTGACACCTTGGTTTATAAGATTGAAGGTGATACTTATGAATTAAATGTAGCAGGTTATGTAGAGGATCCATTTTTTTGTTCAACAATGAATATAACGATTGATTATGTTTATATGTCACAAAATATGATGGATATACTCTATGATGAGCACCCTTTGATTGTTGAGAAATACATGGTATATAAGGGAAGAGTCGATGAAAAGGAGCTTGATGACGGATATAAAACTTCCGAACTTGAAAAAGAAATCGGTGATGCATATAAGGAAAAGCTTATGAAGCTTGTTCCGGCAGATGATGAAAATAATTATATAAACTACATTTTATTAAACTGGCAGTTGATGAGAATGGGCTCACAGTATGTACCGATTATAGTGATAGCAGTTATTCTTATGTTTTCATTTTTAATAATGATAATTGCGATTGTAATCATATCCTTTAGCATCAAGAATTTCATTAACAAAAATATGAAAAGTACCGGAATTCTTGAAGCGAGCGGATACACCGTTAAGGAGCTTCGCGGTGCACTTACCATAGAGTTATGCCTTGTTGCGCTTGCCGGTTCGGTTATCGGAATAATTGTTGCGATGCTGACCTTTAAAGTCTTCGGTGATATAATAAGTTCAGTTGCAGGTCTTAGCTGGAATCAACCGGTAAATATAGCAGCTGCAGCAGGTACAGTAATCGGAATAGTCCTTCTTATAGCATTTGTATCAAGAGTAGCCGGAAGACTATACAAAAAGGTTACAGTACTTGATGCCTTAAGGGGAGGAATAAATACCCATAATTTTAAGAAGAATCATTTTACATTTGAAAAGACACCGCTTCCTGTTGCAGTCGTACTTTCGTTAAAGGATACATTTGGCGGCATCGGAAGAAATATTATCATGGTATTCATAACTGCTATTCTTACAATTTCCGTACTTACGGGATTTGGCATGATGGAGAATTTCGGTGAAAAACCGAAGGGCCTTTTAGAGATAATGGGCTTTGAAATAGCAACCGCAACAATGAACGAAACTTCCGGAAAATATGAAGAGGTAAAGGATGCTTTACTCACTCTTGATAAGGTGGACAGCGTATTGGTATATACAGGCTTTGAGCCTACGGTTTACTTTGATGGTAATAATAATGCGGTTTACACATATGCTTACGATGATTTCGATGATGCAAAACACACAATTCTTTTGGAGGGTAGATTTCCTAAGGAGGATAATGAAGTACTTGTTACTTCCGGTGTTTCCGAGGATATGGGCATAAAGATCGGAGATGTTATAGAAATTGAATACGGTGGAGTAAAGAAAGAATTTATAGTTGTTGGTATTAATCAGCGTATGGAACGTATGGGACGTACATTGATTATGACATTAGAAGCTGCAAAGAAGCTTGTTCCGGGTACACCGTTTTATCAATACACTATATCTGCAAAAGATGGTGTAAGCTATGATGAACTTGAAAAAGATATTAATAAGCTTGCCAAAGAAAGAGGATATGATATCGTTTTAGCAAGCGATGAAAAGACTATAGACAGTATAATCAGCACTCTTGCGATGTCAATGAAGTTGCTTTGCATAATAATTGTCTTTATCACGGTATTTATCGTAATCTTCGTTGAATCACTCGTAATAAGGGCCAAGATAAGCCGCGAGTGGAGAGGCATGGGCGTAAGTAAGGCATTAGGACAGACTTCGGGAGGACTTATATTACAGATTATGCTTTCCAATATACCTGCAATTCTCGTGGGTAGCTTAATAGGAGCAATGCTTGCCGGTGCAGCGGGCCGCGGTATAGTCAGCGTAGCATTTTCATTATTTGTAATAAAGAGTGTAACCTTTGACATATCTTTTGGATGGATTGTAGTAACTGTTATAGGCATAATTGCAGTGGCAATCGCAACCTCCGCACTTGCAGGACTCAGGGTAAGAAAGCTTAAGCCGGTTGAGATGATTACGGAGGAGTAGATATAATATTTGTAATATGGGCGTGAGCCTTGACACATTTAGATACATTTATAGTACATCAAACATAAGCAGGTCTACATGTTAGCTAGTCATCAATTTGCTAAATCAAAGCATTCAAATTCTTTATAGGTGCTAAAAATCGAAAACTCGCTTTGCTCAAACAGTTCGATTTTTTACGCACCTATATGCGAATTTTCACTTTTTGATTTAATGCAAATTGGACTAAATGCTAACATATAGACCTGCTTATATTTGATGTACTTCAACATTATCTTTCATGTCAAGGCTCACGCCCCTATGTCACATAATTATTTAATGGCTATCTATTTGACAATCATTGTTACTTAATTGAATCTAGATAAACAGAAAGAAGTTGTAAGGCGGTTTGCTTTTCGTTTGGTTTGCATGAATTAAGTCTTTTTATAAGTTCGTCTTGTGTATAAGATATCGATGTGCTTTCTTCGGTCAGAATATCGTCCGGAGTTATCTGCAATGCTCTGCAAATACGTAAAATAGTTTCAATTCGCATATTTACCGAACCACGTTCTATATCTGCATAGGTTCTGTCGGATAGTCCGGAAAGCTCAGCAACTTCGGCTTGTGTGAGACCGGCTCTTTTTCTTATATTCAGAAGTTTGTTTCCTATTGAATGAAAATTAAATAGTAGCATAATTATCCACCTTTCTTCCTTTATATAGGAATAATACTTCCTTTTATTATTGACAAATAGGAAGAATAAATGCATAATAATAGGAAGGATGTTTCTTGTTCTGTAAAATTTATTTATATTAAAGAGGATACTAAGGGGGATGAAAGATTTTATTTCTGACATTATTTCAAAAACAAATACTATTGTAGTACTTTTACCTATGCTTGCCGCTGTATTCATAGTTTATTTATCATCAATGGAAAACAGAAGAGAAAAAATTTATTTAGATTTCTTTTTGGTTGAAAAATTTGGAAGAGAGGATTTAAAAAAGACGGTTAGCTTAGGGTATATTATTGCGGGTTTGAGTGTGATATCAGTTGCATCTTTATTTATTTGGTTAAGGTATAGCGGATTGCACGGTGCAATAAGAGTATTAATTTATGTAATTTGTTATTTGGGAATGTGTTTATATTGTTGGTTTGTTTATAATAATGCAAAACCAGAGAAATATGAAATTAGAAAATGGGCTAGTTATAACAAGAAAGCACAAAAAACAATGTGCTTTTATAGATCTATCGAGCGAGGTATCTTTTTTACAGGATTTGTTTTATGTATTGAATGTGTTCCGTTAAAAGCAATAATAATAAGTTTACTTTTGTTTTTATTGGTTGATTATATTATAGAAATACTGATTGATACAATATGTATAAAAAAGGTACTTCAGGAATGTATTACAGATATGATTTGTATTGTTGATGATAATAATTCGTATGCTATTATCATAGCTAATTCTACGTATTTTTATTGTTTAGAGGTTGAAAAATCTGATATGTCTATTTTGAAAGTCTATTTAGATAGAATAAGATGTTTTCCTCATGGAGAGAAGTATATTATGGAAAGAGTTAGATTTGATCATTTGGTTCGTGAAGGAGCAATATGTTGAATAATAGGCATAAAGGCCTAACTAAAGGAGAAAGAGCGATGCAGGATTATTTTACAGTAAATCAGACAGGGTATCCTTCTGTAGATAAACCGTGGTTGAAATACTATACTGATGAGGATTTACAGATAACTATTCCAAAGTGTTCAGTATTCCAAAATATATATAACAGAAATAGCAAATATCCTAATGATATAGCATTGTTGTATTATGGGAATAAGATTTCGTATAAATCAATGCTTTCGGAAGTGGAACGATGTGCAAAAACTCTCAGGAAAGTTGGAATAAAAAAGGGTGATTGTGTCACATTGTGTACAGCTGCAGTTCCAGAAGCGGTGTTTGTGGTTTTAGCTTGTAGCCGTATTGGGGCTATTGCAAATTTTATAAATCCCATGTTTTCTACAAGTCAGAAAATAGACCGAATTAATGATACAGACGCATCATGGATAATTGTTCTTGATGAAATACACGAATATGTTGAGGAGGCTTTACCAAAGACTTGTATTAAAAATGTGGTTATAGTTCCTGCTACTAATTCTGTTCAACCCGTTGTCTCAAAGGCATTATACCTGAAAAGTAAAGCGAAAAAAATTATATCAACGCACATGAATGATTTACAAAAGTATATTCTATGGAATGATTTTGTTAAATTAGGGGCTGGATATGAAGAGATTATTGATGAACTATATGAGTCAGATACCCCAACTGTGATGGTGTATTCGTCGGGAACAACGGGTGCATCAAAAGGAATACTGCTTACAAATGACGGGATCAATGCAACAATTTCAAATTATATGATAAGGAGTTTTCCATATAAAAGAGGGGATATTGAATTAGCCATAATACCAATTTGGTTTTCAACAGGAATGGTTTTAGGTGTCTTAATGCCGTTAACTCTGGGGATAACAGTTGCATTAGAGCCAAAATTTAATAATGAACAATTTGCAAGTGATTTAATGAAATATAAGCCTAACATAACTGTTGCTGCAACAAATATGTGGTTAAGTGCGGTAGAATCACTTGAGAATAAAAAAGTAGATTTAACAGGATTGAATTATCCAGTTTCAGATGGAGAAAAATTATCGGAGACTGATGAATGTAGAATACAAGATTTTTTAAAGCAGAAGGGATGCAATGCTCCAATAATCAAAGGATATGGAATGTGTGAATTAGGCAGTACCATTTCTACTACTGCTCGAACTCATGGTTATACGAGTAAGACATTTGGAAACGGATATCCGATATTAAACGCTATCGTAAGTGCATTCAATGTTGATACGGATGAAGAACTTCCATATGGAGAACGCGGTGAGATACGTGCATGTTCTCCTGCAAGAATGAAAGGATATTATAAAAATCCAAATGCGACAAATGAGTTTTTCAAAACTGATGAACAGGGAAAAGTATGGGGATGTACAGGAGATATAGGTTATGTAGATAAGGATGGGGAAATATTTATTCTTGGTCGAGTTTCCGACAGCTATCGTAGAGAAAATGGGGAAATCGTATACTTTTTTGAAATTGAAAATGATATTCTTAAGGATGATTGCGTTAATCAATGTAAGGTAGTAGATGTGATTGAAGATGAAAAAACAGCTTTAGTTGCCCATCTTGTATTACGAGATAAAGAAGTAGACATTAACGAAACAATAAAAAGAATAGATAGAAGAATTAGAAAATCATTACCAGAATACAAAATTCCTCATTATTACAAAATTCGTGAATCTATGCCTGTTAATTCGAACGGAAAAAAAGATGTCATTGCTCTTAAGAAGGACAAGGATGATTTAATAAAAATATGATTTTATTTTTTGACTCTGTTAGTTCAAGATTGAGGAACTAGGTTACGAGTTTCACGATTATCTACAGGGTTTCTGTTCCTGAACTTTAATAATGAATAGTAATTAAATTGTGAAGTTCTGTGAATATACATAAAAACACATTAGTCAAAAAGGCATTTTTTAGTTTAAGGAGTGGCGACAAAACCAATAGATACAGTATTACAATCGGTATGGAAAATAAAATGCCACAGACTATGGAAACTTAAATGCCGCTGAGTATGGAAAAATAAATGCCAAAAATTATGGAAAAGTACTTGCTGCCTTAAAGTGGAGGATTTAACAACATATTTTTAAATAGTACTTCCCTATTTTAGGGAAGTATTTTTTGTTAAAAAACAATATATTTCAAAATACTATTTACATACCGAACATATGTTTGTATAATATAATTATAATATTATATGGAAGTGGGTGACTAATATGGCATACAAGAATAGGGTTATTAAAGTACAAAATATTCCAATAACTATATCTTTGACTGACGAAGAAGATTATATCTGTATTACAGATATGGCTGCGGCAAAATCCAATAATTCAAGAGCGGCTGATGTCATTAAAAACTGGCTGAGAAATAGAAATACTTTGGAATTCTTAGGAACATGGGAACAAATATACAATCCGAATTTTAAAGTGGTCGAATTCGACCACTTTAAAAAAGAAGCTGGGTTACATACATTCACTATGAGTGTTGGTGATTGGATTGAAAAAACGGAGGCAATAGGAATTTTTTCAAAAAAAGGAAGATATGGAGGCACATTTGCGCATAAGGATATTGCGTTTGAGTTTGCATCAGCAATCAGTCCTGTTTTTAAACTGTATTTAATTAAGGAATTTCAACGTCTGAAAACACAGGAGAATAATCTTAAGAAGATTGAATGGGATGCGAAGAGATTTTTAACAAAAAACAATTATTTGATTCAAACAGATGCAGTCAAGAATTATATTATTCCAAATTGCAATTATCAGGAAAATCTACAATGGCTACCTTATGCCGAAGAAGCTGATGTATTAAATGTAGCTTTGTTTGGTTTTACGGCAAAAGCATGGAGAGATGCTAATCCCGAGCTTGCTAAGAACAGTAATGTTCGTGATTATGCGACTATAAATGAACTCACAGTTCTTTCTAATCTTGAAACTCATAATGCTCATATGATTAGAGAAGGTAAAGAAAAAGCTGAAAGATTTGAAATTTTAAAGGATATAGCTGAATATCAGATGAGAGTTCTTGATGCGGCAGAAACAATAAACAAACAGACATTACCTAAGATGTTAAATAAAATGAGTGTAGAAAAGGTTTTTTGAATATTGACGTAGGGAAAATGGAATCATATAATATATATGATACGGTTAGCACACTTGCAATTATGTTCGGCTTTTTGGGCACTTCATTTTTGGAGTGAATATTATTATTTTAAGGAGGGTGTCAAAATGAGAGATGTGTATGATTTCGCAAAATTTTTCATAAAGAATGGCGCTGATTCTGAGCCGAACACATATGATGGCAATATGAAATTGCAAAAGCTATTGGTTTTGGCAAATCTGACAAATATTGCAGAATATGGTGAGCCTTTATTTAACGATCAGGTGTTGGCTTTTAAGAATGGGTGTGTTGTTGAAAAGGTTCGTTTAAGATATAAGAATGACTATGCTGCTTTTAGACGAGATAGTGAATCTTATCAGCCGGATTTTTCAGAGAGAGAGTATGAAGTGCTGAATCTTGTAATGGAAATATTTGGTTGTGCTTCTGCTAAGGAATTGTCCGATATCAATCACACTTTTAATTTTTGGAAGCAGGCATTTGATAATGGTACAAGTAGTACGGGTTATCATAATAAAGAGATGTCGGTTGTCGATATGATGTCACAGCATTCGGATTTAGAGAGAATGCGAGAAATAATATCTGCTTTTAGAGAAACATCTAGTAATGTAACAGCAAGAGAGACTATTAATGGTGTGACTTTTTATTATGACGGGTTTGCTATGACTGATGATATGATAGACCAGTTAGAAAGCTTTTCATTATCGGCTGATGATGACACATTCAGCGTCTATTTAGATAATGGAAGGCTGGTGATTTATTGATGAGTTTTGTTGATGGTCAAGGTGTTCTTGGAAAGATAAGATTTGTTGATGGAGAGTTTCCCGCATATTATAGAACTTATTTAATTGCTACCGTAGAACAGAATTATATAGAAGTGTTAAATGTTTCATCAGTAAGAGGAAAAGAACGAAAACTTGCATTTCCTACGAATGAAAGATTAAGAATATATAATCCCCCTTTCTTGTTACCGTCATTTGTAAAATTAGATTCATTGACAAGGGTTGAAAGTGCTGACTGGGGTAATCTACAAGTTTTGAATTCTGGACGAACTTTAGATGCCGATGAGTTGGCCAGAATTAAAGGAAAGCTATAATAATTAAATGTAAAGTAGAGGATTTAACAACTAAATATGAGAGGAGTGTACAAGGTACGCTCCTCTTATTTTGTACGTAAAAATGAAATAGGGGGTACATATATTTTCTGTGAGCACTGCTCATTTTTTTACTTGTCATTACATACCTTAAATTATATAATATAGGTATATTAATGTTGTATTAAAAAGGGGATAATTGCCGATATTATAAAAGTGGAAAGAAGGAACGGGTTATGGTTACGGATGAAATTCAAAAAGTTACTTCTACGGTTGTGGGTAAGCTTGTAGAGCTTCTTGGGAATAAGATATATAAGATTATATTATATGGTTCATATGCAAGAGGGGATTTTGATACTGAATCGGATATTGATATTATGATTTTAATTAATGGAACTGATGAAGATGTTTTAAAATATCGTAAAGATGTAAGACGAATCGCAAATGATGTAGGTCTTGATAATAATATACTTGTTTCTCTTTTGATAAAACCAAGACAATCTTTTGAAGAGTGGTCCGATGTTGTAGTTTTTTATAAAAATGTTATTAAAGAGGGGGCTACTTTATATGAATGAGAGTAAAGAATCAAAAGAAGTGACCTTATGGAGATAAAAATGGACAAAAAATATGCGATACAGGGAATTATAGGATGTGCCTTATTTGGTGTTGGCGACTGGCTGCTTGGCTTTGTAAATCCTGATACGGTGGAGGGTGAAACATTTTATTTTATATCTGCCGGTCATGGTGCGGGCTATGCGGATTGGAAGATATTGGTTACGATGGTATGTGCTGTTATAGGTGTACTTTTTATGCATCAGGGATGTGGGCATATCGCTGATTATATGATAGATGAAAAGGATAAAGCGGGAGCGGCGAGAGTTTTTGCATTTCTTACGTATGCGTGGCTGGTGCTTCATTTTATCGTTACAATAAATGTCTTTGCATATTCTTATATATGCAAAAATGTCGGAAGCGAAGAGGCAGCTCTTATGTCGAAGAACATTGATAAGGTTTTTTCACCGGGACTTTATATCGCATATTTCCTTATAGCGATAGCACTTGTTGATTTTATAATAGTTATAGCAAGGGGAAGAACTACCTTAAAAAAGAGAGAAGCATTTTTCACACCGCTTATATGGATTTGTGTTATCGGATTGATATCCATGGTTATGCCGGTTAGCGCATTTTCCAAGGGTCTATATACATTTTGCATGAACGGTGGAATGATAGTGTGGCTTGTAAGGGAGATATGTAGGGGAGAGATTTGATTTACCAAGGAGGATATATGAAAATTAAAATTGATGCATCGAGTTGTAAGAATGTTCTTGCCGGAACAGAAAAATTTAATAATGGTATGCTTGATTATTGGTATTATCAGTCTCTTTCTTTTGAAAGTGGAAAGGTATATGGGTTGATAAGTGAATATCAACAAGGGTGTATGTATGTGTCATATTTGTTAGGTGGAAATATAGAATTCGAAGATGGTTTAGCAGTGTTTATTGATGATAAAAAAATAGAAGAAAAAGATTTAAAGAAAATTAGTTGGAATCTTGAGCCTTTATATGAGTCATATAAAAATAAAAAAGTTGAAAAATCTATTAATCAAGCGCTTAAGTATGGTTATATAACAGAGAACTATGAAAAAATCAAAAATGAATTTTATCTTACTGAAAATAGACATAATGCTAAATTACGGAACTTAAGTGGTGAAAGATGGAGAGCGTCAGCCGCATTAGGTTATGCATTAGGCAAAAAGATTTTTTTTGCACCATATGAGCCTAGTATTTATTATCGTAATATGAAGGAAAGTAATCTTTTTAAGGTTTTTGATTACTTAATTAGCAATGATTGCTTGATAGTTTTGCCCGTTGGATCGGATGAGTATTTAAAAGAATATGTTGATGAATGTGTATATATAAAACAGAATAATAGTTAATATAATAAAGTTATGAGGTGATTGAAATGGGAATGATAGCTTACTATATGGGTGTTGAAAAGGATATAATTGAAGACTTAAAATGTAAGTCCAATGAGGATTTATTTGATGAAATTGAGTCCTTGGAAGAAGAGGATATAGAAATGTATGATATGGATAAATTATGGGATGGACTTCATTTTGTTTTGACAGGCGCTTCAGCTGATAAGCCGATTGAGAATAATCTTTTAAGTGAAGCAATTGTCGGAACTGCTATGTTTTCAAAAGATAAAATGTCTGATTACATTGCGTATATCTATCCTCAAAGAGTTAGTGAAATATTGTATGCACTTGATAAATGTGATATTAACGAAATACTTTCGGACTTTTCACCGCAATAATTGGCGGAAAAAGAGATTTATCCAAATATTTGGATGGAAGAAGATAAAGATGAGTTACGAGAAGAATTAGCAGATGAATTTAATGGTATAAAAGAGTTTTACCGTAATGTAAGTGATGAGGGTAAAGGTGTTATTGTAAGCATTTATTAAATTTATTTGATTAAATTTATTTGATTAAATTAAAAAAAGGTGTTGACATTTTAAATAAGATTTAGTATAGTATGTTTTGAGAGAAGTGCCTGTCTCTCTATTTGGTTTATCCAAATGGAGAAATGGGCGCTATTTTATTTTATGGATATTTATTATTAAAGAAAGAGGTAAGGAAAGCAAATGAGAACATTAGTAATGACAAGTCGAATAGATGTTATTATGATACCTGCCGCAAGTAGGTTTAATTTCCCTTGCTCAAAATTACCTTATAATGTCCAGATTAATATAGAAATAAAAGGACAGCAGGATTGGGATAGATACAGGCGAAAATAGGCATTTTATAAGTAAAATGTGATTATTACCGCTTGTATCCAAAAAGATACAGGCGGTTTTTTATTTGATGTATCAGACCATTAGTATAACGGATAAAATACCTTGCTACGAACAAGGAGATATAGGTTCGACTCCTATATGGTCTATTAGGTAACGGCTGTTACCAACTAAAAATAATATAGAGTGGGAGAAAACAGGCACTTCTCTCACTCGCTTTGAAAAAAGGAAGGAAAAGAAAAATGTTAGTTTATGAAATGATTAGGAAATTTAATATGATACAGAGAAATATTCAGTTTTGTTTAAATATAAAAAACTGGATTAATTGTAATGCCTTTATAAGATTGTGTGGAACATAAAATATATAAGTAAGTATATATAGATTTTAAACCACTTGTCTTATGAAAGGCAGGTGGTTTTCTTTTTAGATCGGAAGCTAACTCGGTAGAAGCGGTGGACCGAAAATCCACAGGAGTTGGTTCGACACCAACCCGATCCACTAATGGAAGGTAGTTCAGTTGGTTAGAGCACCTGTCTGATACGCAGGAAATCATGGGTTCGATTCCCATCCTTCCAACTTTTAAGTAAAAAAAGGGCTGTCATACAAGTGGTTAGTATATAAGGCTTTGATCCTTAAAATCCGAGTTCGAGTCTCGGTGGCCCTGTTTATATGTGACGCTTACAGCAAAATAATGGAATAGACTTTTAATCTATAACCCAAAGCGTCATGGTATGAGCGTGTAGCTTAGTTGGCAGAGCAACGGGCCTTTAACCCGTAGGTCGTGGGTTCAACTCCCACTACGCTCACGTTTGGATGTGTAAATTAATCGGAAGAGTAGCGGTCTCTTAAACCGAAGGTTGCCGGTTCGATTCCTGTCACATCCACAACCTGTTTATAGCCGATTAGTGTAATGGCAACACGGTTGATTCTGACTCAACAGTTTTAGGTTCAAATCCTAAGTCGGCTGCTATATGCATCGTTTGTTTGCGGAAGGCGGTCAGTCTGCAAAACTGATGATGTTGGTTCGACTCCAACACGGTGCTTTATCCCTATGTAGAACAATGGTAGTTCAGCTCCCTGTTAAGGAGAAGGTTGGAGGTTCGAGTCCTTCCGTAGGGGCTGGGATGTAGCTCAATCGGTGAGAGCCACGGCCTTATAAGCCGTAAGCCCTGACAAGGTAAATGTGGGTTCGATTCCCACCATCCCGATTAAATATACAGGCGTAGCTCAACGGATCAGAGCATTGGACTTCTAATCCAACGGTTTAAGGGTTCGAATCCCTTCGTCTGTACTTGCTGTATAGCTCAGATGGTAAGAGTAGCTCCCTCATAAGGAGAAGGTCGAGAGTTCGAGTCTCTCTACAGCAATTATGGGTATATAGTATAATTGGCAGAACACGAAACTTTTAATTTCGCAGATGTGGGTTCAAGTCCCGCTATACCCATTATGGATGTATAGCTTAGTTGGCAGAGCAGGAAACTCTTAATTTCAAGGTCGGGGGTTCGAATCCCTCTACATCCACTTTGATATACTACAGGTATATTTACAAATAACTATAAAATGATATAATCAAAGTATCAAGATAAGAAAGGAAGTAAAAACAATGAATACATTTAGAAACTTATATCTGCATAGCGAATATTCACACCTTAGTTTGGAATCAGAGTCAAACGAAGGCATATTTGTTGTGCATTGAGATATAAGTGGAAAATGATTAAAAAGATAAACAAAACCGCTTATGCTTGATGCATAGGCGGTATTTTTATAAGCATTATGCTATGGAGATACCGAAAAAGGTATCTCCATTTATTTTTGCCTGTGTGGTGGAATGGTATACACAGCGGTCTTAGAAACCGTGGCGAAAGCATGAGAGTTCGAGTCTCTCCACAGGTACTATGCCCTCGTAGCAGAATTGGAATATGCATCGGATTTAAGCTCCGTGGTTTGTGGGTTCGACTCCCTCCGGGGGTATTTACAAAGAAAAAGGAAGGGAAGTGATTAATATGATTACAGTAAATATGAAAAAAACAGGTGCAAACATAAAAAATATGATGAAAGCACGTAATATAAAAGCTACAGACATTCAAGAGATGTGTGGTTTTGGGACACCTCAGGCTGTCTTTAAGTGGATGCGTGGTGATTGTATGCCGACTATAGACAACATGATTATCATAGCAGATATGTTTGGCTGCACTATGGATGATATCGTAGTAGTAGACAGATAAAAAGGGCGGATTAGTCTAAATGGTTAGGACAGGAGACTCTCAATCTCCAGATGTCGGGTTCAAGCCCCGCATCCGCTACTTTGAGGCTCCATCGAATAAAAGGATAGTTCATCAGCCTTTCAAGCTGAAAATGTAGGGTTCGATTCCCACTGGAGCTATTGTGATCGTAGTATAAAGGTAAGTATGTCAGATTGTGAATCTGAGGATGTGGGTTCGAGGTCTCGTCTTCCGACTCGGTCGGTGCTAAACGCTTGCCACTGGCAAGCAGCACCCCACCGGTCACCTTAATTAAATAATATGCCGTATGTCCGGGTTGGTGAGGAAACTGTCCTGAAAACAGTTGGTCGGAGACGACTTGCAGGTTCAGTCTCTGCTCCGCTCCGGTCCGCGCATAGCGGGTGGTCTCGTCTCCCGACTCGGTCCTTGCTGGACGCTTGCCACCGGCAAGCAGCAACACCGGACACCCTGCGCCCTGTGTACGGCGTTTATGGATGGATAACCCGTAATTGGTAGCGGTGCTGACTGTAAATCAGTTGTCTTAATGACTCTGGAGGTTCAAGTCCTTCTCCATCCACTATGCCTGTATAAGCCTAATTGGTAAGGCAACAGTTTGCTAAACTGTTAGTAATCCTATTATTGGGGTGTGTTGGTTCGAGTCCAGCTACAGGCGTTTTTTAATGCTTTTTTTTAATTAATTTCACGCTAAACACATTGTGTATTGTGTAAAACCCCTTTGTTTACATGAAAAAAATACATCGACTTCTTATTAACAAAAGAAAAATAGCAACTTATAAGTAGATTATAAATGTCACTTCGGTTATAATATGAAATGTGCTATGGTTTTTACATGGAATATGTGATATTAGGCTTAATTATAAAGTAGGCTTATGGTGAATAGTATGAGTAGAAGTAAAATTTGTACAAAAACTGTGATATCAGTTGTGATTGTCGTTTTTGTTATGACTTTCGTTGTCGGTTGTTCAAATCAGATGTATGAAAAAGAAGAGATTTTCAAGTCGCCTACCGGCAAAAAAGAGGTTATTGTAAAAGTTGACTATGTAAGCCGACCGGATGTTTTTTGCGACAATGAATGCATTTTTCGGTATGAAGGAAGTGGGTTTAACGAGACAGTATATTGGGATGTTGAATGGTTATCGGAAGAAGAAATAAGGTTATATCTGTCCACCCCATCTAACGATAAATATGCTGATGAGAGTTATATGATTGAGCTCACTTCAAAATAATCTATTAAATTCAAGGTGTAAAATATGAATTATTATGGAACAGACAAATATTATAAAAAAATAAAGAATCTTGATAAACAGATCTTTTCAAAAATAATGTTTGATGAGCCAGACAGGGTTAAGGATTTAGATGGTGGATATTACGTAAAATATTACTACTATGCAGACGAGGAAAACTGTCTTCCCGGACATGCTCCTGTCGATGGAGAGGTCTGCAGACTATTCAAAAATGAAGAAATGGTTTTTGAATGGAAGAATACGGATGGCAATTCACGAATGGCTGTAATCATCAATCACGCTGACGGACAGCAATACTTTATATTTGATGAAGATCTTTATGGATACAGTGTTCTGAAATTGTCAGATTTAACAAGTGTGCATTATATTCCTGCTGAATCATATGGTAAGTATCCTGAAGAATTTGAAGAAACATTCCTTTGGTGCAATTGTTTTTACAACTCGGAAAACGATATGTTGGCAGTTGATGGCTGTTTTTGGGCAAGCCCCAATAATGTTATAGTTCTTGATTTTGCGGATCCTATGCATATCGTAGAATCAAAAGAATGGATGGACATATATACGAGATGTAGAGAAGAATATCCGGATATAGATGATATTGAATTTGTAAGATGGAATGGATCAAAACTGATTTGCAAAGGCGATGGAGCTAAACCGGCAGGATTTATTCTTAATGATAAGGTTGAAGTACAGTTTTTATAATTTTGAATTTAATGTACCATATTTGATGCAAAACCCATCTGATTTTTGACTATAACTGGTAACAAAAAGCTAAATATATGTGAAATATTACTGTTATGATAAGGAGAATGGTTTTATGAAATGTGAACCCTAATATTTGAATAATAACCTGATTTATGGTAATATTAATTCGGTTTTGATTTTTTTATTTAAGTTATTATCTTATTGTTTACGGAATCCGTTGCAGTGTAAGATATAATAGCTTAAAAAACAGATATAATATTTATGGAGTAATTATGAAATCACTAAGTAAAAAGAAGACACATTTACATACGCGAAGACTGGTTGTATTTCTTTCTTCGCTTATATGTTTTATTATTCTTACGTCGATGTATCTGCTAATGCTGCATCGTGACATTAAATCAGAAAAAACCAGATACAATTATATTGCTAAAAATGAAGCTGAGCATATCGTTACCACCATTGACTGTGTGATGGCACGAACCAACACGTTAAAGGCAATGATAAAGGATCATAACGGCGATACATCATTTTTTAAAAATGCTGCTGAAGACATGTATAACACCGTGAAGGAAGAGACGGGGGTTTCGTTGAAGAACTTTGCGATAGCATCAAACGGTGTTGTATCGGATGTATACCCGCTTGAAGGAAATGAGACGCTTATTGGTTTTGATTTTTTGGATTTGAGTCATCCCGGCAATATCGAGGCAAAGGAAGCGTATGAGCAGGGTGAAACAATTCTCACAAATCCTTTTGAACTGATACAGGGTGGAATCGGAATGGGCGGCAGAGCACCGGTAGTCCTTAATGACGGTGATAACCAGACACTTTGGGGACTTGTTACGGTTACGATAGATTTTGAAAATCTGATAGAAGTGTTAAACCTTGACGGTCTTAATGAAATAGGTGTTGATTTTGCACTGTCGTATATAGATAACGATGGTAGTGTTCATGATATGTACAAAATCGGAGAACCTAAAGATGATGCTGTAAAAGTCAGGTTTAAGGTAAGAAACCTTACATGGGAGCTGGCGGTGGCGCCAACTAATGGATGGATACCGACATGGAGGATTATTGTTTCAGTTTTGGTTATCGTGATTATCTCCGGTTTTGTGGGTGTATTTGCAAGTATTATGTTCAGGCTTCATGAAAGTAACGCAATGCTGTTACGCTTATCCACAACGGACGGGTTGACAGGATGCCTTAACAGGAGAGCATATGAAGAGGCATTATTGACACTGCCTGACAAAATGAATGATGAAAATTTCTTCTATGTTACAGCGGATGTTAACAGCTTGAAAAATACTAACGACACACTCGGACATCTTTCAGGAGATGAATTAATATGCGGAGCCGCTGATTGTTTGCAGGATTGTTTTGGCGATAATGGTGACGTTTACCGGATCGGCGGTGATGAGTTTGCTGCATTCGTTTATGCAGATGAAAATACATTTGATGAGCTCATTGAAAAAATATATACCCTTACGGATAATTGGAAAGGAGATAGTGTGAAGAGCCTGACTCTTTCTATAGGCTATGCTTCTATTCGGGAGTTTCCGGATGCTGAGATTAATACATTGATAAAAACTGCGGATGAGAGGATGTATAAGGCAAAACGTGAATATTATCAGAATAAGGGCGTTGACAGACGAAAATAGGAAACGGAAAGGCAGGATATATGCATTACAACTGTTTGATTGTAGATGATGAGATAGAGCTTGCGAAGATGACGGCGGAATATTTTGAGATGTTTGATATAAAGACAAGGTTTGTGGGTTCTGCCTTGGATTGCTATAATTTTTTGGATGACAATGAGGTTGACATAATATTGCTTGATATTAATCTCGGAGACGGCTCCGGTTTTGATGTATGCAAAAGAGTAAGGGAAGATTATCAGCTTCCGATTCTTTTTATCAGTGCAAGACAAAGTGATGATGATGTTCTCGTTGCCTTAAGTATAGGCGGGGATGATTATATCAAGAAGCCTTACAGCCTGTCGGTTCTTCTGGCTAAGGTTAAGGTAAATCTCAAAAGAGTAGATCAGATGAAAAAGCTTTCGGTAAAAGAACAGTCAGTTGAAATTGCGACATCAGACAGGTCAAATAACATGGCGACATCAGGATGGTCGGATAATATGGCGACATCAGGACGGTCGGATAATATGGCGACATCAGGATGGTCGGATAATATGGCGACATCAGGACGGTCGGATAATATGGCGACATCAGGACGGTCGGATAATATGAACACTATGCCGGCTGATGCAGATAGCAGTTTAAAAAGTGAGTATAACAGACAAGCTGATGAAAAGATTGCCCTTGATACACCAACTATGTCTGCAGTTTTAAACGGTAAAAGAATTCCATTAAAGGCTAAGGAATTTGCACTTTTAAAAGCCTTATATGAGCATAAAAATACCATAGTAACCAAAGACCGGCTGTTTGATGAGGTTTGGGGTGACACATTTTACAGTGACGGAACGCTTAATGTACATATTAGAAAACTAAGGGAAAAACTTGAGAAGGATCCAAATAATCCTGAGTTTATAAAAACTATCTGGGGTACGGGATATATGCTTGAGATATAAATAGTTTTAATAAAATATGACATTTTACGCGTTTGTACAGGAGAAGTTGCATGAATGAAATATCAATTAATAAAATCGGACCTATAGGAATAGGACAATGTGAAAATAAAGAGGCTGCCACAGGATGTACGGTAATTCTTTGTACTGACAAGATGCCGGACGGCATGAAAGCAGGGATTGATGTGCGGGGTGGAGGACCTGCATCAAGAGATTCTCAGCTTCTTAATCCGCTTATGGCGGCAGAAAGAATTCATGCAGTACTTATCGGCGGCGGAAGTGCATTTGGACTTGGCGCCGCAAATGGTGTAATGCAATATCTTGAAGAAAAAGGTATCGGATTTGATGTCGGAGTTACAAAGGTTCCGCTGGTAGTTCAGTCAGATTTGTTTGATCTGACGGTAGGTGATATATATGTAAGACCTGATGCAAATATGGGATACGAGGCAGCCAGGCTTGCTATGGAAGCACCGAATTATCACGATGGAAACTATGGAGCAGGATGCGGTGCTACGGTTGGTAAGGCAGCGGGGATGGAATGCTGTATGAAAACAGGAATCGGAAGCTATGCGATAGAATTGGGTGAATTAAAAATAGGAGCTATAGTTGCACTTAATGCATTGGGAGATATATATGATTACAAGACCGGTAAGCAGATAGCGGGACTTTTGACGAAGGATAAGAAAGGTCTTCGCAGTACGGTCGAATTTATGAAAAACAATATAGCACCGGTAGAAAATAAATTCACAGGAAACACTACCTTGGCAGCAGTTATTACAAATGCGGATTTTTCAAAATCTCAGCTTTGTAAAATTGCCGGTATGGCGCATGACGGATATGCACGTTCTATCCGACCGGTTCATACATCTGCAGACGGAGACAGCATCTATGCTATATCGGCAGGAGAGGTAAAGGCTGATATGGATCTGGTGGGAACACTTGCTGCAGAAGTAGTCAGTGAGGCTATAATTCGTGCGGTAGAAAGTGCCGAATCAGCATATGGATTTCCGTCAGCAAAAAGTCTACTTTTATGACTTTCAAATTATAACCAAGAGGAGGTCCTGATATTCCCATACATTTAGACTATCCGTGGAACGGGGGGATAGCTTTTTTATGAAGAATTTTAGTAAAATAATAATTTTATATACAGTGTTGATGATGGCTGTGCTTGTGGTCATACTCAATATTTTTAAGGGGATGAATATATCTGTAAAAGATGTTAATTCTTACAGCGAGCAGGAGATAACTATCTATAAGCAGGTTTGGGATAGTGTAAATAATAGTTTTGCAGCAGAAAAGGATACTGCGCTAAGGCATACTATTTTTTTGTGGGGAGTTATCATGGTCTTAGGCTATGCGTTTATTTGGTTTGTTTATCTTCTCCTGATTAAGCCTGTAAAGGTGATGGAAGAATTTGCAAATACCATAGCAAAAGGAAATCTCGATGTTCCGCTTCCGATTCATAAAAATAATATGTTTGGAAGCTTTACCGAAAGCTTTGATATTATGAGAGAGGAGCTTAAATCTGCCAGACAAAGGGAGATGGCGGCTGAAAAAGCAAAAAGTGAGATGGTTGCGGAGTTAAGCCATGATCTAAAAACACCGGTTGCAACCATACAGGCAACCTGTGAGGTCCTTGAGCTTAAGGTTAAAAAAGCGCTGGAGGAGATTGAGAAGGAAGCAAGGATTTTAAAGACGATTGAAACTAAAATGGAAACAGAGCGGTCTGATGTAGCTTCGGAAACGATAAAAGAAGCAGAGCACTCCAAGACTTATGGACAAGATGACAATAAGAAAGATACATTAGAAAAGGTTCAGAAAAAAATCGACGAACTAAAAGGCTATCTGGAAAAGATAAGCTATATCTCCAATAAGTCCGAGACTATAAATCAGCTTGTGGGAAATGTATTTCACGCAACCATTGACGATATGGAAGAGATAAAGATAGAGCCTGCGGAAACTGATTCAAGAATAATCGAAGGATATTTCAATAATCTTAAGGAATACGGAAATATAGTATTGGACAATCATATACCGGAATGTCTGGTATATTTTGATAAGCTTCGAATGGAGCAGGTTATAGATAATATCGTCGGAAATTCATATAAATACGCCGGAACCGACATACATGTTTCCTTTGCTGAAAATCAAGGTGACGGTTTGGGAAACGGATTTGTCAGGATTAAGATACGTGATGAAGGTCCCGGAGTTGATGAGGAAGAGCTTCCTTTAATTCTTGAAAAGTACTACCGTGGAAAAAATACAAATGAAAAACAAGGATACGGACTTGGCCTTTATCTCGTCAATTACTATATGGAAAAACAGGGTGGTGGTATGGAGTACTACAACGACAATGGATTTGTGGTTGAGCTTCATGTGAAAAAAGTATAAACTCCGGTTTGTCGGGGGAAGGATCGATTATAGAGCATGGTATGTACGAGGCAGGCCATAAACAAGGTGCACGCATAGCACGTTCGCACTCTTTGAAACATGTAGTAGTACTAAGCTCATAAATTGTATTCTTCTAAAGCAAACCAAGCTTAAAATAAGGAAACTGCGTGATGTTTTTGCATAAATGCAAGTATCACGCAGTTTCCTTATTTTTCTTGCTTCGCAAGAAGAATAGACATTTATT
>CADCDW010000041.1 GCA_902800325.1 uncultured Lachnospiraceae bacterium
CCAGAATAAGTGAAAAATGAAGAAAGGTAAAAAGGCTTGAAAAGCCCGAAAATACTGGAAATATGAGAAAAATCAAGATTTTATTTGTTTGCCACGGCAATATCTGCCGTTCCCCTATGGCAGAGTTCATATTTAAAGATATGGTTGCCAAGGCAGGAATTTCAGAACAATTTCATATAGAGTCAAGGGCGACACATACCGATGAAATTTGGAATGGACAAGGTAGCCCGGTATATCCACCGGCCAAAGCTAAACTTGCCGAGCATGGGCTTACCTGCGACGGAAAAAGAGCGCAGCTTTTACAATATTCTGAGTATGAGATATACGACTATTTCATCGGAATGGATGATGAGAATTATTATGCGATGAAGCGTATATTACATGGGGATAAAGATGAAAAAGTATCATTATTGCTTGATTATACAGATCATCCACGTGATGTGGCAGATCCTTGGTATACCAGAGATTTTGAAACTACTTATCGTGATGTGGTTGAAGGATGTAAGGGATTACTGTCATATTTAATGGGAAAGCTGTAAAGTCCTTTATATGTAGAAAACTATAATTAAGATAGAAAAAATAAATAAAAGAAACATAACAATGTTAAAAAAGAGCAGGGAATAAATGTGCTATATGCCAATTGTCAGAAATTTTAATCTGACATTGCGCTAAATTGTACACTATGCCGGCTCTTTTTATTATTGCGCTCCATTTATTTTTAACATTGTACTTGCAATGTAATATAATAAGACGTACAATATAAAGTAAAAATTGATATAAAACAAAGAGATACTATGTTTTAATCACCGATGAATTGCGTTATTATAAGGAGGATAAATATGAGTAGTTATATAAAAAAATGTAGAGAAGAAGCAGGTTTGACCCAAGCGCAGCTTGCTGAGAAAATGGATGTAACAATTGTTTCTGTACAAAACTGGGAGGGTGGTAAGACTAAAATAAATCAGGATAAATATTTAAAATTAGCAGAAGTATTTAATGTTCCGGTAGAAAAGATTATAAAAGAAATTATTATAGAGGAGGGTAAGAAACAACGCGATAACTGGCCGGATTTTTTGTTTGATGATGAAACAAATAAAATTGTTGATACTTTACATTTGAATCTTGCTCAACAAGATCTTTTTGGACTTCTTTATATTTATGGTTCGGATTATTTAAATAATACTAAAATTGGTCTTGATACATTTGATGAAGACTTGAAGAAAGTGCCGTATGGATTTATTAAAGAGGTTGGTAGTATTAGATTTATGAATATAGCTAATGATCTTCATAATGTAATTAAGTATGTTCAATCTGATTTTTTATTGAAGGTGCTTAAACAAAATCCGGAAACAGAATTTAATGTTAGAAAACTATCCAAAGATTTCATATGTGAATTTATAGATAATGGTTTTAAAGACATAGATGAGACTATGGAATTTGAACATGATTTTGAAAGTGTGGAAAGTCTTGATATTAAAATAAATATGAATAAAGCAAAGATTATACTGCCGTTATTAAATGAATTTAAAGAAGTTCATGTTACTGATGGATGGTGGTCAAATCCTATAAGAGAAGATATTCCGGAGAAAATATTGGCAGGAATTATGCAAATGTGTGGTTTTAAAGAGGATTTGTTTAAAAATGGTTATTATAAAGATAACTATAATATAAGTTATATTAGAAATGGACTTGAAAAGGTAACAGATTATTTTAATGCTTCACAAGAAGGAAATGACGAAATGTGGATGTGGAAAATAAATGATGTTGGAAAAAAATTGATTAATTGGCTACGAGATTAGAAAGGGAAATTGCAAATGAAAAAAATGTATTTTGTTGATTTTGAAAATGTACATAATGCTGGAATTAACAATATTGAGGATTTGAATAAAAATGATCTGGCGTTTATTTTTACAACAAAAAATGCCGGAAAGATAAAAGAAAATATCGATTGTTTCAATAATGTTAAGAAGATAACTGTACCAAAAGGAAAAGAATCTTTGGATAAACATCTTCTTTTTTTACTCGCAAATATAATGGGGAAAAATGAAGATGGTTATGAATACATTGTGATAAGTAACGATAAAGGATATGATGATATAATTGAATCATGTAATAAAGCCGGATTTAAAGTGTCCAGAAAACCATCTATAGAAAAATTTAATCTACCTATTAGCAAAAATCCTATTTCAAAAAATCAATTATCCGATCAAATGGATATATATGAAAAAAAATATAGGTTTTCAGGAAAAGATAGAGCAGAATTGAACATCTTTTTACAAAGAAGTTTATCCGGAAAGTATAAAAGTGTTGATGTCAACAGGATATGTGGACGAGTAGTTGCACATTGTAATGATGATAGATATTTGCTGAGAATACATAATGAATTACAAAATATGTATGATAAATATTTGGAAATTTATATCGATGTAAAGAAATTATTAAAATCATTTTCTAATAATAAATGATTAATTTTATCCTAACACCAACCGATATAAAACATAGAAAGCCGTAATTGGCTTTCTGTAGTTTACTGTTATTTTTGCAAAGGGATTTGCAGGTTAAAAATTCGCAAAGGAGGGCGACATATGGCAATAGGTATGAATGGCTTTAATTCTCAGGCTGCATCTTATGTTAATGCTGAGAATAGTAAAGCAAAGAGTATCAAGGAAAAAGCAGATAAGTCGGACAAAAACACAAAGGGTGTTATGACTGCAAAAGACATTAAAAACAGTGGATTTATGTCTGGTGCGATATATGAGAAGTCCGCGGACGCTGCGAGTGCATTGGAAAAATCACAGGCTTCCAAATCATCTTTTGGCTTGGGTAAAACTATCGGGGCACCTGAGCTTTCTAAAAATGCAGAAAAATATTACAATCAGTTAAAAGCTAAATATGGCAACATGGACTTTGTTCTGGTTAGCAGTGATATGAAGGAAACGGCTAAGCAGAATGCCTCGAGCTATGCCAATCCCAATAAGATGGTTGTGCTAATCGATGAGGAAAAAATTGAGAAGATGGCTACAGATGAGAAGTTCCGTAGTCAGTATGAAGGTCTTATCTCTATGGCTCAGACCAATATGGCAAGCATGAAAGATTCGCTTGGTAATGCTTCCGAGGTAAAAGGATACGGCATGCAGGTTAATGACAATGGAACTGCATCTTATTTTGCAGTAGTAAAGAAGCTTAATGACGGTCAGGCTGAGCGTATCGAAAAAAAGAAAGAAGAAAAGCTTGCTGAGAAAAAAGCAGAAAAAAAGAAAGCTGATAAAGAGGCAAGAGAGGAAGCAGTTAAAAACAAATCAGAAGATGGTGAGGAAATCAACGAAGAAGATATCGACGAAACAGAAGAAATCCATGATTTGTTTGGTTATTCCGAAGATGACAGGTACGAGATTATATCGGCATCGTCTGTCGAAGAACTTTTGCAAAAGGTAGGCAGCTATACAGGAAAAAACTACACAGCATCAGATAACTATGTAGGTTCAAGCATAGACTTCCGAGCATAAATTTCAGAGGATAGACATCAGAGGATAAATATCAGAGGATAAACTTCAGAGGATAGACATCAGAGGATAAAATCCGGTTTTTTTAAGTAAGGGGTCGATTATATAACATGGTTTGTACAGGGCAGGATATAAGTAAGGTGCAAAGCATAGACGTTTGAAATATGTTTCAAAGAGTGCGAACGTGCTATGAGTGTACCTTACTTATATCCTGCCCTGTTCAAACTTTACTTATCCCCGGCATAGTACATACTTTACTTATACCCTGCCTTGTACATACCTTACTCATACCCTGCTTTGTACATACCTTGCTTTATAATCGACCTCTTGATTAGATAAAACGCAAGCTTATGCTTCTTTTTTGCTGCTCTCAAGGAATTTGTAGCAGAAGGCTGCGAGTGCACCGCCGATTAAAGGAGCTACTATAAATACCCAAACTACAGAGATTGGATCATTGTTTCCTTCGATAGCTGCGATGATTGCAGGACCAAGACTTCTTGCGGGATTTACTGAAGTACCGGTAAGCCCGATTCCGATGATATGGATTCCTACAAGTGTAAGTCCGATGATGAGGCCACCGAAAGAACCATGATTCTGATTCTTGGAGGTAACACCAAGTATGAGAAGTACAAATAAAAATGTAAGAACTATTTCTACAAGCAAGCCTGCACCGATACTATCATTTACACCGCCCAAGCCATTTGTTCCGTAACCACCGGTCATATCTGTGATTTCTCCAAGAGCAAAGATGGCATCAAGTAAAGCAGAGCCTGCGATTGCACCCAAAATCTGAGCAACCACATAGCCGCAGAAATCTTTGGCAGACATACCTCCACTGATTAAAACTCCGAGAGATACAGCGGGATTAACATGACCGCCTGAGATGTTGCCAACGCCATAAGCCATTGCGATGATGGCAAGACCAAAAGCGAAGGCAGTGAGGATGTAACCTGAACCAAATGTAGCATCACAGCCAACCAGCATAGCAGTTCCACATCCCATAAAAACAAGGGTAAATGTGCCGATAAATTCAGCGATATACTTTTTCATTTTGAAATTCCTCCTATCTTAGTAGTGTAGTGATTAACCCTAAAAGTATATTTTAAATTCAAGAAAATCAGTCGGAATAACAGTTAAACCCGATAGAAATATTCTTGAAAATAAAATCAAAAATAAAATCCAAGTAAAAAACCAGAATTAAATTCAAAATAAAAAACCAAGAAAAAACCAAAATTAAAACTATCCCATAAGCGGTCTGTCGCAGTAAGGGCACATGGAAGCTTCGCCCTTTACAAGATTTGTAGAATTGCCGCAACCCGGACAGGAGACGGTAACATATATTTTTTTAGCTGAATTGGCGTTTTCTGATGTAAGTAAAATATTTTGCGTATTGAGGTCGACTATTACATTTTTGATATAGCCCTTCATGATAAGTTTTTGAAGTTCGTCTTCAACATTACTTTTGTGCAGATGCTGGCGAAGCTCACTGAAGCTTATGGTTGTGTCAGTATTGTTGGAAAATACAAAAGCATACGATCTGGCATTTGCCATATCGATGTATGATAAAATGATTATGAATACCGGAATTGCAAAAGCAACAATCAGTATTATATTCATAACACCTTCAGAGGTTCCTTCTTTGAATTGGTCGGGAATAATGGATATTCCTGCTATACACATCAGTAAGCAGACTACTAAAATTATAATTTTCGATATCTTTTTGTAATTTACTTTTTCGGTAAGATAATTATTCATATAAAACTCCTTTTGTCTGTAACATGCTATCCATTTACCATCGGCATATTTTTTTCATTTATAAAATTAATGAAATCATCCTCAGGAATAGGACGTGAGAAATAAAATCCCTGAATAAAGCTTATGCCGAGATTTTCCATAGCTTCTAGCATTTCCTTTGTTTCGATACCTTCAGATACGATCTTAAGTTTAAGACCATGTATCATATGCATGGCTGCTTCCATGACATACTTGGCTTTACCGTTCTCAAAGTAAGAAACTATCATGTCTCTGTCAAATTTGACAAGTTCAACAGGCATATCAACCACATAGTTGAGATTGGAATTGCCTGTTCCAAAATCATCAAGTGAAAAGTTTACACCATAATCGATCAGCTTGTTCATATTGTCCAGCATAAGCTTTTTCTCATATATAGAAGCGGATTCTGTTATTTCAAGATTTATCATGGATGGATCAACATTATACCACTCCATGATTTCTATAAAGCTGTCAGCTAAAAATTCATAGGATGCCTGTATGGTTGAAAGGTTAACCTCTATGTATTTGAGTCCATAGTTTTCAGGATACCTGCTGCTAATAAAATGGCATACTTTTTTGAATACCATTTCTCCTATTTTGAGAATCATACCATTTTGTTCGGCTGTACTGATAAATGCGCCCGGCGGAACGATACGTCCGTTATCATCGATGATTCTTACAAGAGCCTCTGCGGATATAAATCGTTTTTCTTCGACAGAGTAGATAGGTTGATAGAAAACAACAATTCTGTCTTCGGTTATCGCATCAGATATCATCTGTTCAAGATTTTGTTCTTCGTACATTTGACTGACTATTGTTTTATCCAGGGTAATCATACCTGTTTCGGCCAGATCTATACTGCTTTTTCTTGCATACATAATACATGGCACTACGTCATCTGCATGTTTGCATACTTTTACACTTGGCATGCCTATGATATTGGGACTTATCATATAGTCTTTGGATGAACCCCAGGGTTGGTCAAACCTTTCTTCAATCATTTCAATAAGTGTCCGGTAATTCTCCTGTTTTGTTACAAAAGTAAGTTTTCCTTCTGTGCCTGAAAAAGCAAGAGCCTCACTGATTGAAGATGCAAATTCAATTATCTCGTGAGTGATAAGACTGTCTTTTTCTTTATCATTTGGAACAAACGGAGTGGTCATAACCATATCTATAAGCGAAGCATCGTCATTGCTTCCGTATATCTGTCTAAGATATTGTACAAGGGCTCCTGAGGTAAAGAGTCCGGTTCTCCTGTCTATATTGGTCTCAGGATTCTCAAGGCTCAGATATATGATTAAAACGCCTAAAGCACTTGCATATCCGACTAAAAGGAGCTTATTATCAAAAAATTGAATAATAGCTGAGATAACCCACAGTAACATCCATATAAGTGCTGCTCGTCTCCTTCTTGGATTGAGCTTATCTTTGTGTCTGAACAAAAGATAAAATATTACCATAAAGTATATTATACAAAATATATATGTAGTCAGGACACTTGGACCATAGGTAAATGTGTTAAACGGGTCATTGGTATTTTTGTGTATTGGTAGAAGATAAATCAGAATTACTCCTGTAAAAAGTATACTCAGATATATTGTAACTCTTTTTTCATATAGACGTGTTTGTATAAAAACATCGGAACATATATAAAGAAGTCCCAAAAATGCGATGACAATAAGTGAGGCAAGATATGTTTTGCAGGCAAAATTTACAAGCCACACGGGAAGAGTATTTATATAATGCAGTGCAACCATCGACAGTACATCAAGTATAAGACCCGATGAAATCGCAAAATAAATCCGTAAAAAAGCTTTTTCGGTATTGAGATTAATTTTACTATTTTTTTGATAAAAAAAGAAAATAATTACCAGCAAAATTATGCCGCAGCATTGCATTTTGATATTCATAAGTAACCCTCTTAATAATTCAATCCATAACACATATATTTTATTATTTTATGGTATTTTTTGCAATAGAAAATAACAAATAATACTACAATAACAGTAAATTATCCGGATGTTTTTAAATCACATATGCAATTATATAAAAAATAATTGTTTTTCTTGAATATATTTTACTATTATGATATATTTCTTAGATAGAGTATTATGTTATATTCTAGGAGTAATGTAATTATATAATTTATAGGAGGACAAATTATGAATTGTACAGTATGTGGTGCAGTTATTCCTGATGGTTCTTCGGTTTGCCCGATGTGTGGTGCCAATCTTATACAGTACCAGCAGCCAAATCAGGGCTTTAATCAACAGCCGATGGGCGGACAACCGATGGGAGGATACCAGCAGACAGGTTTCAACCAGCAGCCGATGGGCGGACAGCCAATGGGCGGATATCAGCAGACAGGTTTCAACCAGCAGCCAATGGGCGGATATCAGCAGACAGGCTTCAACCAGCAACCGATGGGCGGATATCAGCAGACAGGCTATGGACAGCCAATGGGAGGTTTCAGACAGCCGGCATTTGGAATGGCAGGAGGCGGAAAGTTTGGCGCTTCTCCTGTAGGCGGTAGATTTACTATAGCTAAGATTTTACAGCTTGTTGGAGCTATACTTATTTTCCTTGCACCTTTGTTTAACTGGATGTCAATTAAGGTAAAAAGCGATGGAGAAAAGTTTAAGGAACATGCAAATATGTTTAAGCTTGCAGGCGATGAATATTTGGATAAGGGCGTATTTGTATTCTTTGGAATAATGATTTTACTTATAGGTACATTTCTTATCTGCCTTGAGCTTATGGATTTTGTTCCGAGTTTGCAGCCACTTAAGCAGAAAATAGTTAATATACCATTTCTTGAAATTGGTATTATAGTTTTGGTGTTATTGTTCTTTATACTTGCTTTCTTCAATGGCGATTTAATGGATGGAATTAAAGCAATAAAAGACGAAATTAAGGAAACAAACAAGTTAGCAAAAGATTATGATTATGTAGATAAAATAAAAGGACATGCAAATCATGGCTTTGGTCCTATCCTTGCATGGATTGGTGTTATATGTGCGGCAGTTCCAAGAGTTTTCAGATTAATCGGAAAAGGAAACCTTCTTGGTGAATAAGAGCGGATTATAGTTTAATCATATAAACATATGAAAAGGAGTAGAATTAATTCTATTCCTTTTCTTTTTATTGTGTTATAATGCATAAGTAGGCTATGATATAGCAAAAAAAGAGGATAGCATATAATTTAAAAAGTAGCTCCATTTTATATCAAAAAAAGGGGGAGGGCATTTTATGGTATGTAAGGAATGTGGCAAGGAAATTACGGATGAAACGCTTGGTTTTTGTCCGGAGTGTATGGCACCGTTGGATGAGCCGGTCGTTATAAATATGTCAAAGGATGACATAAAAAAAGCCAATAAGGATCTTGAAAAGAAAGAAAAAGAGATACAGAAGAATATCGAGGTTGTTAAAGTTAAACAAAAAGAAAACCTGCATCTGGATGATGATTATGAAGGTTCATTTATTGATTTAATCGGTTATATAAAATCTTTAGGTAAAAATGTAAATAATCTGCTTATATTGATAGGAGCGGCTTTGATATATGCCTCACCGTTTTTACCATGGATATGGGAAAAGCTTCATGGTTCATATGAAAAGGGCAATTTGTTTGAGATGGCATCAAAGGATTCGCAGATGGCGCTGGGCAATAAATGGATGGCAGTTATGGGAGCTTTGCTTTTACTTTCCGGATTTATCATGTTGATCATATCTGCCAGAGAACATATAAAACCTATGTGGAAGTATAGATATAATTTCCTCGTAAGACTGGTTCCTATTGTTACTTCAGTTGTTGCTTTTGTAGTTGTATATTTTAATAAGAGTTATGCAAATGCTTTTAAGGCTATGAAAGAATTAAAGGATATGGCTGATACACTCGGTCAGCCAACGGTCTATTCTTATGGAAAGGGTATCGGACCTATACTGTGTATAGCCGGAATAGTCATATATGCGATAGCAACTTTATTTGATTTTATACATTATCTAAAGAACAAAGAATAATAACTATATAGAAATAAAAAAGAATTATGATATCTTATGAATTAAGCAGATATCATAATTCTTTTTTTAATAAAAATCTTATATATTACTTCTTCTTAAATACTAAAGTAACTTCATCAAACATGTTGAACATATCCAATGCCTGCTGATCAGAATCACTTAAATCAGATGATGTAAGGTATTTTGTAAATTCTGAGAAAGGAATAGTGATAGTTTTTGCTTTTTTATCATAAGTTCCTTTAATCGTAATTTCAGAGTCACTTAAAGTAACGGTATCACCACTGAATTTAATCTTTCCTGATCCTTTTGAACCATCAGATACAAGTGTAACTTTGTTGAACATACCAACAACTATCTGCATCTCATCGCCACTTATGCCAAGGTCTGAGCTTGAAAGCGTCATAGTCTCACCCTGATAAGTTATTGTCATAGAGTCGATATTGTAAGTACCCATATATTTTCCGTTTAAGAGGAAATAAATACCTACCAATGCTATTACTGCTACAGCAGCTACGATTCCGATGATCATACCACCCGAACTCTTTTTTGCAGGTGCTGCAGGAGCATTCGGTGAAGCAAATGAATCACCTGAACCTCCGTTAAAAATTGCATCATTTACATTGAATGCCGGTGCCGCATTTGCTGAATCAGCAGGAATTACTGAACCGCAATTAGGGCAAAAATCTGTTCCGTCTGGAAGCTGTGAACCACAACTTGGACATGTCATAAGTAAACCCTCTCTTTCTTAAATAATTGTTAAAGTGTATAAACGTTAAACGCATATCTCGTACATAATAACATAGTTTTTTTAAAAAAGATATAAAAATTTTCATTTTTGATATCATTTTTTGTAGTATTGCATTTTTTTATTTGTTTTTTGTATAATATACAGTTTAATATTATAATTGTGTAGTTGCCTTAGTCTTTATTTCTTCGGTAATCCGACTTATGAAATCTTCCTGACTCATAGTACCGAGGTCTCCGTTTTCACCACGTTTTCTGACTGATACTGTACCTGCTTCGGCTTCGTTGGCACCTATGATAAGCATATAAGGAAGTTTTTCAAGTCTTGCTTCACGTATCTTGTAACCAATCTTTTCTGCTCTGGTATCGACAGTTACTTTTATATCTGCCTCACGAAGCTTCTTCCTTAGCTCCTCAGCATAATCATGGAATTTCTCAGATATAGGAAGGATACGTACCTGCTCAGGCATAAGCCATGTAGGAAGGTTACCGGCGTATTTTTCGATAAGCCATGCAAGAGTTCTCTCATAGCAGCCCATAGAGGTTCTGTGGATGATATATGGGCGTTTCTTTTCGCCGTTTGCATCTATATAATACATATCATATCTTTCAGCAAGGAACATATCAAGCTGGATAGTAATCATAGTATCCTCTTTTCCATATACATTTTTGGCCTGTATATCGAGTTTAGGTCCATAAAATGCTGCTTCTCCGGCTACCTCGGTATAGTCAAGACCGATATCGTCAAGAATTTCTCTCATAGCACCTTCAACCTTATCCCAGTCTTCAGCAGTTCCAAGGTATTTGTCACTGTTTTCCGGATCCCATTTTGACATACGGTAAGTTACATCTTCTTCAAGACCGAGAGTAGTGAGACAGTACTTGGCAAGCCTTACACAATTCTTAAATTCGTCGGCTATCTGCTCGGGAGTACATACGAGGTGTCCCTCTGAGATAGTAAACTGACGGACTCTGGTAAGACCATGCATTTCACCTGAGTCTTCATTTCTAAATAATGTAGAAGTTTCACCCATTCTGTAAGGAAGGTCTCTATAGCTGTGCTGGGTAGCCTTATACACAAAATACTGGAATGGGCAGGTCATAGGACGAAGTGCCATAACTTCTCTGCCGTCTTTATCCGCATAAACTTTATCCTGTGCATTTTTCATGGCAACTGAAGGATCATTATAAAGCTTCTGATCCTCCTTGGCATCCTCTTCGCTCATAAGGTCATCATTTAAAACAAACATGCCGTCTTTATAGTGGAACCAGTGGTCAGAAAGCTTGTAAAGGTTTGATTTTGCCATAAGCGGGGTTCTGGTTCTTACATAGCCCCACTCATAATCCTCCAAATCCTCTATCCAACGCTGAAGAGTCTGAATAATCTTAGTACCCTTTGGCATGAAAAGTGGAAGTCCCTGACCGATTACATCGACAGTTGTGAAAAGCTGCATCTCACGACCTAACTTGTTGTGGTCGCGGAGCTTTATATTTTCAAGGAATTCAAGTCTTTCTTCAAGATCAGCCTTCTTGGTAAATGCAGTTCCGTAGATTCTTGTAAGCATCTTTTTGTTGGAGTCACCTCTCCAGTAAGCACCTGACGATGAGGTAAGTTTAAAGAACTTGACCGCCTTGGTATTCATGATATGAGGACCTGCACAAAGATCTGTAAAATCGCCCTGAGTATAGAAGCTTATGGTTGCATCTTCAGGAAGATCGTTTATAAGCTCAACCTTGTATGGTTCGTCTTTTTCTTCCATAAGCTTGATAGCTTCAGCTCTTGGAAGAGTAAATGAAGTGATGTCATCACCGTTTTTGACAATCTTTTTCATCTCTGCCTCAATCTTGTCAAGATCTTCTCTTGTAAGTGAAGGCATATCAAAATCATAATAAAATCCGTTGTCGATAGCCGGACCGATGGTGCACTTAGCATCAGGATAAAGATGTTTAACAGCCTGCGCAAGTACATGGCTTGCAGTATGCCAAAATACCTTTTTTCCTGCATCATCGTTAAATGTAAGGATGTTGAGATTAACGTCCTTATCGATAACTGTCCTTAAATCACAAACTTCTCCGTCAATTTCTGCTGCACATGCAACTCTTGCAAGTCCTTCGCTGATATCCTTTGCAATGTCTATAGCTGACATAGCAGATGAATATTCCTTTGAAGAACCGTCTTTCAAAGTAATTACCATAATAAAATCTCCTTTCGTTCTATCATATGCGACGTGGGGACAGGTAATTGTAATAATAAAAAAGTCCCCGGTGCACTTAGTACACTAGGGACGATAAATCGCGGTTCCACCCTAATTCCGACGGATAAATGTAATCGTCTTATAAGTATTATTAAGAAGAAAATCATACCGACGGCACTCATTTTAGATTATAACGTAATCAACGGCTTGCTTTTATTCACAAGCAGCTCCGAGGTAGTTTTCGGATAAGCGTTTTATAAATTCTCTCTCAGCGGGTAGTGGAATTCTCTCTGTATAGCGTCCTTATCTTACTCGTCTCATCATAGCCTGTTTGGTAATATTAACTTAAAAATGATTGTAATTATCATTTTAAAAAATGTCAAGTGGAAATTTATGTTACAGTACATCGGATATAATCTTGTCTATATGTTAGCTAGTCATCAATTTGCTAAATCAAAACATTCAAATTCTTTATAGGTGCTAAAAATCGAAAACTCGCTTCGCTCAAACAGTTCGATTTTTTTAACGCACCTATTGCGAATTTTCACTTTTGATTTAACGCAAATCGGACTAAATGCTAACATATAGACATGATTATATCTGATGTACTTCAACTATATCTTTGATTGTGACAAAGTGTATGTCCCCCCCTGTCACATCAAAATGACTTATCTACGAATGGTATGGCGCGGTGGATGTAGGTTATATCCTCTTTGGAATCATAGGAAAAGGCTATGTTTACATTTACACGCTTGTTGTTTTGATATACGAATTCGTCTATGTCACGACTATATCCATATATACATACAACATTGTCGAATTCAGCCCGGTCAATCTCCGTTGCGTTGGTTTCTTCTAAAAATCTGTCAACATAGGCATCTATCTCTTCATCTATAAGTCGGCCTTTTTCCTGACTTAGAAGATATATGTTAGTATTGGGATTCATGCCGAGTTTATCATATATTTCCGCAAGCTTTTTTTTGTAGGTATAGGCAGCAGTACCATTGCTTCCCTTAAGATTAATTTCAACCATAACATAATCTTCTATAGCTTCCTGATTATACTTATCAGAAGTATGAAGCGTGATAATCTTGATGGCTGTATCTGCCTGTTCACCGTATTTGGTAAGTGTGGTTATATCACTTTTCGCCTTTTCATCATACTTATTGACAATCTTATATCCGGAGGAGATACCAAGCTCACCTGCCAGCTTCTTAGCCATACTTTCGCGGCTTGCATCTTTTAAATCCTCATCGCCAAAATAGGCATAAGCCTTAACTGTGCCCTCTGAAAGATTGCTGATATCCTCACTCATAACCTGCTCAACCATTTTCTTCTCCCTGTCGATAGAAGAGTTAATAAAAAGCTGCAAAAGAATCGCCGCCCATATAAGCACCAAAATATAAATTTTAGTTTTTTTGTTCATGTTCATATCTTAAACCACCTTTCAAACATAAGTATTGACACAAATTAAAACTGTTAACCTTTTTTTTACTGTATTTCTTGACTATGTAGACCAATTATTTTATTATTTAAAGTATTAAAGTATAATCTGATGAAATGCAAAGAAACAATAAGAAAGAAGGTATAATATGACGGTTGGTGTAGTAGGACTTGGTCTTATCGGTGGTTCATTTGCAAAAGCATACAGTGACAATGACGAACATACAGTCCTTGGATATGATATAAATAAGGAAGTTATGGAGCGTGCCTTTGATGAAAAGACCATTTCAGGAGAACTTGGAAAAGGGAACATATCAGAGTGCGACCTCGTACTTATAGCACTTTATCCTGAGGCAGCGGTAAACTATCTTAGGGAAATGGCAGAGTATATAGCAAAAGATACTATGGTTATTGACTGCTGCGGTGTCAAAGGGTATGTATGTGAAAGATGTTTCCCTATAGCAAAGGAATACGGCTTTACATTTGTGGGTGGACACCCTATGGCGGGAAGACATTTTTCCGGATATGACTACAGTATGAAAAATATGTACAATGGTGCATCTATGGTACTTGTACCGCACGACCTTTCCGATGAAAAGACCATAAAAAGAGCAAAGCAGCTTTTGTCACCGATTAAATTTGGAACATTTACGATATGTGATGAAAAAAGGCATGACAGTATGATAGCGTTTACCTCACAGATGGCTCATGTGGTTTCCAATGCATATGTTAAAAGCCCGACTGCGAGAGATCATGATGGTTTTTCGGCAGGAAGCTACAAGGATTTAACCAGAGTGGCATGGCTAAATGAGGATATGTGGACGGAGCTTTTTCTTGAAAACAAGGAAAGTCTTCTGACCGAACTTAACTGTTTTATCAAATCGATGTCTGAGTATAGGGATGCCATAGAGGCGGAGGATTCTGACAGGTTATGGAAGCTTTTACACGATGGAAAGGTCTGTAAGGAAGAAATTGACGGTATATAAACAGGATATTGCTTTTTATAATAACAAAATAACGTTTTCACCATATAAACATCAAAAAAGCGTTGTTTTATGCGAATTGCAACTGCCGGTTGACACATTTCAAGCTGTCGGTTGGTAGCATGTAATCCCAAAAAATGATTAAATTAGCTCAACGGATGAAACAAAACATGCGGACAAAAAATAATTATAAGGAGGGAGCTAATTATGATAATGGCAGATAAGATTATAAGATTAAGAAAGAAAAACGGATGGTCACAGGAGGAACTGGCTGACAAGCTTGATGTATCGCGTCAGGCAGTGTCAAAGTGGGAGGCAGCACAGTCTGTTCCCAACCTTGATAAGATTTTGCAGTTGAGTAAACTTTTTGGAGTCACAACAGATTATTTACTTAAGGACGAGATAGAGGACGAGGAATATACCGATAATGATGATATTGACTATGTAAAAAAGATTACTCTTACAGATGCAAATAAATATCTTGAAACAGTTAAAACCAATTCTAATAAAACTGCCTTTGCTACATTTTTATGTATTATATCAGCTATACCTATGCTGGTTCTTTTAGCTGTTAGCCAGATAAAATCAGTAGGGATATCTGAGAATATGGCAGCTGCTATAGGTATAGGTTGTTTATTGGTTATAGTAGCTCCGGCAGTAGCATTATTTATCTATGTGGAATCAGTAAATGAACCGTTTGAGTTTATTGATAAAGGCGAGTTTTTAACTGAATATGGTGTAAAGGGTATGGTTAGCGAAAGGAAAAAGGAATATAAAAGTGAGCATACAAAAGCTATTATCTTTGGAGTGATGATGTGTGTTGTTTCACCGATTCCTCTTTTTGTAGCTGCATTTTGGGATATCGATTTTGTTATATTGCTGACTGTTGCTTTACTTCTTTTTATAGTTGGTATCGGCGTAATGAAGATTGTCAAAACTAATGCATACTGGGATGCTATGACAACACTTCTTAGTGAAGAGGAGTTTGCAAATGAAAGAAAAAAAGAAAATAAAATTATAGACAGTCTTGAAACTGTTTATTGGCTGGTCTTTACGGCCGTTTATCTGACAATAAGTTTTCTTACCAATGCGTGGCATAAAACATGGATTATCTGGCCGGTCGCAGGAGTACTTTTTGCAGCATATTCCGAGGTGGTAGAAATATTTGTTGAAAAAAAGAAGAACAATTCCGAACAATAATCTGATGAATAGTATATTATGACTCTTTGATTCATATTATGTAGTAAATAAAAAATGGGAAGTATAATATGAAAAAGAGTATGTTTAAAACAGGGCGCAGTGTTTTGGTATTAACATTTGCGCTCTTTCTTTGCCTTCTTTCGGTTGGCTGCGGATTTAAACAAAAGGGTAATAAGGAGAAGTTGGAATATACTGTCTGCGATGAAACGAAGCTTCCGGATGAACTTGCGAACATCATAGAGGAAAAGAAAAACGGAGTTTTCAAGTTAAGCTATGTCAATAATGACGCAATGTATATCGCTATAGGTTATGGTGCACACAACAGGCAGAATTTAAGTGTCATAGTCGATGATGTATATAAAACGGACAATGCAATCTATGTAGAGACAAATCTTTATACTAAGGATGAGATTGAAAGTAATGAGCTGTCCACCGACAGCGACGCAGTAAAGGCGGGTACTCCGTCCATGTATCCTTATATAGTTATAAAATGTGACAAATACGATCTGCCGGTAGTTTTTGATGTGGATTAAGCGAAATACTGAGATTTTTAAAAGGTGGATTAGTGGCATAAAATTAAAATGTAAAGAATATAATTATCTACAAATGGAATATTTATAATTAAATGTAAGATCGTTATGGTTAGTAAGGATATTACATAAGGAGGTATCATGGATTTCAGTAAAAAAGATATACATACAAGTGTGCTTAAAGCCACAAGAAATTCGCAGCTTACGATAGATGATGATTTTAATATACCTGACAGTAAAAAGGACGTAGAAAAAATAATAGCGCAAAACGGAAATGTAACAGTAGAGGAGATAACGGCCGAAGAGGGAAAGGTAAAGGTTGCCGGAACGGTGTATTTTCAGGTTCTTTATCAAACAAGTGACGAAACCGGCATGGATATGGAGGTTTATGAAAATGAAATTCCGTTTGAAGATGTGGTAAATATAGATGAGGTAAATCGTGCGAGTCAGATTGAGGTAAGATGTCTGCTCGAGGATTTGTCCGCCGGTATAATCAATTCACGTAAGCTCGAGGTCAGAGGACTTATAGAAAATCAGATAAGCGTATATGAAAATTCTTATGTAAACTGCGCGACAGACCTTGAAAACGGAAATGGCATAGAATGTCAGCATACGGATATAAATTTAAGCGAGATTACAATTCAAAAAAGAGATGTATTTAAGATAAGAGAAGAGATTGAAATAGCACAAAATAAGCCGAACATAAAGGATATAATATGGTCTAAGATTGCACTTAGAAATGTTGAAACAAGGGCTATGGAAGATAAGCTTGCGGTACGTGGAGAGATTGAAATATTTGTAATCTATAAGGGCGATGAGGAGCGCACACCTGCCCAGTACATTTTCTCGGTACGCACTCTGGAAGAAGAGATAGACTGTTCAGGCTCGTCAGAGGATATGATAGCATGTGTGGAGCTTACACTTGGAAAGGGAGATATAAGTGTAAAACAGGATGCAGACGGTGAAAGCAGGATAATTGCGGTTGATTATAATGTTGATATGAATATAAAAATGTATGAGGATACCGAGGTTGGCATACTCAGTGATATGTATTCGCCGCAGGTGGAAATCGAGCCGGAGACGGAGCATTTTGTATACGAAAATCTTGTTATGAAAAATACAGCTCTGCTCAAGGTTACCGACAGATACAAGGTTGATGGTGAGGACGAAAAGATACTTCAGATATGTCATATATATGGAGATGTTTATGTCGATGATGTCAGGGAAAATGAAACTTCCGTAAACGTGCTTGGAACAATAAAAGCATATATGCTTTATATACCGTCAAGTGACAATCCTATGGAATGTATGGAGATGGATATTCCATTTGAGCACAGCATAGATACGGTAAAACTGTCAGAAAATCATAGCGTGAAGGTTGTACCGCGACTTACGCAGCTTGGTGCGACCATGCTAAACTCGCAGGAGGTCGAGGTGAAAGCCGAAGTCGGTCTGGACATAATGATATTTGAAACAAGGGAAATGGACGTTATAACCGATATGACGATATCGCCTATAGATTATGAGAGAAAGGCCGCTATGCCGGGTATAGCGGGCTATGTAGTAAAAAAAGGAGACACTATCTGGTCTATTGCAAGAAAATACTACGCGACAACAGAATCGATAAAAAATATAAATGAGCTGGAAGGCGATGAAATAAGAGAAGGCGACAGGCTGATAATAGTTAAGGGGTAGAAATTAAAAATAAATATATATACCAAAAAGGGACCGCTAAATGCGATCCCTTTTATTAGTGAAACCTTCTTATAGTCTTAATCTAAGACCATTCGCTGAATTAGATTAAGATTATAAGGCTTCACCGCGAAAACTCTAACTGCGTTGCGAGGATACAATTATAGTCTTCATACAATATATCGGAATCATCTTCCGATTAGTTAATATTATACTTGAAAAAAATAAATATTCAATACTATTTTCAATATTTACTTTAATATTTTCAGAGGATTTGGTAAAATGTATATTGTATACAAAATTGAAGCACAGGGATGGGCACCTTGATACACTTTTAGGTGCTAAGCAAATCGTGAGCGCCAGCGAGATTTGTGTGTGCATATAAAGTGTATCAAGATGCCCGTCCCTGTATCTCAAGAATGAGGGAGAAACAGTATGGAATTAAATTTGAAAGCGTATGCCAAGGTTAATCTGGCTTTGGATGTTTTAAGAAGAAGACCTGACGGTTATCATGATGTCAGGATGATTATGCAAAATCTTTCATTATATGATGAATTGACATTTTTTGTTGATGATGAGGATATAAAAAAATATTTGAATAAGGATACCGGAAAAAACGACAAAGGTAGCGATAAAAAAGATAATAAGGATAATCCTGCTGATTATAAAATCCTGCTTACCGCAAACAGCGATAAGGTTCCGACCGACGAGCGAAATCTTATCTATAAGGCGGTCAGGCTTATGCTTGAGGAGTATCATATAGGTGCGGATATAAAAATACATCTTGAAAAGCGTATCCCTGTAGAAGCCGGTATGGCAGGTGGAAGTACAGATTGTGCGGCAGCTATAAAGGCTGTAAACGAGCTTTTTGCACTTGGACTTTCTGAGAAAGAGATGATGGATATAGGTGTAAGGCTTGGAGCTGATGTGCCGTTTTGCATTATGGCGTGTACTGCTCTTTCGGAAGGTATAGGTGAGAAGCTAAGTCCATTAAAGCCGCTACCGTCATGCTATATACTTGTCGCCAAACCGCCTATAAGTGTAAGTACCGGCATGGTTTATAAGAATCTAAAATGTGATGAGCTAAAAACTCATCCTGATGTATATGGTATGATAGATGCGCTTTCAAAGGGAAGTCTTAAAGAGGTTGCCAAACGTATGGATAATGTGCTTGAAACCGTTACGGTAGTTCTTTATCCTGAGATTGAAGAATTAAAAAGTATTATGAAAGAAAACGGTGCATTAAACTCGATTATGAGCGGCAGCGGTCCTACAGTTTTCGGACTGTTTGAGGATAAAGAAAAGGCTGAGGCAGTCAAAGAATATATAATAGGAAAAGGCCTTTCAGATGAGGTTTATGTGACAGAACCGGTTTAAGGATAATTGGTATTGTAATTATAGGTTATGCTGTGTTATGTGAAAAGTTGTGTGTGATTATGGATTATACTGTGCCATGTAAAAAAGTTGTTCATGATTATACTGTGTAAGGAGGTTTCTATGAAAAAGCTTAGCTTGAAACTTGATGAATATCTGCCACTTCGAGAGGTGGTTTTTAATGCCTTAAGACAGGCTATTATAGCAGGAGAATTTCAGCCGGGAGAGAGGCTTATGGAAGTAACTCTTGCCAACAGGCTCGGAGTAAGCCGTACACCGGTCAGAGAGGCTATACGTATGCTTGAGCTGGAAGGTTTGGTGGTGATGATTCCAAGAAGGGGTGCAGAGGTTGCCAAGATTACCGTCAAGGATTTAAAGGATGCGCTTGAGGTTCGTATGGCGATGGAGGCTCTTTCGGTAAGACTTGCGTGTGAAAGGATAGACGAAAAGGGCAAGGAAGAATTAAAAGCAGCCTGCATCAGCTTCAAAGAGGCGATTAATTCCAAGCTTGTGCCGGCAATAGTCGAAGGCGATGAGGCATTTCACAATGTTATCTACAAGGCCAGCAAAAATAGCAAACTTATCAATATAACTCAGAATCTTCGCGAGCAGGTCTACCGTTACAGAGTGGAGTATGTAAAGGACTTCTTATATCATGACAATCTTGTAAGGGAGCATGACCTTATCACTATGGCGATTCTTAAGGGCGATGCGGATACGGCGGAAAAAGTTATGAAGGAGCATATATATAATCAGGAACAGATTGTAATAAAAAATGTAACAAATGCCGAATAAATTTTTAAAACCCTGTGCAGACTATAGAATAATCTTTAGTTTGTATGGGGTTTTTCTTATGAATAATTTATATGATGAAAAAAACAGACTTACTGTAATGCTTGATACATCGATTGAGAAAAATATCAAGGTGCTTGATACGCTTTTTGGTGGATGTGGCGATGTGGTTCAGAAGTCTTTTTTTGTTGGAGATATTTACGGAAAAGACAAGGAAATAAAACGTGATAAAAACGATACGGAATATACAGATATACCTAACAGTGGATTTAGGAGTAAGGTAAAAATCCATCTTATATATATAGACGGGCTGACAAATAATCAGATAATCGAACAGACGATTATAAAACCAATTCTATATGAATGGCAGCAGATAAAAACTAATATTTCCCTGGTGCGTGAAACTTCAGATAACAATTTTATTGAAGCTACTAAAGGAAATAAAGATGATAAAAATGACAATGATTTGTGGAACAGAATTTTTTACGTCGAAGCGCAGACTGTTGATATAAAGGAAGAAGTTTCATTTGATAAAACGATAGAGGCGGTACTTAATGGCGACACAGCTATGTTTGTAGACGGATATGCCAAAACCTTTATCATTTCTTCAAAAAAATATCCGCTTAGAAGTATTACGGAAAATGATACGGAAGCCGGTATGCGTGGTCCTAAGGATAGCTTCAATGAAGGGATAAGGCAAAGTACGGCTCTAATCAGAAGGCGCATAAAGGATGCAAAGCTTAGGGTTTGTCAGGGAGTTATAGGTGAACGTTCGAGAACCTCATATGCGATTATGTACATGGAGGATCTGGTAATGCCGGGGCTTGTTGAAGACATTAAAAAGCGGCTTTCGCGATATGAGATAGATGCTTTATTTGACAGTGGCATGGCGGAGCATCTTATGGATGACAGATGGTATTCGCCTTTTCCGATTTTTCAGACTACCACGAGACCTGATAAGGCGGCTGCGGGAATTGTAGAGGGAAGGGTGGTTATCGCATTTGATAATTCTCCGGAGGTTCTGCTTGCACCATGCAATTTCAATATGCTGCTTCAGGCATCTGATGATTATTATAACAGATGGGCGGTTGGAACCTTTGCAAGATTTATCAGGTATCTGGCGGCTTTTATCGCCATAACGCTGCCGGGCTTTTACATCGCTGTGACGGTTTATCATAGCGATATGCTGCCCACAAGGCTTTTATATGCGATAGCCAATGCTCGCTCGATTGTGACATTTCCGGTTGTGGTGGAGATGCTTATAATGGAGTTTTTATTTGAACTTTTAAGGGAGGCAGGAATCAGACTGCCCGGTCCTTTGGGTAACACTATCGGAGTCGTGGGAGGACTTATCGTAGGTCAGGCAGCAGTTGAAGCAGGCATAGTAAGCACGATCGTGGTTATAGTGGTGGCACTTACGGCGATTGCTTCATTTGCAATACCCAATGAGGAGTTTGCATCTGTTTTCAGGCTGCTTAAATTCTTTATTATATTTACATCGGCTATCGCAGGTTTGTATGGATTTGTCATGGGGCTTCTGATAATTGCAATTCACTTGTCGGAATTAAAAAGCTTCGGGGTTCCTTATATGATGCCGGTTGTGAGCGGTGGCTTGCGGGACGGAGCGGATGACAATCAGGATTTTATATTTCGCGCACCTATAAGTTTTATGAAAAAAAGACCACTTTGGGCGAGATGGGATAACAGAGTCAGATTAAGATGTAACAATGTGGAGGAAGATAAAAAATGATTCTTGACAATGGCAAAATTTCAGAAAGACAGTGCTTCAGGCTCGGACTATTGGAAAATATAACACTTGGTATAGTTGTGGTGCCGTATATATGTGTAAGTTCAGCCGGAAAGTGGCACTATATAGCATTTGCGACAGGATTATTGTTTACATTTTTATATAGTATGATCATCTATTTTTTTTCAAAAGCATTTCCTCATGGAATGATAGAGGAGATGGATGGTTTACTTGGAAAACCGGGAAGGTTGATAGATGTTATTTATACGCTTCGATATGTGATACGTGCGTCTCTTATCATACTTTTTTTTGCTGTGATACTGAGGGAATATATGCTTAGGAGTTTTAATCTATGGGTAATTATTATATCGTTTATTTTGATATGTGGTTATGGCGGTGCGCGTGATATCGAGAAAAGGGGAAGGCTTATCGAGCTTTTATTTTGGTGGATGATAGTCCCGCTTATACTCGTTGCGGTTTTTTCGGTCAGCAATGTCAACTGGGAGCTTAAAAGTGTCGAAGAAAATGCGAACTATGCCGGTATATGGAGCGGTTCATATCGTATGCTT
>CADCDW010000042.1 GCA_902800325.1 uncultured Lachnospiraceae bacterium
ATCTATCTTTTTATGAGCAAGATGTTCTCCTACTTCGGTATGATACTTAACACTGTTTTCTCCCAGTTCAAACATATCTCCCAAAACTGCCAGCTTTCTTCCCTCATTTGAAACCTCTATCTCATCAAGAACATCTATACTTGCTTTCATGGAATCGGGGCTTGCATTATAAGTATCATCAATAATAGTATATTTACCGGGTATATGAAGAAGTTTAAGCCTCAACCCCTGAAAACTTTCAAATTGCTCAGCGGCTTTTTTTACATCAAGTTTCATATAATCCACTATTGCAAGTCCGGCAAGTGAATCTATAACATTATGTCTGCCAAGTGCGTTTAATATAACTCTTATCCTGTCATCACCATGTACATAATCATATACATACTGATAATTCTCCATATGAATATTCTCTGCACGATAATCACACCAGTCTTTTGTACCATAGCAAAATGTCTTAACACCGGTACTGTCTTTTATCTCCTCAAGCATAGGATCATCACCGTTTAAGAACAATGCACCTTCTTTATTCATATGACTTGTAATGGAAAGCTTTTCTTTTCTTATATTTTCCTGCGTCTTCAAAAACTCTATATGTGCAACTCCTATCTTTGATATAACACATATATCAGGCTTAACCATATTGGAAAGGATTTCCATCTGACCTTCTTCACTCATACCAAGTTCAAGAACTGCCACATCAGCCCCCTCGGTTATCCTTGTAAGTGTAATCGGGGTACCTATCTGTGAGTTCTGATTACCTGAAGTTTTATATACGTTTACTACTCCTGAAAGTGCAGTAGCAATCATCTCTCTTGTTGTAGTTTTACCCACACTACCTGTTACACCGATAACAGGAATATCAAATTTATCTCTTATATATGCACCTATGTCCTGAAGTGCTTTTATAGTATTGTCCACTCTTATATACGGCTTTGAAAAATCCGCCTTGTCATGTTCAGACGTAAGTGTAGCTACACACTTTTCGAGCGCTCTCTCGATATATATGTGTCCGTCCGTTCTTTCTCCAATTATCGGTACATATAAATCCCCTTCTTTAGTTATACGCGAGTCTATACACACATCTTTTACAACAACGTTTTCATCGCCGCATAAAAGCTTACCTCCGGTTACTTCTAATATTTCCTTTACAGTGATATTCATATTATACTCTCCCATTTTATAACCGCTGCTTTATCTTAAGAAATAAAAGCATCGGATTTTTACTTATATACTATACTACTCGCAAGCTTATCAGCAGTTACATCATCTATAAGATTTCTTACTATCGCAAGTGCAAATTCTATGGCAGTTCCTACGCCTCTGCTTGTTATAAAATTATCATCTATAACTACTGCATCATCAAGCGCTTCAAATGCATTAAGCTCTTCCTCCATGCCCGGATAACATGTCGCATGTCTTTCTTTTAAAAGCCCCATACTTCCATATACTGTAGGCGCAGCACATATCGCACAAAGAAGCTTGCCCTGCACATTATAATCATTGATAAGCTTTCTTAATCCTTCATGAGCCTTAAGATTAAGTGTTCCCGGCATACCCCCCGGCAGAACTATCGCATCGGCATCTTCTATTACATTAAATGTCTTATCCATCTCTACCTTAATCCCATGCGAGCCCTTAACCATCTTTTCTCCTGTTACGGAAACCATCGATGTTTCTATACCTGCTCTTCTTAAAATATCAACTACCGTTAAAGCTTCAACCTCTTCAAAGCCTTCTGCAAAAAATATATTTACTTTTTTCATGATAAATATCCTCCAAATCTCCTTTAAATATAATACCTCTATTTAAAATCACTCAGAATTAGTATATAATATATCTGTTAAATCTTCAAGAAAAACAAATATTTAACACATAAACCGTATATTCCGGAATTTACGACAATTTATACTCAGGAGGTTACTATATGGAGATAGAAAAAAAGTTTCTTGTTAAAGAATTACCAGATGATTTAGAAAGCTGTAAAAGCTACACTATAGAACAGGCATACCTTTCTACGTCGCCGGCTGTACGTGTAAGAAAAAGAATCAGCACTGATAATAAAGAATTTTTTCTTACGGTAAAATCTTCCGGCATGTTTGCACATGAAGAAGTCGAATCTGACATAGGTGAATCAACCTACCAAAATTTCCTTTTGGAAGCTAAAGGAAATGTCATAACCAAGCAAAGATATATCCTTCCTCTTTTGGACGGTTTAAAAGCAGAATTAGACGTGTTTAAGGGTATATTTGAAGGTGTAATCATGGTAGAGGTTGAATTTCCCGATGAAGAAACTGCAAAAAAATTTACCCCACCACCTTATTTTGGCGATGAGGTAACTTTTGATAAACGTTTTCATAACAGCAATATGAGTACAATGTCCAAAAGTGATATATCAGACCTGATTCATTTTGTTCATACCGGACATGCCTGAAAATATCATATTTACAGATATAACAACACATATTCCACTAACTATACCTGCCGGCAGAAGGCCGAGAGCCATATTGGCATTGGAGATAATAATCCCAAGCGTCTGTCCGTAAAAACAGAGCTTAAACATCTCTCCCATCGAAAGTCCAAAGCCGGCAGCTTTGTTTAACCCGTTTATAAATATTAAGAATATAAGTGAAAGCAATGCATACTTTAAAAAATAACCTATACATGTAATTACAAAGCTCACTGTAAGATATGTGTATATAAAAGGAATAAGCTGCTTAAGGCTGTTGTTATTAAAGCCATCCGTCAAAAGATCATCCAGACTTACTTCTTTAATTCTTGTAACCGAACCGCCCGAATAAACTGCAACAGTAACATACTTACTTCCAAAGGCGATATAACCACCCTTTCTGTTCATCTTATCGTCAGGAAGCCTTTCATCCTCAGTATCGACTACTATCTTATATACTCCAAGCGACATCTCAAATCTTTTTTCTATATCAAGCTTACCCTCTTTAAACTCAAATGGAGCAATCTTTTTTGTAAAAAGATTTTCAAATCCACCGAATCCTGTTATCGTAGCTGCTGTAGGAACTGCCACTCTGATTATGCCCAGTGCAAACATTATCACAACTACAAAGAGCACAAATCTTCCTTTTTTTAATTCAATCATTTCTTTATACTTAGACGGTTTAAACATAGCATAAACTATCTGTTCGGAAAATGTCATATCAATCCTCCTAAAAATCAAAACGCAAAACAATTATTGCAATTCACTTTGTTCTTCTTTAATTATAAATCCTTCTTTAGGAATCTTAACAGTTACTACAGTGCCCTTATCAGTTTTATTTCTAACCTCAACTCCGGCACGACACATATTTTTAAGTTTCTTTTTTATTTCCTTATAGGAAACTGTACCTGTAAACTTTTTATCCGGTCCCGTACCTTTACCGTTATCAACTATCTGAATCGCAAAGCAGTCAAGTCTCTCGTAAATTCTAAGCACCAGATGCGGAGTACCTGTCGACTTAAGTGCACCGTTTCTGACTGCATTTTCTACCAGAGGTTCTATAGTTGCAAACGGAACCATAAAATTATCAACCTTATCCTCTATCTCAACAACCAGTCCTTCATTTATTCTTTGCTCCATACCAAGATATGCCTTGATATAGTCAAGTTCTTCTTTAAACGGTACCGGCTTGCTGTCCATCATAGTATTTATATTGTTTTTCAAATAAACAGAAGTATTGTATATAAGTCTGCTGTTTTCCTTATCATCCTTTAGAGAACGTATCGCCTCATTGAGCGACCTGAAAACAAGATTTGTATTTATATCTTTTACTATCTGTTCTTTCTTTTCTTCAAGACTGTTTAAAGCTTCTTCTTTTTTTGTATTGACTTCCTTTACAATTTCCTTTTGAACATTTACAACCATAAGCACAAGAAAGATATATATACCCGCCTGCAGAACAAGCCCGTCAAATTTTCTATAAAATCCAAAAAATGACAGAACGAACTCGGTCAGACAGGAAAAGAGAAGTAAAACATTCATCAAAAAATTGCTGTATATACTCTTGTCCGAGTAAGCGTCAGCGGCAAGATACATTATGCCCGATAAAAGTAAAAGTCCGGTTATTATAAGTATTTTTGTAAATACCATATAGGTTGCAAAATCACATACTCCGCATATCTGAAATATAACTCCGGTAAGAAAATTTATCGCATAAATATATATTCCTATTTCAAACATTCTTGCATATCTTCGCTTAAGTGCAAAGCATCTTTGATACATGATATAGAGCACAGGCATTATAAGAAGTACTACCATACTGCTCATATATATGCCAAAAGAATTTTTAAACAAAATCTGCATGATTGGATTTGACAAAAGGCTCCAAAGTGCGGTTGCAAATATAAACGAAAATGCATAAAAGGACTTTCTTTTATTTACCTCCGAGTTTTTCATAAGCAAAAGGCAGATTGAAAGTATAACAGAAGTTGCGATAAGTGAAACTGCAAGTACAAGTCCAAAGCTGTTATTGTTTACAATATCAAATATTATATCACTTTTACTTCCGCAGTAAACTTCCGGCAATATACCACTATACTTCTTATATCCCGATGAAAGGTATATAGTTATAATATCTCCCGGCATTCCAACGCCTATATCTACTATATTATAGCAGGGAACAGCATTTTTCATAAGCTTTTGCTCATTCATTATGCCATTGGTATAAACTGTTTCATCCCCGACCATAACTCTTACATTTTGAAACTCTGTTTTAAATGCTATGGCTGTATTGGCATTTACATCATCGGGAACCTTATGCATAAGGACGATCACTTCCTCTGTATTTCCCTCAACGTTATCAGGTAATGAAACAATCTTATCCGTTCCACCATTGTAGGATTTAAGTATCCATCCCTCTGAAAAATCCGTTATGGAATTTCCTTCCAGCTTATTCTGATCCCTAGGTGCAAATACAAATACAAATAAGCCTATAAAGACAAATCCGGCAAATACAGTCATCAAAATAATTATATTTAGTTGTTTAAGCCTACGTTCATTCATATATCTTCACCATAAAATAATTAATATATTTGCAATTATTAATTATATCAATTCACAGCTTTAAATCAATAATTACAGCAAAAACAACTGTTTTTATGATTTACATCTGCTTCATGAGATTAATCATTTCAATAGCCCCCAGAGCACAGTCATAACCCTTATTTCCTGCCTTCGTGCCTGCACGCTCTATTGCCTGCTCGATATTTTCCGTTGTAACTATACCAAACATAACCGGTATCTCTGTTTCCATGGAAGCTGCGGCGATACCCTTTGATACTTCGTTGCACACATAATCATAATGACTTGTGGCACCTCTTATAACTGTTCCAAGACATATTATGGCATCATACTTTCCTGACTTTGCCATCTTTTTAGCAACTACAGGGATTTCAAATGCCCCCGGAACCCATGCAAGTGTTATATCGTCATCTTTTACATTATGTCTTACAAGTGCATCCTTTGCTCCGGCTATAAGTTTTGAAACTATAAACTCATTAAACCTTGATGCGACTATACCTATCTTTATTCCCTCTGCTACCATTTTTCCTTCTAAAACGTTCATCTTTATTCTCCTTTTCTCTTTTACAGGTCAAGTATGTGACCCATTTTTTCTTTTTTGGTTTTTAAATAAAATATATCATATGGGCTCGGTTCAATCTGAATCGGAACACGCTCCACGATTTCAAGTCCGTAACCTGCAAGTCCATATACCTTAAGAGGATTGTTGGTAAGAAGTCTAAGCTTCTTTATCCCCAAATCTACAAGTATCTGTGTACCTATGGTGTAATCTCTGGCATCCTCGGGAAAACCCAGTTCAAGATTTGCCTCAACCGTATCAAAGCCTCTATCCTGAAGTTCATATGCACGTATCTTATTGATAAGTCCGATACCTCGCCCTTCCTGTCTCATATAAAGAAGTACGCCTCGTCCTTCTTTTGCAATTGCTTTCATCGCTGCATCATACTGTTGCCCGCAATCGCATCTCGCAGATCCAAGGGCATCTCCGGTAAGACATTCCGAATGAACTCTGCACAGCACCGGCTCGCCATCCGTTATATCGCCTTTAACAAGTGCAACATGGTGCTCTCCGTTTAATTTATTGATATAACCATATATCATAAATTCTCCGTACCTTGTCGGCATCTTGGCTTTAGCCACACACTCCACAAAGACTTCATGCTCTTTACGATATGTAACAAGCTTTTCTATTGTACTTATCTTAAGATTATGTTCTTTGGCAAATGCAAAAAGATCGTCTCTTCTTGCCATGGTTCCGTCATCATTCATAATCTCACAGCAAAGTCCGACCGGCTTTAAGCCTGCTATCTTCACAAGGTCTACTGTAGCCTCTGTGTGTCCTTGTCTTTCTATAACGCCACCCGGTCTTGCTTCAAGTGGGAACATATGTCCCGGTCTCCTAAAATCGTCAGGCTTTGCATTATCATCAACAAATTTTCTTGCCGTTATACCTCTTTCCTCAGCTGAGATTCCGGTAGTAGTACTTACGTGGTCTACAGAAACCGAAAATGCTGTACAATGATTATCGGTATTGGTTATACACATCTGCGGCAGATGTAATTTATCCGTATATTCAGGTGCCATAGGCATGCATATAAGTCCTCTTGCGTATTTTGCCATAAAGTTTACATTCTCAGTTGTGGCAAACTCAGCGGCACATATTACATCTCCTTCATTTTCTCTGTCCTCATTGTCAAGTATTACAACTATCTTTCCCTGACGCAAATCTTCTACTATTTCTTCAATCGAATTAAATTCCATCATTATCCTCCTTGTTTCAAGTTATATGTTTAACGTACAATCTGACAATATAGATAGTATAACATTCATACTATCAAACCTGACTATCGTATACTTATTTTATAAAAAACCATACTTTGAAAGCAGATTCATATCTATATTTGATTGACTATTATTATCTGCCGTGTTATCTGTAGTACAATCTTTATGAGCAAGCAGCTTTTCCACATATTTTCCTACTATATCATTTTCAAGATTAACTATATCCCCTTTATTTTTCGAAAGCAATGTTGTCTCACTTGCAGTGTGCGGTATGATTGAAACTTTAAAAACCTCATCATCTACATACGCTACCGTAAGACTTATACCATCTATAGCTATGGAACCCTTTTCAACTATATACCTTAAAATATCGGTAGAAGCAGCTATAGTTACCCACACTGCATTGTCTTCTTTTTCCTGATTTTTGATAATCCCGGTTCCATCTATATGACCCGAAACTATATGGCCTCCAAATCTTCCGTTACAAAGCATCGCTCTTTCAAGATTAACCTTACTTCCCTGTTTAAGACTTCCGAGCGATGACCTTCTCATGGTTTCCGCCATAACATCCGCTGTAAATGTATCTCCCGTGATTGATGTCGCAGTAAGGCAGACACCATTAACCGCAATACTATCTCCTACCTTTGAGTCCTTTGTCACTATACTACCCTTTATGGTAAGAATTTCTGATTTGCTTCCATGCTTAATATTTTTTATCTCTCCTATTTCCTCAATAATCCCGGTAAACATACTAACCTCTTTTCCGATTCTATTTATCGAATGATATTACCCACATCATTTATACTTCAATCTACAATTATTTATTTTGCCTTATATCTTATCAGTAAATCACCGTCTATTTCTTTTACTTCCTTAAATGTAAATTGTGCTGCCATATCCGGTTTTGAAAAACCTGTTCCTTCCACAGCTGTAAGTGCTTCTTTTCCTCCTAAAAGCATAGGTGCCATGTATATCATAACTTCATTTACAATACCTGCTTTTACCGCACTGTAGTTTAATGTACCGCCACCTTCAATTATTATACTGTCAATACCCTGCCTGCCAAGCTCACTCATAAGCTTCTTAAGATTTATCTCATTGTTATCCTCCTCGGCAAATATTACTTCAACCTTTTTTTCTATAAGTTCCCAGTATTTATTTGATATATCATCATCTTTATCAGCATCTGTTATACTTTTTTTTAAGCCCTCTCCCACTACAACTATAGTCTGTACTTCACATGCAGTTTTAACTATCATAGAATCAACAGGGATTCTAAGCTTTGTATCGCAGATTATTCTGACAGGATTATGTCCATTCTCCAATCTACAAGTAAGCATAGGATCATCGGCAAGTACTGTTCCTATACCGACCATTATACCACTACATCTGTTTCTTAACTCCTGCGAATTATGTCTTGACGATTCATTACTTATCCATTTACTCTCGCCCGTATACGCTGCTATCTTTCCGTCCATAGTCATAGCATATTTCAATATCACATATGGAGTCTTGTCGGTTATGTAATGGAAAAAAATATCATTTAAGGCATCACATTCTTCTTTTAATATATGTGTATAAACTTCTACTCCATGCTCTCTAAGAAAATCATATCCTTTTCCGCTTACCAGCACATTCGGATCGTCCGAACCCACGTATACTCTTTTTATCTTATGTTCCACAATAGCCTCTACACATGGAGGTTGTTTACCATAATGACAACAAGGCTCAAGGGTTACATACATATCCGCACCTTCTGCATCCTCAGTGATGCTTTTAAAAGCTTCCCTTTCAGCATGCAAACCTCCGTAAGCCTTATGATATCCCTGTCCTATAATTTTGTTATTTTTTACTATAACCGCTCCAACCAGGGGATTAGGATTAACGGCACCCACACCTTTTTTTGCTAATTCAATTGCAAGACGCATATACTTTTCATCCAACATTATATCTCCTTTAAAATCAAGTAGGGAACATAGAATCACACCCTACCGGCTGCGATTCACCGGTCAGCTTTGGCTGACATCTTCATATCGGCGACTTTGCGATAAAAATAAAAACGACCTGAAATTCTTCAGGTCATTTTTATAATAATCAAATAACAATTATACCGATTAGTGTATATATTATCTGTATCTTACTTCTTCCATCCAGACTTTACTGTCGGCTTTGGAATTTCACCAAATCAACCTTTCGGCTCGCGGGCTGTACCGCCGGTCGGGAATTGCACCCTGCCCTGAAGTTATATTTAATTCTATAAATATTATACCTTCTTATATAATAAATGCAAGCACATACATAACAAAAAGCATAATATCATTATTATTCGCTCTTACCGATAGAAAGGAATCCGCTTTCATTTGAACGAAGCAGGAAGGATAATCCTATATTTCTTCTGCTTTCTTCGGTTGCAACATATATCTCACCTGTCTCTACAAGTGACTTGGCAATCTCAAGAACTCTGTCCTTAAACTGCATCATCTCACGTCTGTCACGTGAACTTAACTTAAACATATACTGATTCTTTGAGCTTATCATAAGTATGTTATATGAATGAATATTATTCTTGGTTTCTCTCATAGCAGAACCAATCATTCTTGAGTTTGCAATTATTACCTCTGCATTCTCATCAGGAAGATATTCTGAAAGGATAAGCTTGTAAATCTTTAAATAATTCTCTTCATCATCTGCCTTAACCGGTAGCTCGGCTACCGCAAATTCAACAACCGAATCCGCAAACTTTATTGTACCGCCATCATCATTTATCTGAGCTGTACATTCCTTAGGAACGCAAAGTCTGAAGAATTTGTTCTCGATAACCTTCTGGCCTTCAGTCGGCTCTCTAAGTACAAGATTTGTATACTTTCTTTCAAGCTTGTTCATACCGATTATACAAGCATCATCACCTGTCTCGGCAATTTCTCTTAATTCATTATATAAGAATTCAATCTTATCATCACAAACAGGTACGAGTTCAATAAGCTTCTCTACCGCAGGTACATGGCCTGTCTTGGCACTGTTGAGATAGAGTCTGATCTTTTCTTCGTTATTGTCAGTCTTTTCCGCTTTATATTCAATTACTTTGAAAAGATTATCCTTGTCAAATCCATCATAATTGTTATCATATGCTTTTTCAAAATATTTGATGCTTCTGATTTCACCTTTGTAATTCTCGTCAGCTTCCTGCATCTGATAAATCTTTCCAAGCTCATACGCTGCCTGATAGCTTCCAAGTCCAAGAGCCTCATTAAACGCTTTTTCTATCTCATAGGAATTAGCTATATAAAATACCTGACTTTGCTTATAAAGTGCTATCTTAAGGGCTGCAGCTCCGCTTCCCGCCTGAACCGCTCTTTCCCACTTCTCAACGCAGCTTTGTAAATCTTCGCCACCCAATTCCTTGATATCCTTGATATACGCATCTGCCTCCATAATACCGTTGGCAGCCGCTTCCTCAAAATACTTAAGTGCTTTGATACCATCTCTCTTGGTTCTAAGAACACCATAATAATAAAATCTTCCGAGATAGAATGCAACTCTCTTATGACCAAGTCTGTGAGCATTTTCATACCAGTTAAGAGCTTTCATATAGTCCTTAAGCTGCTGATCATATATATTTCCAAGAAGGAATGCAAGATCGGGATCTTTTGTAGCATCAAAAAGCTGCTTAGCATAGCTTATGGTTTTCTCAAGATCCTTATATGGCGAATCATCATCAAAGTAAAGCTCTATAAGAAGATAACTTGCCTTTATACTTCCAAGCTTAAGAGCCTGCTTGGCAGCGGCCATAGCACCTTCATAATCCTCAAGATAATAGCAGTATACAGCCTCACTGTAGTACTGGTTATCCTTACGGTTTGCACTCTGCTCACTCACAAGTGTAGGATCGACAAAGGCAAATGAATTTGCAGTCTCAAAAATAATTTCCTCATACTGCTCTATGATGTCCATATTGGCACATACGAATTTCATACATGCAAGACGTTTGCCCTGATAAAATGCAAATGTAACTATACCTTTTTCCATCTCCTTATGATAGAAGGTGGTACATATACCATCTGCATATTCTGTTATATATGCTTTAAGCTGAAGTTCCTCATCAAAAGCATCGTTACAATATCTCAGATAATTCTCAAGTGTCTTTTTAGAATCTCTTGGAATACTGTCATAAGATACGTACATTGCAAAATCCTTGTAGGTAAGGCTCGGTGCATAGTACTCTTCATCAGTTTCCTCATTAATTGTTTTTACCCAATCCTTAGGAAGTTTATGTATATATCCGTCTACCTGATTGTGCACATAAGTATACTGATACTGAAGCTTGGAAGCTTCTATCATCTTATATTTTGGCTCTTTACCCTTGGCACGTCTGGCTTCGGCTATAGCAGTATAAAGCTTATCCTTTTCCTCAAATTCTATACTGTCTGTATGGCTGCTTGCATATTCAACCCTTTCGTATGCGGCCTTAGCTTTTGAATCACCCATATCTGCCAGCTTTTTGTACCATTTCATAGCCTTTTCATAATCTACAGGAACTACAAAATCACTCTTATTTCCATACTGGTCGATACGGTTAAGACCATTTTCATATATACTACCGAGGTTCATATATGCAGCCTTGATACCGCACTCGGTAGACTTTTCAAAATAAGTTATAGCCTTCGAAAAATTCTGAATTTCAAGAAGCATCTTTGCTAACTTGTAAATCATCTCACCGTCATTATTAAGTTTTATATACTTCTCATAATAAGTACAAGCCTTGGCTTTATCAATCTCTGTAGTACTGTTGCTATACTTACCTGTTTCAAAGAACTCGCCCATAATCTTAAGGGCATCCGAACCAAATGACTTATAATTCTCATCCATAATAGCTATATCAGCTATCTTTTCAAATATCTCAACAGCCTCTTCGGGATTGCCGTTTTCCATAAGGTTTATACCCTTATCATACTGGAGTTCAACATTACTCTTTGTGGATTTCTTCTTATTGCCTATATTTGATAAGAACGGAATCTTTCCAAAGAAATCACTAAGCTTTCCCATTTGACCTCCTCCTTATAAAAATAATAATCTCATAGTTCTTTATATTATAACATAGAAAATATTCTTGCGCAAGAAAGCTGATTACTTTGATTCTATATATTTTGCCATAGCCAAAACAGCCTCTTCCTCGTCCTGTCCTTCAGCTTCGATATTTAACTCATCTCCGTTTGCGAAGCCTATGCTCATCATCCCCATAATGCTTTTCGCATTGACCTTTTTGTTATGCGTCGAAACAAAAACTCTGCTGTCGAATTTGCTTGAAATCTGAACCATTACGGCCACAGGTCTTGCCTCTGAATCTGTAGGTAAATTGACAATAACACTTTTAGTAAACATTTAATTACTCCTCCTTAGTTCACCAGCTATCTCACTTATTTTTCTTAATCTATGATTAACACCTGATTTTCCGAGCGGCGGAGTCAGCTTCTGACCCAGATCATAAAGCGAAAGCTCCGGCTCTTCCAAACGTATCTCGGCTATCTGCCTCAATCCGTCAGGCAGGTATTTTAACCCTTTTGTTTTTTCTATATACTGTATATCATCTATCTGCTTAACAGCAGCATTTACTGTTTTGTTAAGATTTGCCGTTTCGCAATTAACCTTACGGTTTACATGATTTCTGACTTCCTTAAGAATACGTACATTTTCCATATCCATAAGTGACGCGTAAGCCCCCATAACATTGAGCAGGTCAACTATCATGGAACCTTCCTTTATATAAACGATATATGATTTTTTTCTCAGAGCAAGCTTTGCAACCGCATCAAAATCTTTAATGATATCTATCAAAAGCAGAGCCATTTCTTCGGTATCGCAAACTAATTCCAAATGATATCCTTTCTCCGGATTTGTCACCGAACCTCTTGCTATAAATGCCCCTCTTATAAACGCCTGTTTACAGCAGTTTTTGGATATAAGCACTCTGTCAATTGTGGTTTTTTCATGTTTCTCCACTATTTTCAAAGCTATTTTCCCTTGTTCATCAAAAGGATTAAGCTTTAAAATATCGGATAACTTATCTATCTTTTTTGCTGCGATACTATCTTCATTACCATCTGATAAAACAACCAATGCAGCAAGTTCAGCCAGTTTGCAATGCCTTGAACTTCCAATATGATCAAAAAGTTCTTTTTTAACATCTTTTGAAAAGGACATATCGCATTCTCCTATCCTTTCACAAACTTATCCTTGGTTATATCTCTGTGAAATCTTCTTACTGTATATGGAAGTCTGCCAAGTCTCTCATAAAGAGCGTTTGTAACAGTTACTGAACGGTGTTTTCCACCCGTACATCCAACTGATATCACCAACTGATTTTTTCCTTCCTTCCTATAATTCGGAATAAGAAAATCTATCATATCAACCAGTTTTTTCATGAACTGCTCATATTCCTCACAATCCTTTACCATATCGGCAACCGGTTTGTCATTACCGGTAAGAGGTCTTAATTCCTCTACATAATATGGATTTGGCAAAAAACGGACATCAAACACAAGATCCGAATCTCTCGGAATTCCATATTTAAAACCAAAAGACATAACAGTAATTATCATATTGTTATACGCTTCACCACTCGTAAAAATCTTTTCGATTTCTGCTCCGAGTTCCCTGGTTAAAAGTCCGCTGGTATCAATTATATAATCAGCTCTTTGTTTTAAAAACTCTATCTTCTGTCTTTCTCTTACAATCCCCTCATTGATCCTTCCACTTTCAGAAAGCGGGTGTTTTCTTCTGGTTTCCTTAAATCTCTTAACAAGTTCCGGCTCCGTAGCATCCAAAAAAAGTATCTCATAGCTGTAGCTGCTTTTTTTCATATCCTCAAGCAAAACCGAAAGTTGATTAAGCGATTCTCCGCTCCTTATATCAACACCGATAGCAACATTATCAACTTCAAGTTCATCATCATAAGCTATATCAGCAAATCTTTTTATAAGCATTACAGGAAGATTATCTACACAGAAAAAGCCCATATCTTCCAGTTTTTTTAAAGCGGTAGATTTACCTGCACCACTCATGCCGGTAACTATAACAAATCTCATCTTATGATTTTTACCTCCGGTTCAAGCAAAACTCCAAATTTATCATTTACAGTATCTCTTACATCATCTATAAGTTTTAAGACATCTTCTGCGGTTGCATTATCATAATTAATCACAAAACCACTATGCTTTGGTGAAACCATAGCTCCACCGACTCTATAACCCTTTAATCCGGCATCTTCTATAAGTTTCGCAGCAAAATGACCCTCAGGGCGTTTAAAGGTTGAACCTGAGCTTGGATAATCAAGAGGCTGTTTACTTGTTCTTTTTTCTTTCAGTTCAAACATCCTTGCTTCAATATCAGATTTTACACCTTTGCTTAATCTTATACCTGCCGAAAGCACTATCATGTCACTATCAATGATACTTTTTCTATATCCAAAATTCATTTCATTATTTGAAAATCTTTTTATGGTTCCATCTTTTAAGAGAATATCAACATATTCGATAATATCCTTCATTTCTCCGCCATAGGCACCGGCATTCATAACAACAGCACCACCTAAAGTCCCCGGTATACCTGCCGCAAATTCCATACCTGTAAGTTCGTTATCCTTGGCAACATTGGCAAGCTTAGAAAGTATACTTCCGGCCTGTGCTGCAAGTAAGTCTCCTTCTACGCTTATGTCACTCATAAGATTATATATCTTAATAACTATTCCATCATATCCGGCATCGGTAAAGATAATATTGCTTCCATTACCTATAACAATATATCTTTCGTTATTATCCTTGCAGTAATCTATAACCGCCTTAAGTTCATCGAAATTCTTTGGAAAAAATACGTATTTTGCTTTTCCGCCGACTCTCATCGTTGTATGTTTTTTTAATGGTTCGTCGGTTTTATAGCATACTGTTTCAAATATATCTATCATATAAACCTCTTAACAGTTGTAATCTTAATAATGTATTGGATCATTTTTGTACAGGATATATTCCATAAAACACAATCAGACCCATAACATATCTATCATACATTATGGGTCTGATTAATTCAATGTGAAAAAATATCAATTTTATTTAAAAAAATGCCTGTTAGTTCGTCGATTTAACCATTATATGACGACTATTCGTTAATAATGGCATATGCACCGCCGTAAATACCTGCATCATTTCCAAGAGTTGCAAGCGCAAATTTGGTTTTTTTGCATGCATGAAATGCATTTTCCTGGAAATACTTTGCAGTCTTATCGATTATAATATTTCCGGCCTTAGAAACGCCTCCACCTATAACAAATATATCCGGATCCACTACGCATGCTATCTGCGCAAGTGCTTTACCCAAAATTTTTCCATGCTCTTCAACAAGTCCGGAAGCTATCTCATCACCTTCCTTAGCCGCATCAAAAATAGCTTTGGAAGAGATATATTTTACATTTCTGAGAGACGAAGGTGTCTCAGTATTGTTGAGTTTTATGTTGGCCATTCTAACTATACCGGTTGCTGATGTATATTGCTCTAAGCAGCCGCATCTTCCACATCCGCAAACCTCTTTTTCCTGATCATTAACCTGTATATGTCCTATCTCACCGCCGGCACCATTTACTCCGGAAAGCATCTTGCCATCTATAATGATACCGCCACCGACACCGGTTCCAAGTGTTACCATAACAAGATCCTTATATCCTTTACCGCCACCTTGCCACATTTCACCAAATGCAGCCATATTGGCATCATTTCCAACCTTTACTTCAAGGCCTGTACGTTCCTTCATCTCTTCAGCAACATTAAATATACCCCAGCCAAGATTTACACACTTAAGTACTGTTCCATCACTTTTAACCGGTCCCGGAACACCCATACCTATACCGGCTACATCTTCACGATTTATCCCTTTTTCTTCTATCTTGGCGTCTATAGATCTCGCTATATCTCCAAGTATATGCTTACCACCGCCATCTATCCGGGTAGTAATCTCCCATTTTTCAATAAGCTCACCCTCAGTTGAAAAATAACCTATCTTAACTGTGGTACCACCTATATCCACACCAAAAACATACTTCTTCATTACATTTCCTCCTTATTTTGTGAATTACGTGCTATGTTTTGCGTTACTCTGTCGTAGAGTTCCTGAGCTGCGTTGTAGCCCATCTTCTTTTGCCTGTGATTTACTGCTGCGGATTCAACTATGATAGCTATATTTCGTCCCGGTCTTATAGGAATGGAATGACTTACAACCTTATTGCCCAAAAATTCTGTATATTGGTCTTCAAGTCCAAGTCTGTCATAATTTGCTTCCTTGTCCCACTCCTCAAGATTTACAACAAGATCTATGGTTTGTGTCTGCTTAACACATTCTACGCCAAACATTGTCTTGACATTTATAATGCCTATACCTCTAAGTTCGATAAAATGTCTGGTTGTGTCAGGTGCTGTTCCAACCAAAGTTTCATCACTGACTTTTTTTATCTCAACCACGTCATCGGAAACAAGTCTGTGCCCTCTCCTTATAAGTTCAAGTGCTGCTTCGCTCTTTCCTATACCGCTGTCACCCATAATAAGCACGCCTTCGCCATATACATCAACCAAAACGGCATGAATGGATATACGTGGTGCCAGTTCAACGTGAAGCCATCTTACTACTTCATGCACAAACTCTGATGTTGTTTCCGATTTATCAGTAAGAATCGGTATTCCATGTTTTCTTCCTGCCTCAATGATAAAATCATAAGGCTGAAGATTACGGCAAAATATAAGGCATGGTATCTTATATGCGAAAAGCTTTTCAAATATTTCAATATTTTCTTCTCTTGAATGCATATTGGCTATATATGCATACTCGACATTTCCGCATATCTGAATTCTGGCTGCATCAAAATGCTCAAAAAAACCTGCCAGTTGAACTGCCGGTCTGTTCATATTGGGATCCTTAATTAATATCTTATCAGTATCTATCTCAGGTGTATGATTGGTAAGATTCATCTTATTTATAAGATCCGTGACGGTTACGCTGTATTCTTCTTCCATCCTGTCCTCCCGGTTTTATTTTAATAATCAGAGTAAAGATAGTACGTATTCTTATTACTATCTTTACTTTTTACAAATTAACTACTACGAAAAAGGAGCTGCCAATTGACAGCCCCTTAAAATGTACCTCTTATTCCTCGGCCTCAGAAGCAGTTTCCTGATACTTTTCAAGTATAATACTCTGTATCCTGTCTCTTGTGTCTGAGTTAATCGGGTGAGCTATATCTCTATACTCTCCGTCTGAAGCTTTGCGACTAGGCATTGCTATAAACAGACCTTTCTCTCCTTCGATAACCTTGATATCATGTACAACGAACTCGTTGTCAATGGTTATCGATACTACTGCCCTCATCTTACCTTCTTTTGTAACCTTTCTTACTCTTACGTCTGTGATCTGCATATTAATCCCCCTTTTTATATTGCCTTACATTATAGAGCATATCTGAAATTTTTCTCAATAATTACTTTGATTTCATCAGGATCTCCTGTATGAACTGTGTTGGCTCTCAAAGTATCTCTACTTTCAACAATACAGTTCTCTATATAACAGTTATCTCCTATATGAACATCATTAAGAATTATAGAATTCTTAATAACACAATTATTGCCTATATATACTTTCTTAAACAATACCGAATCCTCAACAGTACCATTGATTATACAACCACTCGCCACAAGACTGTTATTTACAACAGCCTCTCCGTTATACTTAGCAGGTGGAAGATCCTCAACCTTTGAGTAAACATCCGGATGCTGTCTGAAGAAATAATCTCTGATATCCTTATTTAAGAAATCCATATTGGTCTTAAAATATGAATCAACTGTTCCGATATTTCTCCAATATGATTCAAGTTTATAACCATATATCTTCTTAACATTTTTATATCTTATAAGAATATCGTTTACAAAATCACTTCTTCCCTCTGCCGCACAAGCTTCAAGAAGTTCTATAAGCTGTCTTCTTCTTACAACATATACACCGATAGATGCTGTGTTTGTTTCAGCTACCAAAGGTTTTTCTTCAAAATCTATAACTCTGTTGTCTTCTGCAAGCTTAACAACGCCAAATCTGTTGATGTCATCTTCTCCTGCCGGAATATCCTTGCAAACAATAGTAATATCGGCACCTATTGCAATATGATCCTCAAGCACCTTATTGTAATCAAGCTTATAGATACCATCGCCTGATGCTATAACAACATAAGGCTCATGAGCTGATTTTAGGAAATTAATATTCTGATACAGCGCATCTGCTGTTCCTCTGTACCAATAACTGTTAGTTGCCGTGATAGTTGGAGTAAACAGATATAAGCCACCCTGTTTTCTACCAAAATCCCACCACTTTGATGAGTTAAGGTGTTCGTTTAATGAACGTGAGTTATACTGTGTGAATACTGCAACCTTCTGTATGTGTGAATTAGTCATGTTGGAAAGTGTAAAATCTATGGCTCTGTAGCTTCCTACAATCGGCATAGCCGCTACAGCTCTCTTTGATGACATATCTCCCATTCTGCTGCTGCCGCCACCGGCTAAAATTATACCTATCGCTCTCATTCTATTCACCTACCTTTATTATGCTCGAACCACTCTTAAGCAAGCCGTCCGGATACTCATCAATTGTCGTCTCACCGAAAATAGCAACATTCTTACCAATCTTGACATTGGCAGGAATAACTGAATTTTCGCCGATAGTTACAAGTCCAAATGAATAGATATGAGGTGCAAATTCATTAGGTACCTCTTCACCAACACCAAGTTCGGCATTGGCACCGATTTTTACACCTTCTGCAATTATAGCCTTATCTATAACTGCTCCGTCTCCAATTACTGCTCCATTCATGATTATGGAGTTTTTAACAACTGCACCCTTACCTATGGAAACACCGGAACCGATAACTGAACTGTCAATAGTTCCGTAAACTTCCGTTCCTTCACCAACGATACTCTTGGTAATGGAACTTTCAGGTGCAATATACTGTGGTGGAAGAATATCACTCTTGGTATATATTCTCCAAAACTCCTCATAAAGATTGAACTCAGGGATAATATCAACCAATTCCATATTGGCTTCCCAATAAGAACCTAATGTTCCTACATCCTTCCAATATCCCTTATATTCGTAAGCACAAATCTTGCTGCCCTTCTCATGACAATAAGGAATTATATGCTTACCAAAATCGCATTCAGGCTGATCCTTCATAACTGTAAGTGCTTCCTTAAGAAGCTTCCAGTTAAAGATATATATACCCATCGATGCTTTATTGCTTCTAGGTTTCTCAGGCTTCTCCTCAAACTCCTGTATGCAACCGGATTCATCTGTTATAACAACACCAAATCGGCTTGCCTCCTCCATAGGAACCTGATATGTAGCAAGAGTTATATCAGCCTTGCTTGTCTTGTGAAAATCAAGCATTACCTCGTAATCCATCTTGTAGATGTGATCACCTGATAAAATCAATACATAATCCGGATTGTAATAATCTATATACTCAATGTTCTGATATATAGCATTAGCTGTTCCTGTATACCACTGACTGTTTGTGCTCTTCTCATAAGGAGGAAGAACCGTAACACCACCAATATTTCTATCCAAATCCCATGGCATACCTATACCTATGTGTTGATTAAGTCTAAGCGGTCTGTACTGTGTTAATACACCGACAGTATCAATACCGGAATTAATGCAGTTACTAAGTGGGAAATCAATTATCTTGTATTTGCCACCAAATGCAACCGCAGGCTTAGCAAGCTTTGAAGTAAGAACGCCAAGACGACTGCCTTGTCCACCGGCCAAAAGCATTGCTATCATTTCTTTCTTAATCATAAAGTCACCCCTTTTAGCATAATATAGTTGTATTATACCATTAATACCCAAAAAATGAAATAGTTTTTGTATATTTTTTATAGTTTTACTGTGTTGCTTTTTTCATATTTTTAAGGAACGGAAGAAAATCAACATCCAGACAAGCCGCTATCTTTATATCGTCCTTTTCCTGAAGCACTTTTCCAAGTCTCGTTACTGCCTGAGCCATCTTGGATTTGTCTACAAGCTGTTCCTTTTGATTGATTATTTTTTCACAGTTATTGAATATCTCTATCTCCCAGTTTATACCCTGGATAACAAGACCAAACAGTTCATCTGTATCGTCCTGTCTTGTACCTCGTAATTCTTTAATAATCGTTTCAGTTGCCGGTATTATTTTATCGCTGTAATCGGCAAGCTGTTTTATAGCTTCACTCTGCAGTTCAGGAAGTCCCATTATAAACCGCCTTTCTATGCTTTAGTATAAGCATTTGCATCTTTATTTCTTTTATAAATCAGTTCTTTACCCGATTTACTCTTTTGCGTCCTTCACTATCTCAGTAACAGATGATGCAAGTCCCGCTATACTTGCTATCTCTGAAGGAATAATAAGCTTGGTAGACTTTCCGTCTGCAGCTTTTTCAAAAGCCTCTAAACTCTTTAATGTAAGAACAGCTTTTTCCGGTGCTGCTTCATTGAGGAATTTTATACCGTCCGCATTGGCCTTTTGAACAGCAAGTATAGCCTGCGCTTCACCTTCTGCTCTTTTAATGGTAGCTTCCTTGGTTGCCTCAGCTCTAAGGATAGCTGACTGTTTTTCTGCCTCGGCCGCAAGTATAAGGGATTCCTTCTGACCTTCTGCACGAAGAATAGCTGATTTTTTTTCACCTTCTGCTATAAGTATCTGCTCACGACGTTCTCTCTCTGCCTTCATCTGCTTTTCCATCGCATCCTGGATAGCTGCAGGTGGGATTATGTTTTTAAGCTCAACTCTGTTAACTTTGATACCCCATGGATCTGTTGCTTCATCAAGAGTAGCCCTCATTTTGGTATTGATTGTTTCTCTTGAAGTAAGTGTCTGGTCAAGTTCAAGATCACCGATGATATTTCTTAAGGTTGTTGCCGTAAGATTTTCAATAGCCATTATAGGATTTTCAACCCCGTAAGCAAAAAGCTTAGGATCGGTTATCTGGAAAAACACTACCGTATCAATTCTCATAGTAACGTTATCCTTAGTAATAACCGGCTGCGGTGCAAAATCTACAACCTGTTCCTTAAGTGAAACTCTGTGTGCCACCTTATCAAAGATAGGCAGCTTCATGTGAAAACCAACGCCCCATGTCGACTGATAAGTTCCCAGTCTCTCCATAACGTACGCATAAGCCTGTGGAACGATTCTTATACAGCTTGCTACTACTACCACGACGATAAACACTAAGAAAAGTCCAAAAACCTGACCTCCTGAAAGACCTGCCAATAAACTAACTCCCATAATAAAATCCTCCTTTTAATAAATAAATTATAGTTATTTAAAATGTTATTTATTACTTCTTTACAACAATAAGTTTTACTCCGCTTATAGAATCAACCACTACCTCTTCGTCCTTTTCAATGACTGAATCATCCTTTGAACGCGCTGTCCATTCCATACCGCCCAGCTTGACTTCACCTTCCGCCTTAAGATTATTAATTGTTTTTGTTACATATCCCGTTTTTCCAATAAGGCCTTCCACATTTGTCTTTTCAGGCTCTTTCATAAGATGCTTGACAGCAATAGGTCTTGTGAAAATCAAAAGTATAAGTGACACCGCAGCAAAACCAATTATCTGTATCATCCAATGCAGATTGAGATATGCCATCAGCGCCGCAACAAGTGCACCTCCCGCAAACCATATGGTTGTCAGTCCCAAGGATATAATTTCCATAACAATCAGTATGGCTGTCACTATAAGCCAAATAACCATCCATGTCATAACTATCACCTCACTTCATCTTATCCGCCGATTTTTGAAGTTCTTCAAAAACCAATAACAACAGGCAACTCAAATCATAAAATCAAATGCTAAAAATTAGTTTTCTTTATAATAATTTATAAGACATCCTGCAAGGATAATATCTCTTTCATCATCTGTAAGTGCTCCGAGTGTAAGACTTAACTCATGCATATCCTTATTAACTACATAAGCCTTTATTATATCCGACTTATTTTTTATAGCCTTTACTATATCAGGCACAAATATATAGTCGTCTATGTCAAATTTATAATCTTCTTCTATTACAAACGGAAGCATACCCCAGTTTATAAGATTGGAACGATATCTCTTTGTAGCATATTCTCTGGCGATATTGGCCCATCCTCCGAGAACCTTCTGACAAGAGGCAGCCTGTTCTCTTGCAGAACCATCCCCCGGCTTAACAGCGTATATCGTGCTTCCGACTCCTGTATTATCTTTACAAGCATCCGGGAAAATTTCCTTAACCTTATGCATAGCCTCTTTAAGAAGTGGATCGGCAGCTCCCATACATTCTCCCGCTTCACGTACCTTTTCAACCTTCTGAACCGCTTTGGCTCTTCCAACGTACTCAGGATCCTTTCTTGAAAGAGTAAACTCTGCAAGTCCGAGCGGATTTGATCTGTATGAAGATGTTTCACCTGACGGTATAAGCTCATCCGTTGTAGTTACAGGATCATTAATTACCGAACAAACCTTAAGCATAAGATTTGGAGTAAGCGCTATCATTTCAGGCCAATCCTTTATATTTGGTCCAAATTTAATTTCAACCGAAGGATCCGCCTTTCCAACGCCATTATACACTCTGTTATCATATATGCTTCTGTCAAAGAAATATGTCTGTCCTTTGTATTCTACATCCAACTCTGTTGCT
>CADCDW010000043.1:0-21560 GCA_902800325.1 uncultured Lachnospiraceae bacterium
CGAAGTGTCTGAGCGTAGCGAGTTCTTCGGTTTCGTGCGAATATCAAAAGTGTAAGTGCGCTGATTTAACAAATCGATGGGTAGTTGTGCAACCTACCTATTTTCTTTTCTGCCATTTAGATAATTAAAGTACAAATCCCCTTATATCGGAGACTTCCATATCTTACACCGACAAACCGGAGTTTAAAAATAAAAAAAGGGTTTTGGGAATTTAGGTAGAATAATATAAATGTGGCGATTGTCGAAATATATATTTGATGCTTGGTTGCTGTGGTTTTAAGGGAAATTGTGAGGTGCATGGTATGCTTTTAAGGGAAGAATTCGAAAAAAGAGAACATGATATTTACAGAAAATGTGCTTCCTTCAGTGATGAAAGTAAAGGAAGGGATGTATTTGAGGAAAAGTGTGATATACGTACTGATTATCAAAGGGATAGAGACAGGATAATACATTCAAAGTCGTTTAGAAGGTTAAAGCATAAGACTCAAGTTTTTTTATCGCCGGACGACCATTATAGAACAAGGCTTACACACACGCTTGAAGTGGCTCAGATAGCGAGAACAATTGCAAGAGCACTTAGACTAAATGAAGATTTAACAGAGGCTATAGCATTAGGACACGATTTAGGACATACACCTTTTGGCCATGCAGGAGAAAGAGCACTTACAAAGTATGCAAAAGATTATATAAAGAGACCTTTTTTGCATAATGAGCAGAGCCTCAGAGTTGTAGAAAAACTGGAAAAAAATGGTAGGGGGCTTAATCTTACATGGGAGGTAAGAGACGGTATAGTTAATCATAAGACCAGTTGTAACCCTGCAACTTTGGAGGGACATATTGTAAGAATATCAGATAAGATAGCCTATGTTAATCATGATATAGATGATGGAATCAGAGCCGGACTTCTTTCTGAAGAATCACTTCCAAAAGAATGTACGGATATGCTTGGTCATTCAACAAGGGATAGAATAAACAGCCTTATACATGCAACTGTAATATATAGTATGGATAAGGAACTTATAGCCATGCCGGAGGATTTTCAGCAGGCATTTACTGAGCTTAGGGCATTTATGTTCAAGGATTTATATACCAATCCAATTGCCAAGGGGGAAGAGACAAAAGCAGAAACACTTATAGGTATGCTGTTTAATTATTATATGGAAAATGTTGAAAGACTACCTGATGAATACAGAGACTACATAAACCAAGGGGAAGACAAGGCAGTAGTTGTGTGTGATTACATAGCAGGTATGACGGACAATTATGCTGTCAATATGGCTAAGAAATTATTTATACCAAAGTCCTGGCAAAGTATAGATTAATATATGTATTTTTATAATGTAATTTATGATTTTAGTATATAAAATGTGATAAGTGATTTCTTATATATAAAATGAAATAAATGATTATTGCATGTAAAATGAAATAAATGATTATTGCATGTAAAATGAAATAAATGATTATTGCATATAAAATGAAATAAATGATTATTGCATGTAAAATGAAATAAATGATTATTGCATGTAAAATGAAATAAATAATTATTTTTACATAAGTGGTATATAAATACTTATTTTGAAAGAGGTGATTGTATGCCGTATTATTCAGACGAAGTAATAGAAGAAATAAAAAGCAGAAACGATATTGTAGATATAATAGGTCAAAATGTGTCCTTCAAACACACCGGAAATTCATATGTAGCCTGCTGCCCGTTTCATCATGAAAAAACACCGTCATTTCATGTAAGCAGGGATAAGCAGATGTATCATTGTTTTGGGTGTGGAGTCGGAGGAAATGTATATACATATGTAATGGAGTATGAGAATTTTTCTTTTCCGGAGGCTATAAAATATCTGGCAGACAGATGTGGTTATCAACTGCCTGAACAGGAAGTTTCTGCCGAAGAAAAAGCGAGAGATAATTACAAGAATCTCCTTAAGGAAATGAATAAAACAGCAGCGGCGTATTTTCACTATCTTCTCGTTAAAACCGATCATGGAAAGGTTGCAAGGGAATATCTTCAAAACAGAGGATTTACAGACGAGACTATCAGAAATTTTGGGATGGGATATGCCGATAAATATCAGGACGATCTGTATAAGTATCTTAAAAATAAGGGATATACGGATGAACAGCTTAAGGATTCAGGATTAGTTGAGATAAATGAGAAAAAAGGTGGAACTGACAAGTTTTGGAACAGGGTTATGGTTCCGATACTTGATATAAACGGAAAAGTAATTGCATTTGGCGGAAGGGTACTTGGTGATGCCAAACCCAAGTATTTAAATACAAGGGAAACTGCGGTATTTGACAAAAGCCATAACCTTTTTGCTATGAATATAGCCAGACGGTCAAAAAAACGCGGAATAATTATCTGCGAAGGATATATGGATGTAATTGCTATGCATCAGGCAGGTTTTGATAATGCGGTTGCGTCACTTGGAACTGCATTTACAATTGGACATGCCAATATCATAAAAAGATACACAGAGGAAGTTTATCTGGCGTATGACAGTGATGGTGCGGGAACAAATGCAACCTTAAAGGCTATCGGAATACTAAGAGAAGTCGGACTTACAACAAGAGTAATTAATATGAAGCCATATAAAGATCCTGATGAATTTATAAAAAATATGGGCAAAGAAGCTTATGAAGACAGGATAAAGGAAGCGGTCACAGGAATTGTATTTGAGATAGATACTATAGCGGCAGGGTTTAATTTAAAGGATCCTGAGGACAAGATTAAATTTACGAAGGAAGCGGCAAAACGCCTTTCATATATAGAGGAACCGGTAGCGAGACACAGCTATATAGATGCAGTCTCAGAAAAGTATAATCTGGACAAGGATGGTCTTAAGTCTATGGTTACTCAGTATGGAACACTGGCAGTTAATGGCAGTGGGGAAAGAGTTGGTGTTTCTTCGTCCGCTTCACAGGAGATAAGCAGATACAATGGTTCAGATTCTTCGAACCAGAGAAGTTCTCCTGACAAAAACAATCCTCAAAGGCTGTTGCTTACATGGATGACAAATGATGTCAGACTCTTTAAGCTGCTTGAGGGTATTATAAGCGAAGAAGATTTTTACGAGGAAGATATTCATAATGTAGCATGTGAACTGTACAAACAGTACAGGGAGAGGGGAAATATTACTCCCTCAAGCATTCTCAATTATTATGATGATGTGGATGACCAAAGGCACATCGCTTCTATTATGCAGACAGAACTTCCGTTTGAAATGGATGATGCTGAAAGAGAAAAAGCGCTTAATGACCTGATTAAAAAAGTAAAAGTGAGTTACATAGACTGGAAGCTTCCGCAATGCACAAATGATGCGGAACAGTTTCAGAAACTTGTTGTTTTAAAGGCAAAGGTTTCAAAGTTACATATTTCATACAATAATGGATAAAATAATATCACTATGGGAGGATGCATATAAAATGGCAGAGAGAAAGAAAAAAGTAAAGGAAACAGTAAATGAAGAGGCATTAAATGAGTCAATTCAATCACAGGATAGCGAGGATGTAAAAGCGGTGTTTGAGACTAAGCTTAATGAACTCCTTGAAATGGCCAAGAAAAAGAAAAATGTTATAGAAGATACTGAGATTATTGATCATTTTAAAGACTGCAAAGGTATTGAACTTAATACAGAGAGAATGACTATGATTTTCGAATATCTTGAGGCTCATAATGTGGATGTCTTAAATATAACTGCCGACGATGATGATGAAGAACCGGATGATCTTCTTTTAGCTGAGGAAGAGGAGAAGGCAGATTATGATGTTGAGCATCTTGACCTTTCTGTTCCTGACGGTGTAAGCATCGAGGATCCGGTCAGAATGTATTTGAAAGAGATAGGTAATGTGCCTCTTCTCAGTGCCGAGGAAGAAATTGAACTTGCTCAAAAAATGGAAGATGGGGGAGAAGAAGGTGAAGCTGCAAAGAAAAAGCTTGCAGAAGCCAATCTTCGTCTTGTAGTAAGTATAGCAAAAAGATATGTAGGAAGAGGTATGCTTTTCCTTGATTTGATACAGGAGGGAAATCTTGGACTTATAAAAGCTGTTGAGAAGTTTGATTACAGAAAGGGTTATAAGTTTAGTACTTATGCTACATGGTGGATCAGACAGGCTATAACAAGAGCGATTGCCGATCAGGCAAGAACAATACGTATACCTGTTCATATGGTTGAAACTATCAATAAGCTTATAAGAGTATCCAGACAACTTCTTCAGGAGCTTGGAAGAGAACCGCTTCCGGAGGAGATAGCAGAGGAAATGGATATACCTGTAGAAAGAGTAAGAGAAATACTTAAGATTTCGCAGGAACCGGTTTCTCTTGAAACTCCTATAGGTGAAGAGGAAGACAGCCACCTGGGAGATTTCATACAGGATGAAAATGTTCCGGTACCTGCCGAGGCTGCAGCATTTACACTTCTTAAGGAACAGCTTGAGGAGGTTTTGGGAACTCTTACTGACAGAGAGCAGATGGTTCTTAAACTCAGATTTGGTCTTGATGACGGAAGAGCCAGAACTCTTGAAGAGGTAGGTAAGGAGTTTAATGTAACAAGAGAGCGTATAAGACAGATAGAAGCAAAAGCTTTAAGAAAACTAAGACATCCAAGCAGAAGAAGAAAGCTTGAAGATTATCTTGATGAGAATAACTAAAAGTATATAGGTGAGATTATGGCACAGGTTAAATTATCACCAAGAATGCAGGCGATAGCTGATATGGCTGATGGAAAGGTTGCGGCTGATATAGGCTGCGACCATGCATTTGTATCTATAAATCTTATAAAGGAAAAGGGCTTTGAAAAGGTTATTGCCATGGATGTAAGGAAAGGCCCTTTGGAAATTGCAGGGAAAAATATCAGTCTTTATGATGTCGAAGATAAAATCGACATAAGACTATCCGACGGATTTGAAAAACTTTCTGAAAATGAAGCTGATACAGCGATTATAGCCGGCATGGGCGGTGAGCTTATGGTGGATATATTGAAGCGTGGAAAGATACATACTGATAATGGAATCGGTCTTGTCTTGCAACCGCAATCAGAACCGGAGAAGGTAAGGAAGTATATCCTTGATATCGGATATATAATCCTTGATGAGGTTATGCTTATCGACGAGGGAAAGTATTATGTGGTTATAAGGGCTGATAAGTGTGATAGTGCAGAAAAGAATAATAAATGGTATATATGTGATGCGACTGATGAAGCTAATATGCATTATAAGTCTTATGATAAGCCATATAGTTATGTTGAGCTTTTATACGGAAGAATTCTGATAGATAATAAGGATATTATTCTTAAAGAATACCTCTATAAGCAGCTTGATAAAGATAATAAACTTATACTATCCTTAGAGGCTGCCGGAACGGAGCATGCATTAAGGAAAATTCAAGAATTAAGACAGGAAGAACGTTATATAAAGGATGTTTTGCACAAGATAGCAAAGGATTAATTTAATGCAGGAGTTCAAGTATTGGGGTATTTGAGTTCTTTCTGGGAATTGTTTATATTATCATAGGGATATTGTTATTTTTATATATAATAAATAGGTTTTATTGAAAATTATTATGGTTTTGATGTAGTAGAGGAGATAAATATGCTTTGTAATGAGATTGTCAGTATACTTGATAAGCAGTCCCCTCCGGAGTATGCGCTTGATTGGGACAATGTGGGTCTTTTGGTAGGAAGAAAGAATAAAGAGGTTAAAAAGCTTCTTCTTGTTGTAGATGCTACAAAAGAGGTCTGCGAGTATGCTATAGAACATGGATTTGATATGATAGTTTCTCATCATCCTATGATTTTTAAGAGTGTAAAAAAAGTCAATGATAATTCTATCCTTGGTGAAAAGATTTTGTCACTTGCGGAGGCCGGAGTTTGTTATTATGCCATGCATACCAACTTTGATACCAAGGGTGGTATGGGAAAAGAGGCAGCAAGGCTTTTGGGACTTAAAAATATGGAGGTGCTTGAGGAAACCTTAAACGGTGAAGGAATAGGTGAGATAGGTCTGACAGATAAGACGTATAATTTATATGATTATTCACAATACGTTAAGGAAATTTTTGATTTGAATAATGTGATTATATACGGAAAAAGAGATGCTAAGATAGAAAAAGTTGCTATCTGTCCCGGGTCCGGTAAAAGCGTTATAGGAGAAGCTTTGTCAAAAAGGGCAGATTGCCTTGTTACAGGAGATATAGGACATCATGACGGTATAGATGCTGTTGAGGCAGGACTTACAATTATAGATGCGTCGCATTATGGAATAGAAAAGATTTTTATGACATATATGTATAATTATCTGAAGGATTTTCTTACCGATGTCGATATGGAGATACTCGATGTCGGTGTACCTTTTGAGGTTGTATAAAAATGAAAAGTGAAGTTGGTTAAGTCTGTATTATATATGATGTTATATGAGATAATATGAAAGTATAATAGAAGGGAAAAAATATGGATAAGATAACTGTTAGTATGAGTGAAAAAAAATATACTGTTGATAAGGATATTTCCATTAAGGAATTTATAGATGAGAACGTTCAGGATGCAGAACATGAATTTCTGCTTGCGATGAAGGACGGAAAACTTACTGAGCTTAGCAGGAAGATAAAAAGAAACTGTCATATAGAACTTATAACAAGAGGCTCTGTAATGGGGTATGATACATACAGAAGAAGCCTTACACTTCTTATGGTAAAAGCATTTGCAGATGTACTTGAAACCAAAAAAGATTATGCGGTAAATGTACTTTACTCCATGGGAACGGGATACTACTGCAAGCTTATTAGCAGACTTGATGGTAATAAGACCGTAAAACCGGATGATGAGCTTATAGCTAAGGTAAAAAACAGGATGCAGGAAATTGTAGATGATGATATTAAAATCCATAAGATGTCTATAAGTGTTGATGATGCGATAACAAGATTTGAAAAACAGGGAAGATTTGATAAAGCCAATCTTTTCAAATACAGACGTGCTTCCAAAGTAAATATATATAATCTGGATGGATATGAGGATTATTTTTATGGATATATGGTTTATTCAACAGGATATTTGACATGCTTTGATTTATTTGCCTACGACGAGGGCTTTGTGCTTATGGCACCAAATAAAAAAGATTATAGTGTTTTACCTGAATTTAAACCTCAGAAGAAACTTTTTGAGGTACTTAAGACATCAGATGAATGGGGAAGCATGCTGGATGTCAATACTGTAGGTGAGCTTAATAATTCGATAACCACAGGTGATATCAGGGAGCTTATGCTTGCTCAGGAGGCATTACAGGAAAAACAGATTGCCGATATAGCAGAAATGATTAAAGATGACGGAAGAAAGATTGTACTTATAGCCGGACCGAGTTCCTCAGGCAAGACAACATTTTCACATAGATTAAGCGTGCAGCTTAGGGCTCATGGTTTAAGACCTTATCCTCTTGAACTGGATAATTATTTTGTGGACAGAGAAGAAACACCTAAAGATGAAAACGGTAATTATGATTTTGAATGTATAGAGGCTATGGATTTGAAGCTTTTTAATTCTGATATGAAGAGACTTTTAAGTGGTGATGAAATAGAGATACCGACATTCAATTTTACAATCGGACAAAAGGAATATAAGGGAAAAAAATTAAAGCTTAACAAAGGAGACGTTCTTGTGGCAGAGGGTATACATGCACTTAACCCATTGATGACCGGGGAGCTTCCGGATGAAAGTAAATTTAAGATTTATATCAGTGCACTAACTCAGATTAATATAGATGAGCATAACAGGATTCCTACTACAGACGGACGTCTTATAAGACGTATTGTGCGTGATGCAAGGACCAGGGGCAATGACGCACAAAGAACCATAGCTATGTGGCCGTCGGTAAGACGTGGGGAGGAAAAATATATTTTTCCGTTTCAGGAAGAAGCGGATGTTATGTTTAACTCTGCTTTAATTCATGAGCTTAGTGTGATAAAACAATATGCTGAACCGCTATTATTTGCTGTACCAAGAGACAGCTTTGAGTACTATGAAGCCAAGAGACTGCTGAAATTTCTTGATTACTTTGTAGGGCTTGAAGTAACCAATATCCCTAAAAATTCTATAATACGTGAATTTGTGGGCGGAGGCTGCTTTGGTGTATAGCTAAAAAACTGAAAGGATGACATGTGCTATGTGTGGAATATGTGGTTTTACAGGGGAGAAAAACGACAGTTACAAGGATGTACTTACAAACATGATGAATAAGATTATTCACAGGGGACCCGACTCTGAAGGACAGTATATAGATGACGGTATATATCTGGGCTTTAGAAGATTGAGCATAATCGATCTTGACAATGGTTCCCAGCCTATGAGCAATCAAGCGAAGGATGTTACGGTTGTATTTAATGGGGAGATATACAACTATAAAGAACTTCGTAAGGAGCTTATGGAAAAGGGCTATGAATTTCAAAATAATTCAGATACCGAAACTCTTATACATGGATATGAGGAGTATGGAACGGAGCTTGTGAAACATCTAAGAGGAATGTTTGCATTTGTGATATGGGACAAAAAGAAAAAGCTTGCATTTGGAGCGAGAGACCATTTTGGAATAAAACCTTTTTATTATGGCCTTATTGATAATAATCTTGTTTTTGGCTCGGAGATAAAGAGTATCCTTGAATATCCGAATTATAAAAAAGAGGTCAATCTTGAAGCTCTACAGGCTTATCTGACATTTCAGTATTCGGTACTTCCGGAGACATTTTTCAAGGGAATCTATAAACTTATGCCCGGACATTATATGGTATATCAGGACGGAAAGCTTGAGATAACAAGATATTTTGAGCCCACCTTTGAACCTGAAAAAGGGCTTACAAAGGATGAGTGGGTTAAACGTATCGATGAAGCAACCAAGGATTCGGTTGACTACCATATGATAAGTGATGTGGAGGTTGCCTCGCTTTTATCAAGCGGGGTAGATTCAAGCTATCTTGTTGCTAGATATAGTGGCACAAAAACATTTACGGTTGGCTTTGAAAATGACGGCTATGCAGAGATAGGTTATGCAAAGAGACTTTCTGAAAAACTTAAACTTGAAAACTATGACAAGACTATAACCTCTGATGAGTACTGGGAGGTGCTTCCGAAAGTTCAGTATCATATGGACGAGCCGCTGGCGGATGCTTCATGTATAGCACTTTATTTTGTTGACAGAGAAGCAGCAAAACAGGTTAAGGTTGTTTTATCCGGAGAAGGTGCAGATGAGTTTTTCGGCGGATACAATATCTATCACGAACCATTTTCATTAAAAGCATTTAAAAAAATTCCCAAGCCGGTTAAAACGGTTATGAAAGGTATAGCTAAGATAGGGCCAAATGTAAAGGGTAAAAATTTTATCATTAGAGGTTGCACACCTCTTCGTGAACGTTTTGTCGGAAATGCTTTTAGATTTAATGAAAAGGAAGCTGCAAAAATTATGAGGCTTCCTAAGGGAATGTCCAAAAAATATATACAGGATATAACCGGTTCGTATTATGACAAGGCTGAAAAAGCAGGTTATGATGATGTGACCAAGATGCAGTATATAGATATGAATTTTTGGCTTATCGGGGATATACTTCTTAAAGCTGATAAGATGAGTATGGCTCACTCGCTTGAGTCAAGAGTACCATTTCTTGACAAAGAGCTTTTTGAAACTGCAAGAAGGATTCCTACAGAATTTAAAATACATGATAAAACTACCAAGTATGCTTTTAGGGAGTGTGCCAACAAGTATCTTCCTAAAGAAGTTGCATCAAAGAAAAAACTAGGTTTTCCTGTTCCGATAGCCAAGTGGCTCAGGCAGGATGATTGTTATAAAAAGCTTAAAGAAAGCTTTACAAGCGATGCGGCAAATCGCTTCTTTTATACGGACAAGCTTGTAGCAATGCTTGACAGACACAAATCCGGTAAGCAGGATATGAGCAAAAAAATATGGACAGTATATATGTTTTTAATCTGGTACGATATCTATTTTAATGATAAGATACCGGCATAATTGTGTCATGGGCATGAGTCTTGTCACATATATGATACTGTTACAGCATATCATATAATAAAAGGTCTATATGTTAGCTGGTCATCAATTTGCTAAATCAAAGCGTTCAATTCTTTATAGGCGCTAAAAATCGAAAACTCACTTCGTTCAAACAGTTCGATTTTTACGCGCCTATATGCGAATTTTCACTTTTGATTTAACGCAAATCGGACTAAATGCTAACATATAGACCTTTTTTATATGATGTAACACAACATTTTTTTTGACAGGGCTCACGCCTATGGTATTGTTAGTATCAGAAACATACTAACAAGTATCCGGTTAAATAATAATTTTGTGTTAAAAAGTTTAGTGACAGATTGACATATATGGTGTATAATAATAATCAGTTGGAATGTTCGTGATTTACAATTTAATAATCATTAGATAGCTGAAGCATAGTTTGGGGGACTATTCTGTAATAACAGCTTATTTTACTATATGCAAGTGGACGTTATGGATATAGGTGAAAGGAGGAGGGCCTATGAACGATGGTAGTAAGATAAACCTTTTGCAGATGCAGAAGTATTTTGAAGGACAAATGAAAAAGATTCGTATAATCAGTGATCTTGAATTAAGTGAAAATGATTATAGGAGTCTGGGTGCTAAGCTTAAATCTCTTAGGTTTTTTACAGGTAATGAAAGTGATATCGAGGATTATATGCTTTCCATAGTTGTATATTGCACATATACCTTGATATATGGCGATGAAACGGATAATTTTGATGATGTAATGTGGATGATTATGAACAAGAGCCAGTATAAGGAACGTATGCATCTTGAGATGTATCGTGATGTGTTCTTTTCATATGGTTTGGATACATTTAATGAATTTATGGACGATTCGTTTGATATTAAATTGCAGTGTCAGATGCTTACGGCAAGACATGCAGGCATACCTAATTCTGAAAAGAATGAGGTATTTGATATGATCAGTGATTATATAGAGTGCGAAGATATATTTGAAAAATATTATGATATGTACTATATGCTTCCGAGCAGGAGCAAACTTATAATCGGATTGTTTGGTGATGCGATGCATGAGGCAATACTTGTAAATATGAGAGATTTGATACGTGATGTAATGGATGGGATTATAAGACGAGATGAACTTATAGCAAAATATCCGAGACTTTCCATAAGTCTTATCGATCATTGCATTATGTGGAACGATATAAACAGACATAATATAAGATTTGGACTTGGAGTCAGTTAATTGATTGTATCAATTAGAAAAAGTATGATGGTAGAGTGATGATTCTATTTGCTTTATATTGGTAATATTTAGTGTAAGCCAGACTATAAGCCGGGTTATGTCGAGAGTGATTATCTATCTAGACCTTATGTTGCCATAAGGTTCAAGCGGTCTACCTTAAGACACGACGGGCAGCCGTATGGTCTTATGTTTGACCTTGCTTCGGATGGGGTTTACAGAGCCTGTCCCGTTACCGGTCCAGCGGTGAGCTCTTACCTCGCCTTTCCACCCTTACCGATTAAATCGGCGGTTTATTTCTGTTGCACTGGCCTGGGAGTTACCTCCACCGGACGTTATCCGGCATCCTGCCCTATGAAGCCCGGACTTTCCTCACCTGCATATATGCAGCCGCAATCACTCATCTGACTTACACCTAGGTAAGATTAGCATAGATTTAATTTAATTTCAAGTGATTATAAGGTATATATATTGTTATATGATTATAAGGTACATATACTATTGGTACTTATTAGGTATATATTTGGGGCTATAAAGTGTATATATTTTTGATTGCGGATAAATATATCTATATCAATTAAAGTATGATTATAGTTTTACAAGACATATTACGGTCTTTAAAATATTAAAATGATGAAAAGGAGAATAATATGGACGCAGTAGAATGTATTAAGACAAGAAGAAGCATCAGAGCTTATAAGGATGAGCCTGTAAGCAAAGAGACTATTAAGGAAATAATAGATGTGGCACGTATGGCACCTACATGGAAGAATTCTCAGACAATCCGTTACATAGTTGTAGAGGATAAAGCTGTATTGGGAAAGATAGCGGAAGAAGCGACTCTTGGATTTGAGCATAACAAAGGAATAATAAGTAAGTGTGATAAACTTGTTATAGTTGCTCAGATTAATAAAAGATGCGGTTATGAGAGAGATGGAAGTTTCTCAACCAGTAAGGGTGCAGGTTGGGAAATGTTTGATGCAGGTATAGCAGCACAGACATTTTGTCTTGCAGCACACGAAAAGGGTGTCGGAAGCTGTATTTTAGGTATATTTGATGATGCCAAGGTTGCAGAGATTATAGGCCTTGAAGAAGGAAAGACAGTTGCAACACTTATCCCTATAGGATATCCGGAGGCTGAGGTTGCTCCTACTCCACGAAAAGAAGTTGACGATTTACTTACTTTTATTTAAAGGATAAGGAACATAGGACAACGGACGAAAAATATACCGCTGTAACAGGTACACGCATAGCACGCTGACGCTTAACGCTATGCTTAGCACCTTTACAGCGGTGTTTTTTTGGTGGATGACTGACGGACGAAAAATATACCACTATAACAGGTACACGCATAGCACGCTGGCGCTTAACGCTATGCTTAGCACCTTTATAGTGGTATATTTTTCTGTTGGTTTGTGTGTTTTAAAACTCAATAAATGTTCAATTAATGCAATAAATGTTCTATTAATGGTTATTGACAGATGGAGTTAATTGTGGCATAATTGTTGTGTCGTTGCTTTAATGCGTTAAAGCGTAACGCGGTAAAGCGGCAGCAAATAGGTTTACACAAAATTATACTGAAAGAGGTAAAAAACAATGGTAACAAAAATAATTATGCTAGTTTTATTCTTTGGCGTTATGATAGGCGTTGGAGTATATTGCAGAAAGCATGCAACAAATGTAAGTGGTTTCGTATTGGGCGGAAGAAATGTAGGGCCGTGGCTTACAGCATTTGCATATGGAACATCATATTTTTCAGCCGTTATATTTGTAGGATATGCCGGACAGTTTGGATGGAAGTTTGGTCTTGCTTCTACATGGATAGGTTTGGGAAATGCAATTATAGGATCACTTCTGGCGTGGGCTATCCTTGGTAGAAGAACAAGAATTATGACACAGCATTTACATAGTGCTACGATGCCGGATTTCTTTGGAACCAGATTTGATTCGAAAGGGCTTAAGATATTTGCATCACTTATTGTATTTATCTTCCTTATCCCATATACTGCATCACTTTACAATGGTCTTTCCAGACTTTTTGGAATGGCATTTAATATCGACTATACCGTTTGCATAGTTGCTATGGCAATTCTTACAGGTGTTTATGTTATCGTTGGTGGATATATGGCAACTGCGATCAACGACTTTATACAAGGTATAATAATGCTTGTAGGTATAGTCGCAGTTATCGGAGCAGTGCTTAAATCACATGGTGGATTTATGGCTTCCCTGAATGAACTTTCCAATGTAACTGACCCTACGGTATCAGATATGCCGGGTGTATTTAATTCGTTTTTGGGACCAGATCCTTTTGGCCTTTTATGTGTAGTTATTCTTACTTCACTTGGTACTTGGGGACTGCCTCAGATGGTTCAGAAATTCTATGCTATAAAGAGTGAGAAGTCGGTTCAGACGGGAACTGTTATTTCAACCATATTTGCAATTATCGTAGCCGGAGGATGTTACTTCCTCGGTGGATTTGGAAGAATAAGCGGTGTAGATGTAGCAGGCAAGGGCTTTGATGCAATTATTCCGGGTATGATTGAAAAGCTTTCACCGTTCCTTATATCAGTAGTTGTAATCCTTGTGCTTTCAGCTTCCATGTCCACACTTTCATCACTTGTACTTACTTCAAGTTCAACGCTTACGCTTGATCTTATCAAGGGTACAATTATTAAGAAACCAAAGGATAAAACCATGGTTCTAATCATGAGAGTATTTATAGTTATATTTATAGCTATCTCAGCAATTATAGCTGTTATACAGTATAAGAACAATGTCACATTTATAGCCCAGCTTATGGGTGTATCGTGGGGAGCACTTGCAGGAGCTTTCCTCGCACCGTTTATCTACAGCCTTTACTGGAAGGGTGTTACCAAGCTTGCAGTTCTTGTAAACTTTATCTTTGGTGCCGGTATAATGACAGCCAATTTATTCTGGCGCCCAAGCTTCCCTGAGCTTTTACAGTCACCGATTAACTGTGGAGCATTTGCAATGCTTGCAGGCCTTGTCATAGTACCTGTTATAAGTGTTATTACTCCAAAGCTTAAAAAAGAAAAGATTGACGAAGTATTTGGATGTTATATAAAAGATGAAATTCCTACCGACAGATAGATTGTAAGGTCGGTTATATATTATGGTATGAAAGCTATAGGGCATCTGAAAGGTACTTAGCAAATCATGAGTATCAACGAGATTTGCAAGTATATTTCAGATGCCCTGTAGCTTTCATACTAGCGGTAAAGAAAGCCATGATGAATACCGGCTTCTTGATAAGGCAGGCAGAATTAAGCTTTCCGAGGATATGCTTATGGCAGCAGGCATAGACACAAATCGAGTTAAGGTAAGCGTGGTTGACAAGAATATAGTGATATCTTTAGATAAATGAGTATAGTTTTTTGTTGGTTATTTGTTGGTATTTACCGGAATAAATAAAAAAACACTTCAAAATATGCGTAATTTGGTATATAATATCTTTTTAGGTGTAATTGTGTAAAATTATCACGTAATACGCAGAATAGATTGGAGGAATTATCTTTGAGTAAGAAACAGATTATGCTTGGTAATCAGGCTATTGCGCGGGGGGCGTATGAGGCAGGAGTGACAGTATCTTCTGCATATCCGGGTACACCGAGTACAGAAATTAGTGAAAATATCGCAAAATATGATGAGGTTTACGCAGAGTGGGCACCAAATGAAAAGGTTGCAATGGAAGTTGTAGTAGGTGCTTCCATGGCAGGTGCACGTGCACTTTGTTCTATGAAGATGGTTGGTGTAAATGTGGCGGCTGATCCATTATATTCTTGCTCTTATATAGGAGTTAAGGGAGGAATTGTTCTTGTTGCGGCAGATGACCCGGGCATATACAGTTCACAAAATGAGCAGGATTCACGTATGGTTGCAAGAGCGGCTATGGTACCCGTACTTGAGCCTTCAGACAGTGACGAAGCAAGATTATTTACAAAGCTTGCATTTGAATATTCAGAGAAGTACGATACACCGATTATGCTTAGAACTACTACAAGACTTTCACATTCGCAGGGTATGGTAAATCTTGAGGAGAGGGTTGAGCATGAGAGTACACCTTATGAAAGAAATATGCGTAAGAATGTTATGATGCCTGCATGTGCGATAGAAAGACACAAGGTGGTTGAAAAACGTCTTAAAGATATGGCAGAGGATGCCAATACAATGCCAATTAATAAGGTAGAATATAAAGATACAAAGATTGGTGTTATATCAAGTGGTATTCCTTATCAGTATGTTAAGGAAGTACTTCCTGAGGCTTCTGTTCTCAAGCTGGGACTTGTAAACCCACTTCCAAGAAAGCTTATCGAAGAGTTCGCATCAAAAGTGGATACACTTTACATTGTTGAGGAGCTTGAACCTGTTATCGAGGAGCAGGTTAAGTCATGGGGGATCAAATGTATCGGTAAGGAAATATTTACTGTACAGGGTGAATACAGTGCCAATATGCTAAGAAAAGCAATTCTTGGCGAAGAAGTTGATATAAGTGAGCCTGCTGACGCACCTAACAGACCTCCTATACTTTGTCCGGGATGTCCTCACAGAGCAACATTTTCAGTACTTAAGAAACTTAAAATACATGCGGCAGGTGATATAGGCTGTTATACTCTTGGAGCAGTTGCACCGCTTGATGTCATAGATACAACAGTTTGTATGGGAGCAAGTATTTCCATGCTTCATGGTATGGAGAAGGCTAAGGGCAAGGAGTTCATAAAGAACTGGGTTGCTGTTATCGGAGATTCGACCTTCTTACATACAGGCGTAAATTCACTTATGAATATGGTATATAATAAGGCAACCGGAACAGTTATCATACTTGATAACTCAACAACCGGTATGACCGGTCATCAGGATCACGCAGCGACCGGTAAAACACTTAAGGGAGAGCCTACATATGCGATAGATATATATAATCTCTGTAAAGCTATGGGTATAGAAAATGTATATGAAGTAGATGCATTTGACCAGAAGAAACTTGAAGAGACAGTTAAGACGGAAGTGGCAAGAGATGCTGTTTCTGTTATCATCGCAAAGTCGCCTTGTGCACTTCTTAAGGAATATGTTCCTAAGGGAAAATGTGTAGTAGATGATGAAAAATGCAGACGCTGTGGAGCGTGTCTTGTTCTCGGATGTCCTGCTATAACCAAAAAGGACGGACATATTGTAATAGATGAGACTATGTGTAACGGATGCGGACTTTGCCAGAGCAAGTGTCCATTTGAAGCGATATCTTTAGTAAAGGCGGGTGAGTAATATGGCTGAAAAGACAGTTAATGTAATGATAGTTGGTGTAGGTGGACAGGGTACGCTTCTTGCAAGCCGTATTCTCGGAAACCTTACTACCGCAAGCGGATATGATGTGAAAATCTCTGAAGTGCATGGTATGGCACAAAGGGGAGGAAGTGTTGTAACTTATGTAAGATATGGACATGGTGTTGCAGAACCTATAGTTGAGGAAGGTCAGGCTGATGTGCTCATAGCATTTGAAAGACTCGAAGCGTTGAGATATGCACATTTCCTAAAAAAAGATGGTCATATAATCGTAAATGATCAGCGTATAGATCCTATGACAGTTGTAACAGGCGCATGTGAGTATCCTGAAAACATCATTGAGGAGCTTTCTAAGAAATATGATGTAACTGCACTTGATGCCATGGCAGAGGCAGAAAAGCTTGGCAATACAAGAGTATTTAACACAATAATTCTCGGTGTGGTTGCAACCAAAATGGAGTTTGATAAGGAAGTATGGATAGAGACTATAAAAAATGTTGTTCCGCCTAAGACCGTTGATTTAAATGTTAAGGCTTTTGAGGTTGGATATAGTTTATAAGTAAGACAAAAACATCAGTTATTGAATTTCAAATTTGTAATTTGAAGAAATTGATAAGGTATGGGTAGTTAAGATTTCTACATAACATAGTAAATAATAGGAGGACAGTAAGGTGCCGATTACAGAATACTTAGAGAGAAACGCAAGAGACTATGCCGATGAGGTATGTCTTGTTGAGATTAATCCGGATATACAGGAAAAAAGAAGAATAACATGGAGAGATTACGAACTTATCGAAGCCAATCCTTTTTGCCATTACAGACGTGAGATAACCTGGCATGTATTTAATGAAAAGGCAAACAGATTTGCAAATCTTCTTTTGTCAAGAGGAGTAAAGAAAGGCGATAAGGTTGCCATACTTCTTATGAATTGTCTGGAGTGGCTGCCGATTTATTTTGGTATACTCAAAACCGGCGCACTGGCTGTACCGCTTAACTTCAGATATGACTCAGATGAGATTAAGTATTGTCTTGATCTTGCAGATGTCGATATACTTGTATTTGGTCCTGAATTTATAGGACGTATAGAAGAGATAGCAGATGAGATTGAAAAGAACAGACTACTCTTTTATGTAGGTGAAAACTGTCCTACATTTGCAGAGGATTATACTACTCTTACCGCAAACTGTTCAAGTAAAAGCCCTGATATAAAGCTTACTGATGATGACGATGCAGCTATATATTTTTCATCAGGAACAACAGGTTTTCCTAAGGCTATACTTCATGCACATCGTTCACTTATGCACTCGGCGGTAGTTGAGCAAAAGCACCATGGACAGACACATGATGATGTGTTCCTTTGCATACCGCCATTATATCATACCGGAGCAAAGATGCATTGGTTCGGAAGCCTTATCTCCGGAAGTAAAGCTGTTCTTCTAAAAGGTGTTACACCAAAGACCATATTTGATACTGTTTCAAATGAAGGCTGTACTATAGTCTGGCTTTTGGTACCATGGGCGCAGGATATACTTCTTGCTCTTGAAAAAGGTGACCTTAAGATTTCAGATTATAAGCTCGACCAATGGAGACTTATGCACATAGGCGCACAGCCTGTACCACAGAGCCTTATCAAAAAATGGAAGGAAATATTCCCGCATCATGATTATGATACAAACTACGGACTTAGCGAATCTATCGGACCGGGTTGTGTTCATCTCGGTATCGAAAACACTCATAAGGTCGGTGCAATCGGTATACCGGGTTACGGTTGGGAAGTAAAGATTGTAGATGAAAATAGAAAAGAAGTTCCTAAGGGTGATGTAGGTGAGCTTGCAGTAAAGGGACCTGGCGTTATGAAATGCTACTATAAGGATGAAAAAGCAACAGCAGAGGTACTTGATTCTGAGGGCTGGCTCTACACAGGCGATATGGCTATGTATGACGAAGACGGATTTATCTTCCTTGTAGACAGAAAGAAGGACGTTATCATAAGCGGCGGAGAAAATATCTATCCTGTACAGATTGAAAACTTCTTAAGCAAGCACAATGACATAAAGGATGTTGCTGTCATCGGAATCGCCGATAAGAGACTTGGAGAAATATCTGCAGCGATCATCGAACTCAAACCTGGAAGAAAAGTAACCGAGGACGAAATCAACGAATTCTGCAAAGAACTCCCAAGGTACAAACGTCCAAGAAAGATAATCTTTGCAGAGATTCCACGTAATCCTACCGGCAAGATTGAAAAACCAAAGCTTCGCCACATGTACAACAGCGAAAACCTCGTTGCCGAACAAAATAAGGCATAAAACTTCGGTTTCATGCATATGGGGTGGGTATACGGTGCTGTTTACACATAACTTCACACCACTTTAGTTTTTTATAGCGGAAATCATATGAAAAGGCTAATGAAAAACTATCCATCGATTTGTTAAATCAATAAGCTTAAATCCTTTATATTCGCACGAAACCGAAGAACTCGCTTCGCTCAGACACTTCGGTTTCTGAGCGAATCTATGCGGCTTCTCGCTTTTGATTTGACACAAATCGGGATAAATGTTTTTCATCAGCCTTTTCATATACTTTTCTGCTAATTAAATATTTATGGTGTGAAGTTGTATGTAAACAGCACCATATACCCATAGCTTAAAACCGCGCTTTAAGCGCGATTTTAAGCTACAGGAGTTGAATTGGTTAATAAATACTGAAATAAGAAAACAGGCAGTTAATGTAACGTGAGCATTATTTTCGTTAAATCAGCAATGAGAATTCGCTATCTCGTGCGCTGCACTCGATATCGCGCTCTTCGCCAAATATTCTTGCAAGCAAGAATGCTTGGCTCAGAGGAACGCGTATATTCGCTTAAAGGAACTGAACTGTCTGAGCAAAGCGAGTTTTCAGTTTCTTGCGAATATAAAGAATTCGAATGCGCTGATTTAGAAAATTATGCGAGTTACAGCAACTGCCTGTTTTCTAATTCAGTATATTAACCAATTCAGCTCCTGTTCTATGCGTGAAACCGAAGTTTATTGACATGGAATCGGTTTTGGGGTAAAGTGTAGTTTGTGTAGATAGCTTGGTGGGAGGAAGAAAACGTGGTTTTTTCTTCAATTATTTTTTTAACGGCTTTTTTGCCGCTTACATTTATACTATATTATTTTCCGTTTTCAATTAAATATAAAAATACTATACTTATAATTATGAGTTTGTTGTTTTATTCGTTTGGTGAGCCGGTCTATATATTGCTTATGCTCGGCTCGGTATTAATGAATTATTTGTTTGGCAGACTTTTGGGCAATGTGGATGGTAAAAGAAAGCTTTGGCTTATATTATCTGTGATATTTAATATAGGCCTTCTTGGTGTGTTTAAATATACCGGATTTTTCGTTGAAACTGTTAATCAGGCTTTTAGACTTTCGCTTCATGTGCCAAAGATAGAGCTTCCGATAGGAATATCATTTTATACGTTTCAGGCTATGTCTTATGTTATAGACGTTTATAGAGATGAGAAACAGGTGCAGAAAAATTTCTTTAAACTGTTGCTTTATATTTCATTTTTCCCACAGCTTATAGCCGGACCGATAGTAAGATATCATGATATAGATGTGCAGCTTGGAAAACGTGGTGTAGATGGTAAAGGAAAGACCTCACCACGTATGATAGTTGATGGTATGGAACGCTTTGTAAAAGGCCTTGCAAAAAAGGTAATAATTGCCAATGCTATGGGACAGATTGCTGATACAATATATGCGCTTGATATAACAGGATATAATGCACTTGTTGCATGGACAGGTGCTATAGCATATGTATTTCAGATATACTATGATTTTAGTGGTTATTCTGATATGGCAATTGGACTTGCTAAGATGTTTGGTTTTGAGTTTCTTGAGAACTTCGATCATCCGTATAGTTCACTGTCAATTAAAGAGTTTTGGAGAAGATGGCACATCTCGCTTTCGACGTGGTTTAAGGAATATGTATATATACCGCTTGGCGGTAACAGAAAGGGAAAAATCAGGACAAATGTCAATAAGATTATAGTTTTTTTTCTGACAGGTTTTTGGCATGGCGCAAACTGGACATTTATTGTTTGGGGATTATTCCATGGAGCGTTTCTTATAATAGAAGATTTTGTCAGAACATTGACTCGGAAACAAAAAGGAGTCGAAGGTTCAGACAGGAAAGCTGTTTCGGGTAATGATAATATTGTTGTAAAGATAATTAAAAATATCTATGTATGGATTGTTGTGACGGTAGGCTTTGTATTTTTTAGGGCGGATAATATAAGTATAGCCATGGCGTTTATAGGTAAAATGTTTGCCGGATTTTCAAAAAACAGGGCATCAGTTGTACTTGTTTGTAAATTGCTCAATAATTACAACATATTTGTACTTGTGCTTGCATTTATACTATCATATCCGGTTGTGAAGATTATAAAGGATAAGCTTTCGAATAAAAAGATATACAAGTCGATGGTGGCGGCAGGAAGTCTTTTATTGCTTGGAATGTGTATTTTAAATCTTGCATCGGAAGCTTATAATCCATTTATTTATTTTAGATTTTAGTGGTTTTTGCTTCAAATATTTTGGTTGGATTTTTGTGATTTTACTTTATAGCGTAAGGAGTTATCCATGAATAAAAAAGATTTTTTTTCAAAACTGTATATAGTCATTTTTATGGGCTTTCTTTTATCACTGTCAGTGCTTATGCCGTTTGTAAAATCTGATATGGATAAAGAAAAAAGAGAGGCTGCAAAGTTTCCAAAGTTGCTTAAGGAAAACAAGATTAACCTTGATTTTTTTAATGAACTGACAGATTATTTTTCTGATAATTTTGCATTCAGACAGGAACTTTCCACAGCAGATGCGCTTATTAAGACGAAGATTTTCAATACATCCAATCAGGAAAGAGTTGTGCTTGGAAAAGAAGGCTGGCTTTTTTATAACGGTAGTATGCACGATTATCTTGGTGAGGATTTGATGTCAAAAAGAGAGAT
>CADCDW010000043.1:21621-29648 GCA_902800325.1 uncultured Lachnospiraceae bacterium
CAGGAAAACTGTGAATCAAAAAATGTAGATTTTCTTTTTACAATTGCACCTAATAAGAATTCTCTTTATCCGGAGTTTATGCCGGATAATTATAAAAGAACCAATGAGCCAACCAATTTTGAGAGATTGAGAGACGAAATGATTTCAAGTAACATAAGTTTTTTAGATCTGCATACGGCATTTTTAAATGATGAAAGAATTATGTATCATAGATGGGACAGTCATTGGAATAATGAAGGTGCAACATTTGCAGTGGATCTTCTTTTTGATAAGCTGGATAAAGAGCATTATGATTATATGGAGGAACCATATAAGATTGAAGCTTCACATCGTGGTGATTTGTATAATATCATATATCCGTCTATAGACACGCTCGATGACAATTTCATCTATGAAAAGGAACATGAGTACACATATGTTAATGATGTAAAAAGTGTTGAAGACCCAATCATACTTACACAGAATCAAAATGCGGACGGTTCGCTTGTTATGTTTAGAGATTCGTATGGCAATGCCACAATTCCATATATAGCAGATGAGTATGAAAAATGCTTTTTCTCAAAGGGACAGCCGGTTGATTTGGATCAGACAACCTATCAAAATGCCGATACTGTAGTCTATGAGATAGTTGAGAGAAATATACCGTGGCTTATAGAATATGTACCATATATGGATGCGCCTAAAAGAGATATAAATGAGGAGTTTAAAATTGTTGATGACTCAAATGTGACTATATATACAGAAGATAAAGGCAGCAGGCTTCTTATATATGGAAAAGTTGATGAACAGTATACAGATGATGATTCGTCTATATATATATTGGTTAAATCTGATGAAGATGCAACTTTATATGAAGCTACTCCGGCCTCATATATAAAGGTCGAAGAACACAAGGATGCAGAGTTTGCATACGGTGCTTATATAGATAAGACCGAACTTCCTTATGATTATGAGATAAGAGTAGTTACAGAATATAACGGTAATTATTTTGAATTTAAATAATTATAAATGTATGAATAAACTTAAAAATTAGCTGTAGAAATTAAAATAATGGGAAGATTATCAGATTGAAATGCTGTTTTTGCTGTGATATAATTGGCATGGATTAAGTCTATGTTCAAAAAAGATGATTAATCTTAATATAGCATTTTACGTTTTTAAATAGTATGAGTCGTTATTTATGATTTAAAAAATGAGATGTTTTAAATAAACACTATATAGGAGAAAAATATGAAAAAGTTAAAGTACGTTGTTTGCGCTATGGCTATATGTGCCGCACTTGGTGGTTGTGGAGATAAAAAGGATGAAGAAAAAACTGCTACAAAGAGTGATGCGGTTACTGAAAATGTAGCAGAGGAAAAAGAAACCACAGAAGAAAAAAAGACTACAGAGGAAAAGAAGACTACAGAGGAAAAGAAGACTACAGAGGAAAAGAAGACTACAGAAGAAAAAAAGACTACAGAGGAAAAGAAGACTACAGAAGAAAAGAAAACAACAGAGGAAAAAACTACCGAGGAAAAGAAAACAACAGAAGCTACGACAGAAACCACTACCCAAGCTGTAACTGAAGCTCCTACTGAGGCTACAACACAGGCGCAGGATTTAAAGGCAGTTGCTCAGGGATATATCGGAAGTGATGCAAATGCGCTTATAGGTGCGATCGGAGGAAATTTGGTAGAGGTTCAAGCTTGTACAGAGGAAAGTGCCGGATATGCACTTATATATTATGATGGCTTTACTGTTCAGTGTGAAAAAGCTACACCTGATAGTCCATGGATAGTTGTTGCAGTGTTCTAAAGGAGGAGATTTAAATGACACAGAAAAAAAGAAAGCTTTCGGCACTTGCTTTTTTATGTATGGCTATAATTATACTGACTATGTTATCCGGCCAAAGAATTGCACATGCCGAAGAGCAAAAAAATGAGTTCAATGTTTATGCATATGCTAACAGATATGTTGATTTACAACAGGCTTTTGGCGGTGATTTGGAGGCTTATGAGCGTCATTATCAGACTTATGGTATAAGTGAAAAAAGAAATGCGAGACCATACAGCGGAAATGATGTACGAAATTCAAAACTTACATTTGTATATGTTAAAAGAGTATATGCCGGGGTTGATTATTCGGCAGTGTTTGATCCGTTTTACTATTTGAGCAGCTACGGAGATTTAAGAGCTGCATTTGGAGATGATCAGCAGAAAGCTTTTTCACATTTTATAAGTTATGGAATGAGTGAAGGAAGAAGCAGTGTCAAAAATTTCAATGTCTATGCATATGCCAATAGATATCAGGACTTACAGAGAGCTTTTGGGAAAGATTTAAGTGCATATTACAGACACTATGCTGAGTACGGAAAAAGTGAAGGAAGAAATGCCAAACCTTTTGATGGAAATGACAGTAGAAACAACAGTCTTAAATTTACCTATATAAGTCTTGTAAGCAATGGAGTCGATTATTCATGTGGATTTGATCCTATAAAATATATTGAAAATAATGCAGATATAAGGGCTGCATTTGGAGATGATCAGCAGAAGGCATTTGAGCATTTTATAACTTATGGTTTAAATGAGGGTAGAAGCGGTAACGGTTCATTTAATGTTTACGCCTATGCCAACAGATATAAAGATTTATTTAATGCATTTGGAGTAGATAAAGCAGCTTATTTTAACCATTATGCACAGTACGGAAAAAACGAAGGTCGTGATGCTACAGGAAATGATACAAGATTTAATGTAAGCAATTACGTATCAGCAGTTAATCAGGGAGACGGTAAATACAAGATATCAATTATAAATCCTTCTGCCTCGGGAACTATAAAGGAGATAAAATTTCCTACATGGAGCGAAGATGGAGGACAGGATGATATATATTGGTATGATGGTATAAAGGATAACGATGGTTCATGGTATGTAATAGTAGACGGAAGTAAACACTCAAATTCAGGAAATTTTGAAACTCATATATATGCAACTGTCGGTGGAAAGATGGTATATCTTGGCGCAACAAAATATGTAAATAATTTTGAGACAGCAAAGTATTATGGTTGGGTTCTTAAAGACGGAAGATATTACTTCTATGACAGAACTACCGGAGTTATGCAAAAGGGTGGTACAGCTTGTGGTGTAACTTTGAATGCAGATGGTTCTGCAGTTATGGATGCGTATGCCAGAGAAAAGATTCCGGTTATGATGCATGCCAGAGCGATAGTTGAATCTATTACAAGTCCGGATGACAGTCTTGCGGTTAAGCAGGAAAAATGCTATCAGTGGGTAGCAAAATGGCCATATCTGCTTAAGGATTATCCGTTTGGAAATTATGTAAATAATTATGCATGCCCTGATGCACATTATGCTAACAATATAATTAATGCATATGGTGATCAGGATGCCCAGGGGGCAGAATGTGTCGGTGAAGCTGCAGCACTTGCTTATCTATATGCAGAGCTTAATTTTGGTGATGTTTATCTTTACAGCAGTAATCTTCATGGATGGGTATATGCCGGTGGAAGATATTGGGATCCTTTATTTACTGAATCAAAGGGAAGACAGTATTATAATGCAGGTTCATATGAAGCACAGCCTACATATATTTATAAGATAAATTAAGTAAAAAAGGCTTATTCATAATAATAGATATATTGTAAATGAATAAACAGTTGTGAAGTTTTCAAAGATGTTTAATTTAATATAAGAAATTATGACAACATAAATGCGCTAAGCACGGAGCAGATAAAATGTTCCGGGCTTGGCGTATTTTTCTTATAGTTTTTAACTATAACGAATTATATTGAAAAAGAATTATACAATCAGATATATCTTTAATAAAATTATCTATATATATTTTTTGTAAAAATATGGAGTTAATATTAGTAGTCTTTTATATGTTTTACGTAATTTAAAAAGACTTTATTATGCGACTTAAGTGGGAGGATAAACTGTGTGTCAGATATTTGGATATAGCAGCTCAAAGAAAATCAAACTTAATAGTATTTTGCGAGAGTTTTATTCTCATAGCGACAGACATCCAAATGGATGGGGACTTGCTTTATTGGACGGAATTCATGCAAATATAGAAAGGGAAACCTTGCAGGCTTCAAAAAGTAATTATTTAGAGGAAAGGTTTACTGAGGATATATCGGCGCCTGTAGTACTCGCTCACATAAGGCGTGCGACTATAGGAAATGTTGAACTTAGAAACTGCCATCCGTTTACAGGCTTTGACAGTGATGGACGCAGGTGGACGTTGATTCATAACGGTACAATTTTTGATTTTCGACCTATGCATGAGTATGTAAAGAAACAAAAGGGTGAGACTGACAGTGAGAGAATCCTTTTATATCTCATAGACAAGATAAATGATGCAAGAGATAAAAAGGGAAGTCCGCTTACAGATAAGGAGAGATTTTCTGTGTTGGAGGAAAATATAAAGGCTATGTCAAAGGGTAATAAGTTAAATCTGCTTATCTATGATGGGGAACTATTATATGCACATACAAATCTTCACGGTTCTCTATATTATCATCAGGGAAACAGCATGATACTTTTTTCTACAGTACCACTTACAAAGGGAACCATATTTGATGGCGGAGAAAAGGTGGGTTGGATTGGTATGAATGAGTCGGATTGGGAGCAAAGACCGGGGGAGAAAAAGCTCTCTAAAAATGATTGGAGCAAAGTTCCTGCTGCTACACTGTTTGCATATAAAAGGGCACATTTAAAATATCAGGGAAGTGAGCACGAAAACCTTTACGTAGAAGATCCAAAGGATATAGAGAAGCTTTATCTTTCATATGCAAATCTGTAGAAGATTGAATTAAGTTAAAGTAACACGTTTATTATCAGATGGGTATATTGGAGATAATAAACCTGTAGAAAGAATATAACAGACCTATATTTAAAGGAAAATAAACGTCAGTAAGAAGTGAGGTATTTTATGAACAAGGAAGAATTAAAGGAGGCACTATATAACAGATATATAGTCCCAACCACGAAAAAAAAGGAAAACTATATAGGTATCGAAATTGAGATGCCGGTTGTCAATCTTACGGGGAGGGCAACGGATTTTGATGTTACAAGAAGTGTGACAAAGGAGTTTTGTGAGGAGTTTGGATTTTTGGCACAAGGATTTGATGAAAATGGATATGCATATTCATCAACCGAGCCTATAACGGGAGATAATCTTTCTTTTGATTGTTCATATAACAACCTCGAGTTTTCATTTGCAAAGGAAAAAAGTCTTGAACCTATAGCAGAAAGATTTAAACAATACATAACAGCTTTAAATAAAAAACTTGAAAAACAAGGGCACTTGCTTACCGGTATGGGTATCAATCCGGGATATAAGGTCAATGAAAATGTATTTTTGCCGGTTCCGAGATATCAGATGCTGGAGGGGTATCTCAGACGTTCAAAAAGATGGGAATATCCGATGTATTTTCATAAGTATCCTGATTTTGGTGCTTATGCATGTGCATCACAGGTTCAGCTTGATGTAACCAAGGATAGGCTTATACAGACTATCGACGCATTTTCACTTTTGGAACCGATAAAAAGTATACTCTTTGCAAATTCGTGGATGGATGAGGAACCGGATGTTCTTTGTATGAGAGATATGTTTTGGGAAAACAGCACTCATGGTATAAATCCGCACAATATAGGAGTGTTTGAAAAGCTGCCTGAGGATATAGATGAGCTTATGGAATATATCTACAGAACAAGTATATTTTGTACGGAAAGAAATGGTCATTATCTGCATTTTCATCCGATTCCTGTAACCGAATATTTTTCGCAGCAGGAGATAATCGGAGAGTACTATGAGGATGGTACTTATCATCCATACAGAATTAAGCCGGGGGAAAGTGACCTTCAGTTCCTAAGAACATATAAATTTGAAGACCTGACATTTCGAGGTACGATAGAGTATAGAAGCGGATGCTGTCAGCCATTTTCGGATGCCATGACGATTGCAGCATTTCATGTAGGTTTGTCAGAAGTATTGGATGAATTAACAGACCTTTTTAAAAATGATGATGTACTTTATCATCATGGATATACTTCAGGTGAATTAAGAAAGATTATGAACAGGCGAATACTTCCTGATTTTATAGATAAGGAAGCGTTGAAGGTGCTTTGCAAAGAGGTATTGAATCTTGCCCAAATGGGGCTTTCCAAACGTGGCTTCGGAGAAGAAAAATATCTTGACTCCATATATGAACGTGCCGAAACACTTGTATCGCCCGGAAGAAAACTTGCAGACGGAATTATGAGTGGTCGTAAGATGAAGGATTTTATATATGAGTTTGCAAGTGTGTAAGTAAAAAAAGAAACAAAGCGGTTTATGTATGTTGACATGTCATCTTATTTAAGTTAAAGTATAATTTGTCTTTAATCGATAATGTTTGGGTATGCAGATATATAATTATCATAATATATATGAGCTTATTCAAACTAAAATAAAAAAATATTTAGAGGAGATATAAGATGAACGATAAATATGTCAGCCCATTATCAGAAAGATATGCAAGCAAGGAGATGCAGTATATCTTTTCGCCTGATATGAAATTTAAAACATGGAGAAAGCTTTGGATAGCGCTTGCTGAAACAGAGATGGAGCTTGGACTTAAGGATGAGAATGGTAATCCAAGGATAAGTCAGGAGCAGATAGACGAGTTAAAGGCAAATGCAGAAAACATAAATTATGATGTGGCTAAAGCTCGTGAGAAAGAAGTCAGACATGATGTTATGAGTCATGTATATGCATATGGACAGCAGTGTCCAAATGCAGCAGGTATAATTCACCTTGGTGCTACAAGCTGTTATGTGGGTGACAATACAGATGTCATAGTTATGACAAAGGCACTCAAGCTTGTAAGAGTTAAGCTTATAAATGTCATAAATGAGCTTTCTAAATTTGCTGATAAATATAAGGATTTACCTACACTTGCATTTACACATTTTCAGCCTGCACAGCCTACAACCGTAGGTAAGAGAGCTACACTTTGGATGCAGGAACTTTTACTTGATTTAAGTGATATAGAGTATATGATAGACCAGCAGAAGCTTCTCGGCTCTAAGGGTACAACAGGTACTCAGGCAAGCTTCCTTGAACTTTTTGATGGTGATCATGAAACAGTTAAAAAGATTGATGGAAAGATTGCAGAAAAGATGGGCTTTAAGGCGTGTTATCCGGTATCCGGTCAGACTTACTCACGTAAGGTTGACGCAAGAGTTTTAAATGTACTTTCAGGGATAGCCATGAGTGCTCATAAGTTTTCAAATGATATAAGACTTCTTCAACACTTAAAAGAGATTGAAGAACCGTTTGAGAAAAACCAGATTGGTTCATCTGCCATGGCATACAAGAGAAATCCTATGAGAAGTGAGCGTATAGCATCTCTTGCCAATTATGTTATGACAGATGCATTAAATCCTGCTATAACCGCTGCTACACAGTGGTTTGAGAGAACTCTTGATGATAGTGCAAACAAGAGAATTTCAATTCCGGAAGGCTTCCTTGCCATAGACGGTATACTTGACTTATACTTAAATGTTGTAGACGGACTTGTAGTTTATGATAAGGTTATCTACCAGAGGTTCATGAAAGAAATACCTTTTATGGCTACTGAGAATATAATGATGGATGCAGTTAAGCGTGGAGGCAACCGTCAGGAGCTTCATGAAAAGATTCGTACATATTCTATGCAGGCGGGAGAGCAGGTTAAGAAGTACGGAAATGAAAATAATCTTGTAGACTTAATTGCAGCTGATTCATCATTCGGAATGAGTAAAGAAGAAATTGTAAAACTTCTTGAACCTAAGAACTTTGTAGGACGAGCTCCTGAACAGACAAAAGAATTCTTATCAGAAGTCATTAAACCGATACTTGATGCCAATAAAGACATACTTGGTGTTAAGGCTGAGATAAACGTATAAACTCCGGTTTGTCGGGGTAAGATATGGAAGTCTCCGATATAAGGGGATTTGTACTTTAATTATCTAAATGGCAGAAAAGAAAATCAGGTAGGTTGC
>CADCDW010000044.1 GCA_902800325.1 uncultured Lachnospiraceae bacterium
TATTTCTGTTAGATGTTATAAGCTTCTTGGCTATACGTTCAACTCTTTCATGAAGTTCAAATTCTCTCTCCATGCCCTTTTCCCTGGAAAGCTTTTTAGCATATTCTTTAAGAATAACCGCTCTTGGATCCGACTCACTATATACGGCATGTCCCATACCATAGATAAGTCCTGCATTGTCAAATGCCTTTTTGTCAAGTATGGCCTGAAGATATTCTGCAAGCTCATCCTCATTTTCCCAATCCTTGACATTGTTTTTCAAATCATCAAACATCTGCTGAACCTTCAAGTTAGCACCACCATGTCTTGGTCCCTTAAGAGAACCAAGTGCGGCAGATATAGTCGAATATGTATCTGTACCTGATGAAGTAAGTACATGAGTTGTAAATGTAGAGTTGTTACCACCACCATGCTCGGCATGTATGACAAGACACACATCCAAAACTTTTGCTTCTAATTCTGTGTACTTTCCGTCTGTTCTTATAAGTCTAAGAAGATTTTCCGCTGTAGAAAGTCCTTTTTTAGGTCTGTGTATGATCAAACTTTTTTCAAGGTGATAATGTCTGTATGCCTGATATCCATAAGCTGCTATAACAGGAAACTGGGCGATAAGCTTAAGCGACTGCATAAGTACATGCTTGACACTTGTATCATTGGCTTTCTCGTCATAAGCATAAAGTGACTGTACACATTTTTGGAGTATATTCATCATATCCTTACTCGGAGCCTTCATGATAACGTCTCTGTTAAACGCCTCCGGAAGCTGTCTAAATTCTTCAAGCAAACCTACAAATGTCTCAAGTTCCTCATCGGTAGGAAGCTGTCCAAACAAAAGAAGATATGTTGTCTCCTCAAAGCCGTAAAGGCTGTTACGAAGACCTGATACAAGCTTTTTAACCTCATATCCCTGATAATATAATTCTCCGGGGATAGGAATTCTTTCCTCTCCTTTAAATCCTACTACATCCGATATCTCTGTAAGTCCGGTAAGAACTCCCCGGCCATCAGCATCTCTAAGACCTCTTTTAACATTATACTTTTGATAAAGTCCCACATCTATCTTGTCAGTTTCATTACATATTTCAACATATGTATCAAGAATTTTGTCAAATGTATTCTCAGCCATTTTGTCCATCTCCCTATCTATATTTCAATCAAATATTTTTCATATGCATTTATAACACGTGTTTCATTATACATTGATTCACGCTTAAAGTCACGACCATAATTAATATGAACATGTCCATGTGCAAAAAGCATGGGCTTATGCTCATCCATTATGTCTAAAAACACCTTAAATCCTGTATGAGGAAGATCACTACTGTCATGAAGATGATAAGCCGGTGAATGTGTTATAAGTATATCTATACCGCCGTTTTTCTTAATCTTACGTCTTAGCTTCTTATATCTCTTAACCATTTCCTGCTCGGTATACTGGTATGTACCCTCGTTATAACACATACTTCCGCCAAGTCCCATAATCCTCAATCCTTCATGAACATATATATCATCATCTATGCATATGCAACCATCCGGCGGTGTTTCATCATAACAATAGTCATGATTACCATGTACATAAAGTATAGGCACCTTGGCAAAGGTCGCAAGAAATGATAAAAACTGTGGTGCCAGGTCGCCGCAGGATATAATAAGATCTATACCCTCTAATTTACTTTTTTCAAAAAAATCCCAATAGTATTTTGACTCTTCATCAGCAAGTAACAAAATCTTCATCATTTATCCTCATACAGTATATATATCTCACAATACAAAACAAATATCATCAATTATGCTTGTCTTTAGTTTCATTATCCGACTTTTCATTTTCCGGTAAAGTATCCGCTGTCCTGTCATTTGCCTCTGATTCAGCAGTTTTCTCCTCCGGCTTATTATCAACAGCTTTATCAGCTTCCGGCTTTTCATCATTTTTATCCTCTACGGTTCCGACACCCTTTAACTCAACTATGGATTTTGCACTATCCTTAAGTTCATCGATCTCAGGTATCTCGCCTACGACATTTTCAGCAAGCCAGTTCATTTTCATAATATCTTCCGGAAGCATATGTTCATTGTCTTCATTTCTAATGACGCCATTTTGATCTTTAATTACTGTGTCAAAAGGATAAAATTCATTATTTTTCATCATATTTTTGAAATGCTTTACAAGTCTTAGCGTCGCCGGAGGAATCTTATCCGAATATATAAGGTCAACAACTTCCGCCGAAAGTCCCCACCAGTAATTTACTGCCTTATTGTCCTTTTTTTCTTCCTCCTTAAGCTTCCCCTGTAAAACCGTATTTATAAGTTTTTCATAAAAAACGCCCCACTGGTATATAGGCATCGCTATATTGAAAGTTCCTTTTTCGTCTATATAATATAAGCCGAATCTTCTGCCCGCCTCTCTCGGTTTTATCATAATCTGGTCGGAAATATAATTAATGTCTCTTCTTCTGAAATTTTCTATAGCAGCCTCATGTGCAACGCCCTTAATCGAAATCCATTCGAGATAGACTTTCGCATCCGGATTAACCATCGCGACACCAAGCGCAAAAGCATTGATATCAGCAGTTATACCAAGTATCGGATAGTCGGCCAGATATCCAATCTTATCATTTGTAGTAAGTGCTCCGGCCAGTATTCCCGATAAAAATTTCACCTCGTATAGTCTCGCATAATACGTACTGATTAATTTATGAGAAGTATTAAGAGAACAGTTAAGTATAACCGTATCAGGATGATTGACGGCAACCTTAAGGCTTGCATTTACCTGTCTGGATGAGGTAGTAAATATTATCTTTACCCCCATCGTAATAAGGTCTTCCATTGCTGTTATGATATCCTCTTCGGAATTAAGGTTATGCACCTTAAGTGTCTTTATCCTTTCGGAACAATGTTCTTCAAGATATAATCTTCCAAGCTCATGCCCATAGAGCCAGTCCGACTCATCGATATCCTTATCAAATATAAATGCCACCTTAACCTGCTTTGGTGCGAGCCCCTTAAAATAACTCATAATACTTCTCTTACCGGTATCAGGTGGATCGAGTTTAAGTGACACTTCCCGTCCGCTTGATTCGATAAGATATTCTTCCCAAAGCTTATCAATCTTTTCCTTTATTTCATTTCCGGTAAACTCTTTGGCATTTTCATATCCATATACGTCCAAAAACAAAAGCAGTGCATCTCCCATCGTCATAGGGAGCTTTTCTCCTCCTTTAGCTTTTAGCGCCACACAAAAATTATGATTAAATGATCCAAAATCTTTCTTTTGATCGTCTGTCCATGGTTCATCAGGATTTTCAGAAGTAAGTTCAAGGAGTCGCTTAAAAAAGCCTTCATGTGAGAAAGATATATAATTAATCTCCGTGAGCTTATAAAAATCCATAAACTCATAATAAATCTTTATCTCTTTATCATCTGTAAGTTTAGGAACCTTGCGTGTAACCTGCGCCGACACGTTTACCGCATCAAAATATTTGAGTACGGAAACACGCTTATTTCCTTCCACCACATAATATTTATTGAGGTATTCATAGACCTTTATAGGATCTCTGATTCCTTCTTCTATCTGACTGTCACAAAGTGTGGACCACTTAGAGCCAAACTCTGTCTTATAGTCTAAAATAGGCATAAAATTATTGGCAAAAGCGTAGGTTCTTCCGGCATTGCTTGTACCAACTACATTTTCAAGCGGTATCTGTACAAGTCCGAGGTTGACCTCGCTTTGTATATCTACATTTTCAAGTATCTCGTCAAGTACGGGAAGATATGCATTTTCTCCCTTTGAAATAGCACTTTTAAACGCTTTTAGTCCTGCCTTCTGTGCTTTTTCATATTCTACATATGACATAAAAACTCCTTTCCCCGTAGGAAAATCAATCTAAATATTCTATGAAGCCATAATCATACAACATCTTCATATATTTTACAAGTCTCGGATAAAGAGGCTCCGCTTCTTCTTTAAACTCTTCTTTTACTTCCTGACCGATTTCATAAATATTTTTATATCCATCAATCTTTGGCCAGATAAAGCTTCCCATCTTCTCAAGATGAAGTTTAGAAACCTTAGGTTTTCCAAGAAGCTTTTGAAATAACCTGTTAAAAAAACCTTTATTTTCAATTAAAATGGTCACATTACCATCTTTGTCCTTTTCCCACTCATATTTGGGAGAATGCTTTGGAATATAATCCATATAATTATCTGATTTTTTATTATCCTTAGACATAATTATCTGTTCCTGCTTTGTAATTGCTTTTATTATATTTTATTGCTTATCTTCTTTTGGCTCAGTATTCTTTGGTTTAATCAAAGCAAATCTCGAAACACATATAATCATGATAAGCATGAGAACTATGCCGCCGGCAACACCGGTATTCATGCTACCCGAAAGGTCTATCTTATCGGTTACACCAAGTACGGCAAGTATTGCAAGAAGTATGCCAACAAGACCCTCTCCTGCTATCATACCTGAACAGAATAAAACTCCTGCACCTGCCTCATCATGCTTAACCTTTGATTTTTTATCTATAAACCAACGTATGATACCGCCTATCATAATAGTTGAACTAAGTTCAAGAGGAAGATAAAGTCCTATAGCTACAGGAAGTACCGGAATACCAAGTATCTCCACAACCACAGCTATAAATACGCCGATAAACACAAGTGCCCATGGAAGATTTCCGTCCATAACTCCCTCTACAATCATCTTCATAAGAGTTGCCTGAGGAGCAGCAAGTTCTGTAGTTCCAAAGCCCCATGCCTTGTCCAAAAGTATAAGCACACCGCCAATCGTAAATGCTGATATAAGTGCACCGATAAGCTCACCTGTCTGCTGCTTTTTAGGAGTTGCTCCAAGTATAAATCCCGTCTTTAAATCCTGCGAAGTATCACCTGCCATAGCAGCTACTATACATATAATAGAACCGATTGATATAGCGCCAACCATACCATGTGAACCGGTATCACCTGTAATTTTTAAAACAAGTGTTGAAAATAAAAGTGTTGCTATCGCCATGCCCGAAACCGGATTGTTGCTGCTTCCTACAAGTCCTACCATACGTGATGAAACTGCCCCGAAGAAAAATCCAAATATTACTATAAGTATAGCCCCGAGTAAAGATACAGGTATCTGAGGCAATAACCATATAGCTACAGTTATCGCGATAATACCAACAAGTACAAATCTCATATCTATATCTATATCTGTACGCTTTGTTCCCGCCTTTCCTGCAGTCTTCATCCCCTTCATGGCCCCTGCAAATGTATTTACAATAAGCGGAAGCGATTTAATAAGACTTATGATACCACCTGCCGCTACCATACCGGCACCGATATATCTGATGTAAAAACTCCAGATAGCAGATGCCCCATTGACAGCATATATCTCGGCTATGGTTTCAGTACCCGGATAAAGAACCGTACCTGCTCCAAAAGTAATTATAGCCGGTATAAGAACAAACCAGCCAAGTATACCACCTGCAAACATATATGAAGAAATCTTAGGTCCACATATATATCCAACACCTATAAGTGCCGGATAAACCTCTGCGGAAAGCTCTGTCTTAAGAGCCTTGATAGGTGCTGTAATAACTCCCGGTATCATCTTTAATCCATCCACAACGAACTTAAATACTGCCGCAAGTCCCATACCTAAAAATACAGTCTTTGCACTTGAACCACCTTCCTCACCGGCAAGAAGAACCTCTGCACAGGCAGTTCCCTCCGGATAAGGTAAAACTCCGTGTTCCTTTACTATAAGCGCATTTCTAAGCGGCACCATAAAAAGCACACCGAGTATACCACCGCAAAGCGCAATAAGTGATATAGTAACGAGACTTGGAGAATCCGTTACATTTTCCTTTGCCCACAAGAACAATACAGGCATGGTAAATATAGCACCGGCTGCCAGTGACTCACCGGCAGAACCGATGGTCTGAACCATATTGCTTTCAAGTATTGAATCTTTTCGCATTATAAGACGGATAACGCCCATTGAAATTACCGCCGCAGGTATGGAAGCGGAAACTGTCATACCAACTCTAAGCCCCAGATATGCGTTGGCTGCGCCAAATATCACCGCAAGAATCACACCCATTATAACAGATGTGGCTGTAAACTCAGGTGTAATCTTATCAGCCGGAATATACGGCTTAAATTCTGTATCTTTTTTGTTCTTTTCACTCATAGTAATCCTCCCCGAAAAAAGCATCTGACTTTTTTATTATTTTAACTCTTTATTATCCTTTATACTATGGTCACAAATATAGTAACACTTTGCTAATTATAGCACAACTAAATGCATCAGGCAAACAAGAAACATTATATAGTATGCCATTGTCAATTGCAAAAAAAAGTATTATAATATAAAAAAATTCATACACAAGATTACAGGAGGTAATAATATATGTCAGCACCACTAATTCCGGAAAGACTTAAAAAAAGCCGCGAGGCATATGGAATCAATAAAACAGAAGCAGCCAAAATAATAGGACTTACACAGTCTGGATATGTAAGATATGAAAACGGAGAACGTAAACCTACGATACAGGTTATCGAAGCTATGGCTGCCTGCCTTAATACATCTGTAGATTATTTAATCGGAGAAAGTGATAATCCTGAAGCAGACAGAATAGTTGTTGAAAAAGGAAAGAATCCTGTATTATTTGAGATATCAGAAAAATTTGACAATCTTAGTAAGTCACAGCAGACAAGATTGCTTGAGTATTATAATAAGCTGGTTAATGGTAAGTAGTTTATTTGCCCATAAAAAATACCCTTCGACCAAAAGCGAAGGGTAAAAAATTACAACCCAAGCATTTATATTCCACATATTGGTCAGCCTTTGTAGTCATATTGTTCTCCAAAAAAAAGAGGAGTGCGATGTACACACTCCACAAAATCTTTCTTAACTTAAAAGAGTTTTATGCTGGTTGTCAGCCGCGATACCCAGTTAAGATATCAATAACGTCGTGGAAATCATTAAGTCCCCCAAGCGGACTACAGCTTTAATCCTTGCTGCCAGGCGCAATGCCCAGTTAAGACATCTAAAGAGATGGAAAATTACCCTGCTCCACCTACAGCCCAACTTTTTACGATGCTCTTTCATCGAAGTGTCTCCACTTACTTATATTATACTCATCTATTCAGATAATACAATATTGAATTATAACAGTTTTTTGTATGACAATGTCATTATATCATATGACATTGTCATACGCAATAATTTTTTAAGTTTTTAAATAGATATAATTATTTTGACGCTATAACGAAAAAATATAGGTCATCTTATAATTTTCAGGTGCAATATTAGCGCAGGAATCGGAACAGATTTGCATATAAATTCCATCTCCGATATCCTTCCAGTTTGTCAAAGGATCACCTTGTGTTTCCGAATAATATTTAATACTGTTTTCAAGCAACCGATAATCCTCTTCGCTTTCTTCCATCGTATTTACATTTTTCAGAGTAAGGCCTTCGGATGTAAGCTCATACTCTGCACGTATTTTTAAATACTTCATCGAATTATCCGACATCTTATACGCAACATTATATTCTCTGGCAATTATTTTTTCTTTTGGGAACTCATAGGCTTCAACAATAACACTCTTTTGAGAAAATGATTCTTTTTCAAAATAATTTTCTTCCAGATAGCTGTTGATATCCTCTATGTTATTCCTGCTTTCTTCTATTATTTCTTTTCTTTCTTCCTTACCCGGTCCGACATATAAATATAGCTCCGCTTCCCTTGATTCCGATACACTTCCCGTCACCAAAACAATAACGTGTATATATCCCGAGCAGTCACCTGAATATATACTTTTTCCGTCCTCATTTACCTTTGCTGTCGGAATATTTGAATCTATCAAAAGCTTAACATCATACTTTCCTTTACATTCAATATCAACAAGCCTGTCATACCCAATTGTTGTACCGCTTTCCACCTCGCCTGGCCATTTAGTTGTAATTTTCGGTGTTCTCTTCATGTACCGATAAACACCATATCCCGGCACAGAAATCATTACAATCGATATAAACAAAATAATCAACCATATTTTTGCTTTTTTATTTTTTATTGCATTTATCATAACGGACACCTCCCCTTGTCTCGCTTCTATGTCGCTCTTTAATCTTCCAGTTTTGAGAAATCAACATTCTCAAGCACATTATATATTTCTTCTTCGTCAAGTCCGATAAATTGAATACTTCCTCTGTATTTTTTATAAGAAATCAATGTAGTGGTTACAGCTTCTTCCCCTTCACCGGTATCCTTAACACTATCCGCAAGCGTAAAGTTTATTCCTGAACCGGTAACATATTCTCTCTCATTGCTTGTGCTTCCGAGACTTATACCGAAGGCTGCATCCTCAGCAACATTTCCCTCAATATAATCCAAATTCAAATACACCTCACCATCTCCGACATTAAAGATTGTTCCCATACTGTATTCCCTTGTCACTTCATCCAAATCGGTTATCACATATTCCGAACTGCTTTCCTCTCCGGGAATTTCTTTGAATACGCTCTCAAACGGAGTATCTTCAATCATTGTCGTGTAGTCCTGATATGTGTAGTACACATTCTGATATGTTCCGGATACAACTTCCGTACGCTTGGATATCCATTTGTCATCCGGCCCCGGCTCTTCTTCGCCTATTACGTCAACATCTACATCATCCAATGGTTCAGCAAGATCCTCATCACTTAAATATTCCTCATTTCCTACCGACATACCGTGTTCTGTTACTCTTGCTTTTTCCATAATGGCATTAACAGCATAAGCTGTTCCCGAACCGAGTATTATGAAAACTAAAATTGCTGCTGCCGCACTCTGTGCCACGCGTATAAAAGCAGCACGTTTAGCATCTTTTTTCAACTTATGCATGCGTATATTTACTTTTTTATCATCTTCATTTTTTCTTTTATCATTCTGAAAATAATAAAGCAATTCTTCATCAAGCCTTTCATCCGGCTTGTAATCGGCTTCAAGTGATTTCTTTAATAATCTGTCGATAATATTATCCATTTAAATACATCTCCTTTAGCAGTTTTCTCGCCTTGTTAAGGCGGCTTTTTACGGTTCCCTTAGGAATGCTTAAGGCTTTCGATATTTCAGTTTCATTCATATCTTCCATATAAAACATCAATACCACATCCCTGTATTTATCCGGCAGTTTTCTGACAAGCCTTCTAATTTGCGCCGTTTCATCATCCCTTACGACCTTCTCGTCTACCGGCAGTTCATCAGACGCAATCGTCAGAATGCCTTCATCAAATGCAACGTCCGTATCTACTATCCGTTTTCGCCACAGATACTTCCGTACATAATTGTTCTTTATATTAGCGGCAATAGTAATAAGATATGATTTTGGATTTTTTTCTTCGTCAATATCGCCCTTTTCAAATGCTGTAAGAAATGTCTGCTGATACAGATCATCCGCATCTTCCTTCTTGTGTGTTGCATACAAACAAAATGAATAAACTGCCTTACCGTATTCTTTTATATATTTTTCCATAGTTTTTTTCTCTGCCATCCGGATGGAATTCCTCCATGATATCATTGAAGCTTTTGTGCCTTCACTTATATATTTTCACAATACAACAAATGGTTCATTTTTTAAATAAAAAAATCCGTCCATACATGCAAGCATGTGGACGGATTTTTTGTTCTATTGCACGGCTGTTAGCCAATATTATACTACTCCCTGAGCGATCATAGCTTCTACAACCTTCTTGAAGCCGGCGATGTTTGCACCTGCAACGTAGTTGCCTTCCATACCGTACTCCTTAGCAGCATCATCGATATTGTGGTAGATACCAACCATGATGTTCTTAAGCTTAGCATCAACCTCTTCGAAGCTCCATGAAAGTCTCTCTGAGTTCTGGCTCATCTCAAGAGCTGAAGTAGCAACACCACCTGCGTTTGCAGCCTTACCACCTACAAATGGTACATTGTTTGCCTGGAAGTACTCAGTAGCTTCGATAGTTGTAGGCATGTTTGCACCCTCTGCTACGTACTGAACACCATTTGCAACAAGCATCTTTGCATCCTCGATGTCAAGCTCGTTCTGAGTAGCACATGGAAGAGCTATATCTACCTTGTACTGCCATACACCGTGCTCACCATTTTCCTTTGCATGATACTCTGCGGACGGACGAGCTGCTGCATACTCAGTAAGACGAGCACGCTTAACTTCCTTAACTTCCTTAAGAAGTGCAACATCGATTCCTTCCGGATCATATATCCAACCTGTTGAATCGGAAACAGTAACAACCTTTGCACCTAACTGCTGAGCCTTCTGGCATGCGTAGATTGCAACGTTACCTGAACCTGAAATTGCAACAGTCTTTCCTTCCATCTTATCGCCATGGCACTTAACCATTTCTTCAGTTAAATAAAGAAGACCATAACCTGTAGCTTCTGTACGTGCAAGTGAACCACCGTAAGTAAGTCCCTTACCTGTAAGAACACCTTCGTAAAGACCTTTAATTCTCTTGTACTGACCAAACATGAAACCGATTTCTCTAGCTCCTGTTCCGATATCTCCGGCAGGTACGTCCTCGTCAGCACCGATATACTTTGAAAGCTCTGTCATAAAGCTCTGGCAGAACTTCATAATTTCATTATCTGACTTACCCTTAGGATCGAAGTCTGAACCACCTTTACCACCGCCGATAGGAAGTGTAGTAAGTGAATTCTTGAAAATCTGCTCGAAACCAAGGAACTTAATGATACCAAGGTTTACTGAAGGGTGAAGTCTTAAACCTCCCTTGTAAGGTCCGATAGCGTTATTGAACTGTACTCTGAAACCTCTGTTTACCTGTACATTTCCGTTATCATCTACCCAAGGTACTCTGAACATAATCTGACGATCCGGCTCAGTAATTCTCTCTAAGATAGCAAGCTTACGATACTTCTCCTCATCCTGCTCGATAACCGGACGAAGTGTACTAAGTACCTCAGTTACAGCCTGTATAAACTCCGGCTGATCACCATCTCTCTTTTTTACTTTCTCTAATACTTCATCAACATATGACATTTTTATTTTCCTCCCTAGAAAATGTATTTCGGTTTTTCAGCTTAAAACCGTTGTAAAGAAAAAATATCATTTTATTGAATTTCAATTTTTCATCACAAAAACATAGCCATATATAACGGCAAGGTTATTTTTTTATCGCTCTTTCCAACATTTCCATTAATTAGCTTATAACCATAAGGTATTTCCCCCCTCTTTAAAACATTGTCAAGAGATTTTGAACGGCTTCTACCAGATTTTACTTCTATCGGTATCACTCCATCGACTGTTTCCAAAATAAATTCTATCTCAAAGGTTGATGTCTCATCCTTTCTAAAATACAATTCATTATGTCCATTTTTTATAAGTATATCAGCTATTAGTGCCTCATACATATTTCCCTTGTAGAAGTCCGAAAAACCATCCGGATAAACCAATCTTTCTTTAATAGAATAATCAAACATACTTACATATAATCCGATATCAGAAGCATATACTCTAAAATTCCCTATATCCCTTGATTCTTTTAGTGGAAGATTATACCCCTTTAAATTATATACCTGTTTTACAAGGTATGCTCCCACAAGCCAGTCGAGGCTTGAACCAAATTTTCTGGTTGTTCCACCTTTTTCAACTACAGAATATTTGAATTTATGATTATCTTTGGTCAACTGCTCCGGTAAAGAAAAATAACATTTTTCGGCTTTAGTTTTTATATCTGCATTTGCATAATGAGCTATGTCATATCTATAATCATTTAAAATATCCCGTTGCTTTTTATCAGCTTTTTGCAAATCATTTTCTTCCAAAAAAATATTTAATACTTCCGGCATACCTCCAAGTACGATATAAAGTCTCAAAAGTTCCATCATCTTGTCATGCAGCGCAAACGGAACAGGTTCTATATTTTCAAAACATTCTCTCATTTTTTCTATTACTTCATCGTTTACATTCGATGCTATCAGAAATTCATAAAAACTTAGCGGGTGCATATCAACATATTCTACTGCGCCGACAGGATATGAAGAAGGTCTTTTATAATCTATTCCAAGCATAGACCCTGACGCTATCACATCATACCTTTTTTCTTCATTCCAAAATTTAAGTGATGTAATAGCCTCCGGACATTCTTGAATCTCATCAAGAAATATTAATGTTTCATCAGGTATTAGTTTAGCATCGTTTACATATAATGAGATATTCATTAGTAATGTTTTTACATCCAAATCTCCTTCAAAGATTTTCTTATATGATGGATTTTTTAAAAAATTAATTGTTATACATGATTTATATTCTTTTTTCCCAAAATATTCTATTAAATAAGTCTTTCCTACCTGTCTTGCTCCCCTCACCAGAAGACATTTCTTTGCTTTATTTTCCTTCCATTCTTTTAATTTTAATTCTATACTTCTTTTTAACATAGATATTTACTTCCTTTATCCAATATTAGATAATTTAATTATATGTTTATTTTTTATCTAAACCCAAAACTCACAAAAATATGCACAGATGCATATTTTAGCCTACTTAAAATCTGCATCTGTGCATATTTTACCACTTTTTATATTTAAAGTAAATATTATAATTATTGTATTTTTTCCTTTTCAAGTCCTCTGCTTAAGGTCCTTGAATCCTCTCGCCAATATCTGCATCTGTGCTTAACGCAGGTTGAAAATACTATCTGCGTTTTGGTCTTTCCGAATCTCTGAAGCTCAACTATGAAATGATCAAGCTCCGTGGTAGTCGGAAATCTCACTTCAATTAGCATAGAGTAATCGCCGGTAACACAATTACACTCGATTACATTTAAAACTCCGTCTATATACTCGTAGAATTCTTCTCTTTGTGCCGGCTCCACCTGAAGATTGATAAAAGCCTTTACATAATGTCCCATAGCCTCCGGATTAAGTCTTGTGGTAAAGCCTTCAAGAACTCCTTCCTCAAGCATCCTGTCTATACGTGTTCCTACCGCAGTCGGTGAAAGGAACACCTGCTCTGCGATATCCTTAAGAGAAGTCCTTGCATTATCCTGCAGGATTTCAAGTATCTTCTCGTCCACCTCATCAAGCTTGTAGTAAATCAATTCTCTTTTTTCCATCTTTTTATTCCTCTACTTTATCAATTATTTAAGACTCATGTCATTCAAGCCCACAATCGTCATACGAGCACTCAATCGTCATTCAAACCCACAATCGTCATTCGAGCCCACAATCGTCCCTCAACTTCAAAATCGTCATTTAAATCACAGCTTTATTTCTGATTTTCAACTATTATTTATCTGCTCCAATATCCTATATTATTAATCACTATTTCGCCCTCGTCCGTACCGTCAGTTATAATTCGTATAGCAACAACCTTTGAATAATCAAATTTTGCATCATCGAACATCGAAGGATCAATTGCAACACGTTGGAGCTGATGCTTATACTCATATTTATAAATCCAAAAGGCTTTTTAATTCCACCCCAAAACTTTACAAAAAAGCTCTTAACTTTCTTCATACCTCAAATTCTCCCCTTACCACAACATTAATCCGATTTTTTCATATAATATCATAAAACACAAAAAAACGGAACCCTCTCGGATTCCGTTCTCTTGACATATGCTGAATTGTGTGTAGATAATTCGTATTAAAATGCACTAGGGAGACGAACTAATCAACACGATATAATCATTTTATCAAAATTAATTTATTCGTCAATATTCCCCAAGGCTTTCGATTGTTTCACAGCAATTCAACCTTTTTCACTTGAGAAAACAAAGTTAAAAATAATTTTAACTTGTTTTTCAAAACCACTATATTTTACTCTGTGTAATACAGTAACAGGCGCCTGGACACACTTTACAGGTACACGCAAATCTCGCTACCGCTCACGATTTGCTTTGTACCTAAAAGTGTGTCAAGGAGCCTGTCATTATGTCACAAAATTAAAACTTTCCGCTTGAGCCATGATATCCGCCACCCGATGAATGTGATATAGAACCTCCACCTGAGCTGCTTTGTCTTGGCGTCTTCTTGACGTTACTATACATAAACTGGTCTGTACACATACTGAGGATTATACCGGCTGCTACACCGGCTGCCACTCCTCCGGCAACTTTACCGGCCACATTTCCTGCATTGTTTGCTATACCGGTCTGCATGTCATTGCCACTTACATTGGAAGTTACAAGATAGCTCCTTGCAGCAGGCTGAGTATGCACACTCTTAAGCGTCGCTTTCTGGCTGCCCATTATAATGAGCGAAATTACAAAAGCAACAAGTATAGATATAGGAACAGATGCTATTTTCTTCATCTGATATTTCTTAAGATAGCTTTCAACCTGATTGGCATAGGTATCAAGTGCACTATAATATCTTCCTGCCGATAAGTCACTTAAAACAGCTTCTCCTATAGCATCTGTCTTGCTATATGGAAAAATCTTTTGAGCCCCCTTTTTAGCACTCTTGCTGTGAGCTGTTACCGCCCAGTCTCTGTCTTCCATACTTACAAGAAAGCTTACTCCACTTTTTTGCTTGCCTATTCCAAAACCATTATCAGTAAAAAATGAATTGGCATATGCATTTGGATTTGAACTTCCTATAGATTCTGTTGTGATGATGATAACATCACACTTATACTTCTTACTTATCTTTTCAAGCTTATCCTCAAGCTGTTTTTCCTCGTTGTCTGAAAGTAAGTCTGCGTCATCTGTTACTCTCGGTGTTCCGTTACTGCTTGCCGCAAAGGCAGGTACGAAAGGAACAAAGACCAAAAAGATAAGAACCAATAAAGCTAAAACTCTCTTCTTCATCCTTCCACCTCCTTAAAACAGTACAAACAGCGATATACATGTAAATATCGCACCAAGAATAGCTGTCCATGCAAAGAGCCCCTTCTTATAAGCACTCTTATCGCAAGGAAGATCGCCTACAAACTTTCCTGTCTGACCGTTCATCGCAAAGTAATAATGCTCACCATTCCATGTAGTATTTAAAAGCCATACAGGATAAAGTGCATACTTTGTAACACCTTCCTTGATACGCACATTGTTACTTGCTGTTGTTACGGAGGAGTATCCGTTTACCGACTCCCTCATAACATCCTCAGCGCTCTGCTTTATACGCTGGTTGGCTCTGGCTATACTCTGTTCCGCATTTACATCATACTTATCAGCCAAAAATCCGGACAGATAAGCCGATTGAAATGGAACCGCTTCATTGAAATCAAACGGCTCGATAGATTCCATAAGACTGTCCTCCATCTGGGTTGAACCATCAACCGGAACTCTTCTGAACGAGAGGTCAGCACGTCTCTTTAAAAGATAGTGTTCAGTCTTGGTATAATTAAAACTGCTGTCACTCCAATGCTTTTCTTTGGTTGCATTGAAACTCATATCAGCATCTACATCTGCATCAAACAACCAAAACGGTACATAGATACCCTTTATCTCATCTATATGATTCTGGTCTTTAAATACCTTAGGCAAAAGCTTTTTTCCTTGAAGATGCTTGTTGAGTGCAGCCTTGGCTGCATTTTTATCAAGCTTAAACGGTATAACGTAGTCAGGCTTAAGCGCTCCCTGAAACTGTCCGGTCATAACTACCGGGCTGTCACAATACGGACACTTGGTCGCTCCGACATTTTCATCAACTATTATCTCGCCGCCGCAGGAATTACAAGAGTAAACTCTCATTCCGTCAGTTTCACCCGGTACCCAGTCCTGTCCTGCCTTATTGCCCCATTCCATCTCAGTCTGCGGCTGATTAAGAACCTCGTCTCTTTCCTTAAGGGCCTCCATGTCAAAAACAGAATCACAATAAGGACATTTCATCTGCTGGGTAGCACTGTCAAACTGAATTTTACCTCCACAGGCGGGGCAGTTATATTCTATCAAACCTGCCATAATCTACCTCCATAGACAAAATCCGTCAGTTATAATAAATAATATTCTCTATAAAGGTTTGGTAATTGCAGAAAGTCACCCACAATTACCAAACCATAATTAAATATAATTATTCTATAAATAAAGTCACTTAAGCTTTAATATTCAAAGTTCCTACTGAATATCATTATCATCAAATGGGTCGCCACACTGCGGACAGAACTTAGGTGGATTCTTTGGATCCTCAGGCTCCCAACCACACTTATCACACTTATAAAGTGGTGCTCCTGCCGGCTTTGGCTTACCACAGTTCTGGCAGAACTTGCCCTTATTGACAGATCCGCACTCGCAAGTCCATCCATCTGCTGATACCGGTGCAGGTATAGGCTTAGCCTTTCCACACTCACTACAGAACTTGGCAGTGTTGACAGTTCCGCACTCACAAGTCCAGCTGTCACCTGCCGGTGCCTGAGGTGCAGCCTGCTGTTGCATCTGTTGTTGCTGCATCTGTTGTTGCTGCATCATCTGCTGTTGTTGTTGCTGCTGACCTGCCGCATAGAGTGCCTGTGGATTAAATCCTCCTGCATTTTGAGCCATATTCATACCCATAAAGCCCATCATAGCTCCACCCTGATTGGAAGCTGCTGCCTTCATAGCATCTGCCTGTGCTCCAACGAGAGTAGCAGCTGCCATAGTCTGACTCTGAAGCATACCTGTCTTTTGAGCCTCTTTGATAAGCTGCTGATCTTCTTCCGGCAAAGTCATAGGGTTAAATGCTACGGATACTATCTCTATACCTCTTAACTGAGCCCATTTCTCACTGAGCTGATTGTTAAGAATCTGAACCATCTCATCCTTATGAGCCGAAATCTGGTTAGGTCTTATCTCAAGATTTGAAATTTCAGCAAAAGAAGGAGTAAGAGCATCTATAAGCTCACTCTTCATCATACCCTCAACGTCTGATGCCTTATATTCATCAGCTACGTTTGCACAGACATTGGTATAAAAAAGAATAGGGTTAGTTATATGATAAGAATACTTACCGCTTACTCTAACAGATGTATCTATGTCAAGATTAATCTTGCTATCTACAACTCTGAAAGGAATAGGCTGTGGAGCTCCGAAAAGCTTCTCCTTAATTTCCTTGATATTGAAATAATAAACCCTCTGATCCTTACCTGTATCACCGCCAAAAGTAAAACGCTTACCCATAGTAGCAAAGGTCTGCTTGATACTCTGACCGAGACTTCCTGTAAATAAACTTGGTTCAGTTGATGAATTGTATGTAAACTCACCCGGCTCGGCACAGATTTCTGCGACCTTACCCTGGTCAACAATTATCATACACTGTCCTTCATTTACAGCGATAACGGAACCATTGGTAATAATGTTATCTCTTCCTTTAGTATTGGATGACCCCTTGTCAGTTCTCTTCTGACCTTTTTTCATCAGCACTTCATCAGGAAGTGACTCACAGTAAAAATACTCTTTCCACTGGTCTGCCATAGTACTTGCTGCTGAGCTGACTAATGCTTTAATTAATCCCATTTTGTATCTCCCTTCTTTTAAATAAATTATGTTTAAATACATATGTGAAATATATCTCATACAGCTTTTGTATGGATATCTTTTACACTCAAAACAAATATAAACCTTTGCTTTCCAATTACCTGTTAAATATGATCCTTAAGGGTAATATATGTTAGCAATTTCCTTCCTTTATTCCACCTGCTCGCATCTTGAAAAATCCCAGGTTTTTATGTTAAATGCTATGATTGGAGTGTCACAGTATGCACATTTTTTTGCTCCGAGCATCGTAATCGGTGCACCACACTGTGGGCATGTAAGTGAAGCACCTTTTGCATCGGCATTTTCCACCACATCACGATCCTGTATGTAAATCATATCAACTTCATACTTAGACTGCTCGAATCTATCCTTTGAACCTTTTTTAACCTTAGACTCATCATCTTCCGGTGTTATATAATGATAGCTTTGAACCGCCGCCTGAAACCTGACTGTACATCTGCCGGCACGCTTGTCATATCTGGCAATCTCCATCCTGTGTATCTTAACATCCTTATAATGCTCATGCTGACGGTTAACCGAATTTTTTTCTATTCTGTCCGCAAGAGTTCTTCGGAGTTCACTCGTTCCTTCCGATAAAACCGATGAGTGTCTTTCGTCAATCGCCTGAAGAAATGTAAGCAACACATTTTTAGCTTTTTCCTTCATCTCCTCATAATTAAACTCAGGAAAATCCCTAAGAATAGCCGGGAGCATCAAATTGGTCACTCCTGATACGGATTTAGGACTCATATCGGTATCATCAAGACCTTCTCTGAAACCCGCAAATGCCTCATCTAACGGAATCTTTTTTACACCAAACATCTTCCGGTTAAAAGCTCTGACCTTATGTCTTATATAAAGAAAGCCACCAAAGCCTGCGAGCACTATAGCTACCGCTACTATTAAACCAACTGATGCAAATCCGGAACCCATAGACCATATCTCCCATACATTATACTAAGTCAAATATATGATAAAAACAGCACTCATAAAACATCATATTCAGACAAAATATATTATATTATAAATTTTAAAATTAAGCAAGGTTATAAAAAATGAATAAAGTCTTAAAGAATTAAATTATATCACTGTCCATGTGAAGCATAAAACCCTTGCAAACAAATAATGATAAAGGTTATAATGTAAATATTGATAAACATTTTTTAATGATAAACTTCTATCAAAAAGCAATATTGTCAAAAGTATAAAAATACTTAATCAAAACGGAGGATAATATGGGATTAAGATTCAGGAAAAGCATATCTGTTGCGCCCGGCGTCAAGGTCAATGTCAATAAAAAAAGTGCCGGTGTAACCGTAGGTAAAAGAGGTGCACACTATACTATAAATACAACCGGCAAGCAAACCGCTTCAGTCGGACTTCCGGGAACCGGTCTTTCTTATTCAAAGTCATTTGGAGGTAAAAAGAAAAGCAGCAAGGCATCATCAAAAAAAGCATCCGCTTCATCAAATACCAATAGCGCAAGTGCTGACTTACTAAACGAAGCAAAGGCAGCAGGCAACAATACAGGTTGTATCATACTTGCGATTGCGGCAGTTGCCATACTTGCACTTCTTGTACTTGGTATATGGGGACTTGTTAAGCTCTTCTCAAACAAAGGAAGCGACAAAAAAGCATCGGATAACAAAGCTGCTGTCGAATCCGTAGCCGATAACAATGATTCATCAGGTCAGACAAACTCGACATCATCAGACAAAAGCGACACGGTATCAGGCAGTGAAAAAGTATGGGTTACCGCAAGCGGCTCCAAATATCACTCAAAAAGTGACTGCGGCGGCATGAGCAATGCATATGAGATAACACTTGAAGAAGCCAAACAGCGCGGTCTGACGCCTTGTAAGAAATGTCACTGATAAATCCGAAAAACAAAACACGAAATTTAACCCTGTTACCTATATAATGCAGAAAAAGGATTTGGTTTCTTATGAAAATTGTCAGTATTGAAAAATTAAAAAAAGAATATATATCTGTTGAAGGTTCATACGGCGGAAACCAGAGATGGTTAAGAAAGGATGCTGATAAGGCCAACACCCTTTCCGACTATGGTTGTGGTCTTATCTCCGCAAATGATGTGCTATTGCACCTCTCAGATAAGTCCAATAACACGTCAAAAGAAAAATACATAGCGGCAATTCGTGAAATGAATCGCCGCTATTTTCATGTACTTCCGTTTTTAGGGGTATCCGGTATTATGCTCAGTTTTTATATGCGCATATATTTTTTTATGCATAGAAAACATTTTGATAAAAGATATAAAGTCAGGTGGGGTGTCCTTCCCAAAAAACAACTAAACTGCATAAAGGAAATGATAGAAAATGATATCCCTGTCATACTTTCCATAGGACCGGGATTGATACGTGGACGAAAAAAAGAACTGCCCTTATACAGTTTAAAACAATTCACAGTCCCGGATACAAATAAAACTTCCCCAAATAAATACTCTGACGATACAAACAACCTGATAAACGATAACATAAGCTGTAAGGCAAATGACATCACAAACGATAACATAAACAGTAAAGTAAAACACCTCATAAACGATAACACAAGCAGTAAAGCAAAACACCTCATAAACGATAACACAAGCAGTAAGACAAATGACATCACAAACGATAACATAAGCGGTAAAACAAATGACATCACAAACGATAACATAAATAACGGAACAAACGATAGAATAAGCGATAACATAGAATTTACTCAGGTAAATTCCGTTAAAGATCACTACGTCAATATAACAGGAGTTATCGAATGCGAAGGCAGTAACTATACCCCTATGCTTGAAATATCCTCATGGGGAAAAAAATACTATATTAACTATAACGAATATCGTGACTTTGTTAAAAGACATGATAACTATCTGTTTAGCAATATATTGTATATACATCCCTGACCGAAAAAATCATTTTCCAGTATAACGGTCGCAAAATAACCAGACTGATGCGAAGAACGCCTGTCAACCAAAAGAATTCCGTTTCAACACCGAATTATAAAAAGCCATAATCCCTTAAATTCATAAGAGATTATGGCTTTTATTTATTTAATGATCTTATATAAAACTATCTGAAAAAGCATTTTCGTTATAGCGATGTTATGCCGGTATATACTATAGTTATCTTTGAGCAAAGTCCGAAGGAATTAAAAAATGCGAAAGATTATTATATACATAAGTCTCAAACAACATTTGACTCCGGAATTAAGATTAATCTTTTGCAGAAATTCATCTTTATATCTCTTGACTACTTTAAAAACATCTTGCAAAATAGAATTAAAACAGCGCATAATAGTTCATCGGATGGTGAGTTATCTGATAATATTTTGTCAGGCGATGAGCTGTTATACAGCAGACTTGAAGAATGGCTTATGTTTTTGAGTGTAGATGAGCCGGAGTTGATAGAGTTTCTTATACGCTATAGACCCTACTTCAAAAGTCTATACTCAGATATATATGAAATGTGTCTAAATACAGAGAGGTTGATGAATATGTATTCAGAGATTTTAGCAGAATTAGATCATAACACTGTAGTCTATATGATGGACGAAATGAAGACCGAAATTGATGAAATGAATGAGTCTATCGCTGAAAAGGATAAGTCTATCGCTGAAAAGGATAAGTCTATCGCTGAAAAGGATGCAGAAATCAAAAGACTACTCGAATTACTTAACCAAAATCATTAAATATTCCATTGTGTCACGGTGACTTCACCGTGTCACATGAAATGCAAACTATCTGACCATTTTTTTAAGAATTTTCTCATCAGCATCCGGATATAATTTAAGTATGTGTTTTCTGATTCTTTCTCCGGATACTTCAGGTTTTTCTTTATATGCAGAAGACATAAGCTTATATCCCCACACTACTTCAGGCGGCAGTAAAACAGATACCGGCATACCGTATTCTGCGCCCTTTTTATTGATACGGCGTCTGAAATCTATCATCACAAGATATATCTGCATCTGCAAATCAGTAAGGATACCCGGAAAGTTTTTCTCACCACCTTTTCCAAAGCCGGCAATTTTTTTAAGTTCTGTAGAGAGAATTAAATCATCTTTCCACATTTCATCCTCATCTTCTATCTCTTCTTCATTTTTCACGAAAACATCCATTATCTTCTTGCTTCTTCTGCTGGCGTATCCATCTTCATAAAGAGCGTCAAAATCATATCCGTCTCTTCTGTAATTGGCAAAATACGGAAGCCACTCCAAAGATATGAATCCTGCTTTTTTATCAAAGAACTTACCATAAGCAACCTTTCTGCTCTTGGCTATCTCCTCACGCCACATCCATGGATCATCCTCGGCGTTGCCTGACCACCATCCCATATACCATGTATGTTCCTCAACAGAAAAACCCGGTATCTCATTTCCAAACAAAGGCAGAAATCCCACTTTATTTACATAATCAATTAACTCCCGCGCACTATGAATACAATTTGGGTCATCATACTCAAGGGCAGTCATAATAAACTCGCCATTTTCCACTATCATTATTTTTTCTCCATATATCCATGTATATCAAAAAGACTGTGCCCTGTCACGCATAAGTGTATCTATGTGTTAGCATTTAGTCCAATTTGCGTTAAATCAAAAGTGAAAATTCGCATATAGGTGCGTAAAAAATCGAACTGTTTGAGCGTAGCGAGTTTTCGATTTTTAGCACCTATAAAGAATTGAACGCTTTGATTTAGCAAATTGATGACTATCTAACACATAGATACACTTACGCGTGACAAGGTACCTGTCTCATGTCAAATCATGTATGTCTCACCACTTCAAATCTGTATAAATCACAGCCTTCTTCATCCGGCTCAAGTCCTGCCTTTCTTTTTGCTATAGAAAGCTGTTCCTCTATGGTATCGACGCCATCAAGATTAGGCAATAAAAGTCCCTGTTTGTTGCCTTTTCTCACAATTACACCATACCTTATAACATCGAGCTCATCCTCAGATGCTATAGGCTCTATCTCCCCTAAAACATCTACATTTATCTCAAGTTCAAACAATTCCTCTTTCCTTACAGGTGAAAACCTTGGGTCACGTGTTGAAGCACTAATCGCATTTTCTATTATTTCCTCAGCAAGGCAATCTTTGGTCGGAGCTATGGTTCCTATACAACCTCTCAATGCTCCGTTTTTATGTATAGACACAAAAGCTCCCGCCCTTCGTTTTGTCAGCTCCTCATGCACATCCGAGTTTGAATCTCTTTCCTGAAGCTGCTCGGCTGTAAGCATTTCCGTCGAGCCGGTTCCGGTTGATAAAACGCGCCTTTTCACATTTTTCCATGCTATTTTTTCATGTGTAATTATATAATTTTCAAGTGAAAGACGTGCAAGCTTTACATATGCATCTTCTTTTTTTCTCATATTTAAAATCTTATTTCTATATCTTATATGCCACTTTTCAAGCATATCTCTTTCTTCGTCCACACCTTTGTTTTGATATGTACATACACCATATCCCACACCGGTTATATCCTGGTGTGAAAGTTTTTTTGTCTCAACTGCCGTACAGTCAAGTGCCCCTGCCATCATAACAAACGAACGATGACCGCACTCTGCCGCCTTGTCTAAAAAGCTTTCTTCGAACTCAAACAGTTCGTCAAATGCCGCTCTTCCCATTACGTCCATTATTCGTTCATCATAAAGAGGTCCTTCCGGGACAAATCCATACGGCCCATATTCTTCTAATTTGTGTGACAGGTCACCACTTGCTACATAGCAGACTCTACGTCCCAGATTTTCGGCCGTCTCTTTTATAGCCATTCCCAGACGATAATGCTCCTGCATCGGCTCACCCGAAAGTCCGATTCGCACCAGCTTAAAATCAGTATATTTTTTCATTATAAAATATAGTGGCACCATAGTTCCATGATCAAGTGCCGCACTTTTTTCTCCAAGTGTCCCTGCCGGTATCCCGTTTCTTTCTGCAATTTCACAAAGAGAATCAACAAATTCCGCATCATACTTTACATCAAATGTCACTTCAGGAGCATCAAATCTTGCAAATGAACCTTTTGCGCTGCTTCCCGGTGAGATATGAAAATAGTCACCATACATCACACTATGCGGCGAAGAAACGACTATAGTATCCGGCTTGATATCTGCTATCATATCTGCCACATATTCATAGCTTTGGCTTGTTTCTTTTATCGACTCCTCACTTCCGCATCCGACCTCCGGCACTATCATCGGCGGATGCGGGACCATAAATCCTGCGACAATTCCCATAATTTTCCCCTCCTGTCAGTCGTATAAATACGACTTTCAATTCATAAGTTTCCCCACAACGTCACATTTTTTAAGCAATGTTAATTGCTTTTTGTTACATATTATATATTTCCCTCATATACATACTCAAGTTTTTTTCTTGCAAGCTCTGCCAGCTTAATTATACTTTCCACTGTAGTAGGTTGTCTATCTTTATATTCACTTCTTGGAAAAAATCTTGATATGTGTAGCGGTATTTTTTTATCATATCTAACCTCCAGCTTGCGAACCCACGAAGAAAGCTTTCTCATCTCGTCTTCAGAATCATTTTCTTCGGGTATAATGAGCGTGGTAAGCTCAACATGTGCAAATGATAGCGCACGCTCGATAAAATCTTTCGTTGTCTTAAAATCACCCTTCAATACTTTTTTATAATAATCTTCATTAAAACATTTTAAATCTATATTAAACGCATCTATATAAGGCTCGATTTCATCCAATACCCATGTATTTACAGAGCCGTTTGTAACTACAATATTTTTCATACCTGCTTCATGGACAAGCTTCGCCGTATCGCGTACATATTCATATCCGACAAGCGGTTCATTATAGGTATATGCTACACCTATGTTGCCTCTGTCCTTTAGATTTACTGCTATACCACAAAGTGCCTCCGGTAGCAGATACTCGGTATCCGGCACTGTTCTTCCATCTGCCAAGGATATACTTACATTTTGACAAAAAGGGCACTTTAAGTTACAGCCATAGCTTCCAACGGAAAGGATCATGCTTCCCGGATAAAATCTGTTCAGAGGCTTCTTTTCTATCGGGTCAAGTGCAAGCGATGTAATATATCCAAAACTTTTTGATATTATATTATTACCTTTACATACTCTCGCAAGACATGCACCCGTTTCACCTTCGGAAAGAGTGCAGCCTCGAAAGCAGACATTACATTTTAGCTTTTCATTTATCATTTTATATTAAACCTTTAGATATTTGTCACATAACTGTTCAATCAAGTCATTTTACGCAAATTACATAACTTTAGTATCCGGCTGGAGTGTGTTACTTCGCATCATCTCATATTTTTGGAAAAGACACCTCCACTACCTGCAAGCAGATATACCTCTCGGGACCGGATACTTTATTATAAGTATAATATTATGATTTAGTTTTTTCAATATGGTTTTAAATATCATTTTTACATTAAATAATGTTTACCACTATCGCTCTATTCTGTCTACATTTTTATGTGGAATTTTGTAGGTTGTATTTACATTTTTATGAGGGTTTTCGCAGGTTATATTCGCATTTTTATGAGCGATATTTAATTCTTGTTTTTATGACGTCCAATGAAACCAAATACTAAACATAAATCTACTTTTTCTTTTGTAGTTATTCTTAATACCAGCCTCCGACATTACTAAGTGACCAACCATCAACCATATCAGTCAGATTACCCTGTTCATCGAGCCTAATACCAAAGCTGGTAACCATCGGATCTGACGTTAACGGATGCTCGCACAAAAACTTTATATCTCCTTCATATGCTGTACCATACGGTATATATATTGTTGCATTTTCTATCACAATTTTGCTGTGCTCGTCAGGTATATCATCACCGTTAGTATCAGCAACTAATGCATAACACGAATCATACCCGTCACTTTCAAGCCAAGCGGCACTTCCCGTATGATATGTTACACCATCATCTCCAAGAAGGGTAATATCCGAGCGCGATTCAAGAACAGCTTCTCTTGAAACAACTGTATAATTTCTTCCCAGATGTGTAAATGTACCTGCATCTATATAACCATAAAACTTATCTGCCGGTATGCAATTAGGTATTGTCAGTTTTCCGACCATTTTATATCCTGTACCGGTATCTGTTATATCATATGTATAACCCCAGATTTCAACATCTCCGTCTGCTCCGCCACCACTATCACTAAGCATCTGACTGTCAATCATATTTACATCAAACCTACTATATAAGTTATGTCCAAATATAATTGATATTTCATCGCCTGCCGCCATGGTATTATCATCCTGTGATTCAGTACCTTCCTCTGTCAAACCTGCGTCGGCATTGTACTGATTAAAGAGCTCATCGTTTCCGTATGAACACTCAGGCACTTTACCATACGGTCTTATACCGGGAACTTCCTCATAGTGCTCATTCCACCTGAAAAGTGCATCTTCTGCTGCCAGAATATCAAACTCAAGTTCAAATTTTTGAATTATGCCATTGAAATAAATATTGGCCTTTACTACAGGAAATGAGATATTAAAGTCGGTACATATCATACCGTTGTCTCTTTCTGCGACCTCTAAATCTGCAAGTGCTCCTGCCTTGACTCCGGCACCTATTATATCCCATATCCAAAGGACATAAAGCTTGGCATCCAAGTTTACCGAAATCATAGCTTCTCCTTCAAATTTGGGTTGAATTGAAGGCACACCTGTAAAATCATAATCCTTAATGGATTTTATACCACTTCCCTGTTCCTGTCTTACACATACGCTTGTCGGAAGTGTTGCAACAATTTCAAAATGTCCCTCTGCCGTAAGCTGAAGATATATTTCAAAATCAAGACTCACAAACCCCATTTCAAATGGAACATTGATATGTGCTATCGGTATCTTAAAATCATCCTCTCCTGTTTCAAGAGTGAAATCACCGGTTATCTCTGTATCCATATCAAGTCTGTATTCGGCATATTTTTTGCTGTCATCAAATTGAAAATATGTTGTGTCCGCTGCTATCTTTATATCGGTAAATGCAATGGATAAAGATCCGGCTGCATTATCATTAAGCTGAATCGGACTTAAGTATTTGGCAGATTCACCGTTTTCATTATTGGAAATCTCTATACCCAGGTATTTACCCTCAAATGTATCATTTTCCTCTACCGAAAGCTTAACCTCAAAACCTTCTGATGTAGTATCATAATTAAATGCTTCACTTCCATTAGTTACAAAATGGTTATTATCATAATCTACGGTATCGAAACTCACATCTGCAGCATAATTGACCGGAGCAATCGTCTTACTTATCAGTTTCCCCTCTATCGCACCGCTTTTTACTATATCCTCATAAGAAATGCTTGTTTTGTCTGATAAATCAAGCTCTGTAACTACATCAGATATCTCCGGCTGAGACATATGGCATGCACCGGATTCGTCAATAGAATCAACTTTTCCCGCTCTTTTACAGCCAATGCTGTCTGTATAAATGATTATATCTCCCTGATTAACTACAGAATTATCCGCAAAGCTTACAACCGAGCCATCATCATTTACCGTGGCGGTATTGGTCGCATCAAGCTCCTTTACACCATCCTTATACTCTGCTTCGCAGTAGTCGTCCAACCACAAATCATCAGTATAAATCTCATTGTATCTGGCAAGGATTTCCTTACACTCATCTTGATTGAAATGCTTCTTATCATCTTTTATAAGTCCGTAATCCTTTGCAAGCTTGTAATAATCCTCATCAGTATAGCTTCCTATATCATCTATAATTCTTTCATACTTATGTGTACTGATAGTCTTCATAGCTGTTATAGCTATAAGCTTGTCGTCTGCTAAACTGTCCGCCTCATATCCGTTTGGAAGTACTATATCATCACAGCCTGTATGCTCTGCCAACATACTAATCCACTCTGATGCTGTAACATAGTTCGAATCTGAAATCTTTTTTGATTTTTTCCCCGATAAAGAAATAACGATAGCAACTACTGCAATTATTATACTTACACATATGCTGATTAGGATTAAGCATTTTTTCTTATTCATCATTTGAACCTTCTCCTAATACTTTCATTTTATATTTACTTTAAATATCCATATTTACAATAATTGAGAGCAATGAACTACCCCATAAATGGAGTTAAGGGCAATGCACTATCCCATAAATGGTGCACCGCAATTACCGCAGAACTTTCCCGGAACAGTTACAGGGCTTCCGCAGTTCGGGCAGAACTTAGGCATGGCCATACCAATCGGCTGAGGCTGCATAGTCTGCGGCTGCATAGTCTGTGGCTGTACCGATTGCGGCTGTGGTTGTACCTGTTGTGGTTGCATCGGCTGTGGTTGTACCTGTTGCTGCTGTGGTTGCATCATCCGTGGTTGCATCGGTATCGGCTGTACCGGCATCACCTGTGGTTGTACCGGTTGTGGCTGCACCGCCTGTCCTGACGGTAAATTGCTCGCTGCATTCATCTGTGCGATAACCTCTTCTCTTGATAATCCACTTGTTTCCTGAGCTTCTTTAATTTTTTCTCCAAATATCGGGCTTTCTCTTCAGGAGACAAATTGGAAAATCTTTGTGCTTCCTGAAGCTTGGCAATCACATCTTTACTTTTGTCATCAAGAGCAAAAGACATAATATTTACATTATAATATATTCCGCTTGCCCTTAAAGCCCCGGTTGTATCTTTTGATACTTTTGCCGGAAGTTCATCCATTTCCTCAAATGTTGTTTTTCCGGAATACTTTCCTAAAACATCTATAATCTGTGTCATAGCTTTATTTTTTATGTACTCATCATTTCCTGTTTCTACACCGGCATCTCCGATAAGCATACCAAAGAATCTAAGCCTGACAGGTAATGAATATGTACCTGATAGCATAAAAGGTACAGGTTCGGTTGATCCAAATTTAATATTGTTCATGTGTTAATCTCCTCGTTATTATTTTATTTTATTTTCATAATCTTCCTTAAAATGGAATATGTTATCAACTATTGCCATATTACCCACTATGCGAAAGAGCATAAAATAGTCATGGTATAGATAGTTTATTCTCTTATATCCTAATGCCTTTAATTTTGCATTTTCACAATATTGTATACTTCCAGCAGCTTTTGCCAGAATATTCTTAGTTTCTTCAAAATCATTGGCTACGCTTGTTGCTGCTTGATTATTGAAAAACTTTTCCAATATATACTTTATATGTCTATTGAAATCATTTTCCGCATCAATCGTTATTACAACTTTATATTCCATACTTTGCCCTCACATCAGACAAAACATCATCTGCATCCCTATATATTCCTTGTTCAGCATGTGTTCTTGAAGCCGCCAGCTTATCTAAGATTTCATTTTCAGTTAATGGTCTATATATGTCGTCATTTCTCCTTATTTCAAAAGGAAATCCATTTGTAGCAAGAGCCTGCGTCAAAAAAATCCTTATCGCCGTCGTAGTATCTGTTCCAAGAGATTTAAACAGAAGGTCTGATTTGTTTTTTAGTTCATCATCTACCCTTACCTGTATTACACTTGACATAACAATAACCTCCTTTACTATTTTGTAATACAATTATAATACAAATCCAATACAAATGCAATTTTTCTGAAAATATACCAGAAAAGTTGCTACTGATAGACGGTTGCCTAAGATAAATTATACGTTTAAAAAACAATCGCATCTTTCTCAGGCTCGGCAATTATTTTTTATCTTTATAAATTCCCATTGTGACATACTTAATTATAATGCGTAATCTAAATATATCTCGACAATAACTCCATCTTTTACTTTTATTCCAAGAAAGAAAGAAGCTTCACCCATTGTAAGACCTATTTTATCCAATGTATCATAATCATTTCTTCGTTCCTGCTGACACTTACATATATAATCATAAGTCGTAATACCTTCTATATTTCCTTCAAATTTACTATACCATTTACAATCTGCTGCAATAGGATAGCTGATTTCAAAAGACTGCAAACTATCATTTTCAAGTTTTGGCGCATTGTCCGCAACAACATCAAGCCTACCATCTTTAAACTCAAACTTTGTCACCTGATACATTAAAGGCTCATATGTTTCAAGACCATAATCAAGAATCGCTTGTTTAAATTGATTATAATTATATGACTTATAATTACCATTATAAGTATTTATTTCTTGTACAGCACCACCAGCATACTCTTTACTGAATGCATTAGCAGCTTCTTCATAGGAACTGTAGTCCTTACCATTTACCTTATATGAACAATAATCTGAATCTTTAAATAATTGTCCTTCAGAATTATCATAACCACCTGGTAATCTCTCTTCCCAATCATCATCTAATGCAATTTCCAATTGATTATTTGCTACCCATGTTCCTGTCTCTTCACTATAATCATACTCTGTAAACACAGCGTTATTCATTATCTGTTGAGGGGAAATTTCTGTACCAATATATATACAACCACTTGCCCCCTCATAAATAGGATAGCCCCATCCTAAATCACGTAAGGTATTAAACTTATCCAGATAAAATATCTTTTTGGCGCCATCCACATCTTCCATAATAACTTCAGGAATACCATCATTGTTTGGATCAACTATATAGTATTCCGTAGTTACATCATCATAAAACTCATAACTATTGTAATATGCTTCCTTCCAAGCCTCGTCTTCGGAAAATGTTTCTTCGTCTGAAATACCTACGAGTGCCTTATATGCATCATACATGCTAGTGTATTTTATACCATCATCCAATAAGCTAGTAAAATCTCCCAGCGATGATATATATGCATCATATTCATCTTTGCTTACTTCCTTGCTATTTTCTATGCTACCAAGATAATACGTTTTATTTTCTGTGTAATTTCCATCCGTATCTCTAACAGGATTATAATAAGCTACAACCTCCACCTGCTCACTTGACAGTCTTCCATAATAGTCTTCTCTATACATCCCACCATATCGAAAATATCCTTGTCTCTCAACATAATCGAAAAATGTAGCACTTGAATAACATAGTTGCACAACCTCTCCATTATGATATGAAAGTGCTAAACAACCATTTCCCGGAACCATTACTAATTCCGGAATGTCATCATCATCGATATACACAAATTCATAACTTGTAATTTCGCCATATGAGCCATCATTAAGATACTCTTCATACGCCACATATGCCAGTTCCTCAGGGGTGTTCGGCTCTGTTCTGAAATCGTCTAATATCGTATCCTCTGCATCTTCTTTTATTAACGTTTCCTTTTTATCATCTTTATTTTTAAAAAGATCAATATCTGCACCGGACTCTGTATTATTCTTATATGATTCAGATTTATCATCTGTTTTTCCACAGCCGCTTAAAGAAGATATCATCATAACTGATAATATTACTCCAAATAAAAACTTCTTAATCATCTTAAAATACTCCTTCTTTACAAATCATAACTCCAATATTATAACATTTTTACCATACTCTTCAATAAAAAAAACATCTCTAATCATATATTAAATATAAAATAAAAGATGCCTACCGGTACAATGATAGACATCCAATTATTTATTGCAAAAGTCTGGTCTTTGCATTCTCAAACTCTTCTTGTGAAATTGCTCCTGCATCTAAAAGCTGTTTATATTTCAATATTTCATCGGCACTTGATGGCAATGACTGTGAAACTGATTGAGCAAACTGCGGTTGATTAGCAACATAATTATCTTTTGCTAATCTAAGTGCATTCTGGAACTTTTGTATCTCTTGCGGATTATATGCAGATATAGGAAATGCAATTTTTCCTCCTGCATATTCAATCTCAAAAACCTTAATTCTAAAGAAGAAAAATAATATAAGGAATACTCCACCTACAATAGCTACAACAAGTGCAAACATTAAACCATCAACATCTCCTGCACTTTCTGACAAAAGTGCAAAGATTAAAGCTGCAATCTCTGCCAATATTCCAATAATTAGAAAAGCAATTAATCTAATCTGGAAAAATCCTGTTCCTGTAATATCCTTAACATCTAAAGTTCGTTGTTCCTTTGTAGACTTATAATGTCCACCATTCTTGGTAAAGCATTTACCCTTAAAATAAACTCGTTTATCAGTTAAGGCACAAAATCCCTTTCCTAATACACCCATAGTTAAAAAATTCTGTAAATATGTACCACCTAAAACACCTAGTGTTTCTTCTGATTGATCTGCATATAAGCTTTTCAAATTTTTCGCCTGTCGTGGCATAACTTGCAGCTACTGTTGATAAGGCATTTGCTTATACTGTACACCTAAATTCATACCACAATTTGGGCATTGCATTGTTCCATTTTGTAGATTGGCTCCACAATTATTACATATCATCTTCTTAATTATCCTCCGTTTTTTATTTTAATTAGTAAAAATTCTATATAATTCCCATCTTTTATTAATAATTCCTAATATACCGTTATATACACTTATCCCAAATCATATAACTGCACTATCACTTTTGTGACTAACACTTCTGTGAGTTATTTTTCTGTCAACCATTATATATGATTAATCAAGATAAGTAAAGGAGTTTTTCTATATGGAAACCTATGGAGATATACATTTTAGAATAAATGAAATATTGACCGAAAGGGGCATAAGTAAAAACAAAATATGTAAAGATCTTGATATTCCTCGAACCAATTTTAATAAATACTGTCGTGATGGTGTCACTCGTCTTGATACAGGAATGTTATGTAAATTATGCTACTACTTAAATATAGATATGGGCGAATTAATAGAATATAAACGTCCCGAATAATCTGAAAATATTATTATAATTATGCTCCTTTTTGTAATTAAAAAAAACTGAGATAAGTAAAATTAACTCTTCTCAGGGATTTTTCCTTTAAAAAAGTATGCTGGTGACCGGAATCGAAGCACAAAAAATGTGGAAAGGAGTTGTTTTTCAACAGTTGTTTGTCGCCTGCACCAAGATTTGCACCAAATTTCACTTGAATTTTATTTGACATAATTTAATATTGATGTTAATTGAATATTATCGCGCTTGGGAGCACCCCTTCTCACGCTTGAGAGCATGCTGTTTTTCACCTAATTTCTCATACTTGGGAGCACCCTACAAACACAATAT
>CADCDW010000045.1 GCA_902800325.1 uncultured Lachnospiraceae bacterium
TTGGGAATGATCTGCATCCTTTGTTCTAGATAGTCCTTCAGGGCGTTTTCAACTTCATCGCCAAAATAGACAATGGATTCATAGCCTCCTTTTCGATGCACACGGATGCCTTTTTCCTTAAAATCAATATCATATAAAACCGCCTGAATATAAAAACCGGTTCCGCCTGTGATAATTGGAACCTTTCCTCTGCTTCTTATGTCACTGATAGCATCATCAGCCATCTTTTTAAATGTAACAACATTAAAATCTTCATAAGGGTAAAGCACATCTATAAGATGATGCCTTACCCCGTTCATTTCATCCGTTGTTATTTTAGCCGATCCAATATCCATGTCTTTATAAACCTGAATAGAATCAGCAGATATAATTTCGCCATCAACAGCCTTGGCAAGCCTGATAGACAAATCTGTCTTACCGACAGCTGTTGGACCGGTCAGTATAATTAAACTGTCTTTCATGATTAACTCCATTTGTGACAAGCGGACAGACATCCTGTCACATTATAAATATTTTACAACTTCATCTATAACAGGTTTCATATGGTCATCACTTAAGCCGAAATCCATCTCTTTATAACTCCATGCCGCACGACCGATACCATATTTTACAAATACGGAATTAATATCCTTAAACCACTTTAAAGTACTTTCAGTATCAGCTAAATTGATAACACCGTATTCACCACAATAAAGGGCAACGTTTCTTTCTTCAGCAATTTTAACCGCCTCAGCAAATAATTCTTCAAAAAATGCAGCATCTGCCATTTCTTTAGTAATATAATTATATACCGAATGACTGCTCGTGGCAATCTTGACATGTTCCTTTTTATAATTCTCAACAGTATCAGGATATGAGAGCCTTAAATCCGAAGGCATATCAGGTATCCAGTAGGCACCCTGATGTGTAAATATAAGTGGCTCATAGCAATGGAAATTATAAACTATTTTATCATCATAAGGCATAGCAAGATCTTTAACGGATTCAATACTGTTATTCCAATATCCGCCAACAAGTATATATATATCCGGACATATAGCCCTGATTCTTTTAATGCAGTTAAGTGCGATTTCATTCCATTTATCTGAAAATGCACTGTCTGTCACTTCATTTAACAGCTCAAAAGCAACTCTTTCATGATATTTGCCAAATTTACCTGCAAGCATCTCCCAAAGCTTATAAAAATGCTCCTGGAGTTTTTCACTGTCAAAAAAGCCTTCTTCATTTTCACCAAAATCAAATGAAAAGCCTAGTGTTTTGTGTACATCAAGTATCATATTTAAGTTGTACTTACCGCATAAATCTATAGCATTTTGAATATATGCTATACCTGACTCAAGATAGTCTCCATTATCATCCTCGACCAAATTATAATCAATAGGTATTCTGACATGATCCAGCCCCCACCCGGAAACTTTCTCAAAATCCTTTTCAGTTATAAAATTATCAAATCTATCTTTTGAATAATCACACTGTGAAAACCAACCACCAAAATTAATTCCTTTTTCGTAACCGACAAATTTTTTCATAAAAAACCTCCGTAAATTTTCTGATTTTCGATAATAATAAAGCAGCATTAAAAAGTATCCAAAAACTTCACTAAATCGTTATAAAAATTATAAATTAGCCGCCATTTTTATTATATCGTAAAATTTACCATTATACAATTCTCTTGAACTTCTTATCTAATTCTGTCTGACTCATGGATATAATTGTAGGTCTTCCATGCGGACATGTATAAGGATTCTCAAGATTAAGCAATTCATCTATTAAAGCATCCGCCTCCTGAAAACTTATGGTTGTATTGCCTTTAATAGCTGCCTTACACGCCATAGTCGCAAGTTTACTTATAAACACATCATTGGACATATATCCCGCATTATTTATAAGCGAACCTACAAATTCCATAAACATCTCTCTGCCATGAAGCCCAAACAAATTTGAAGGTACAGCATTTATTTTAAATTCATTTCCTCCGAATTCAACTATATCATATCCTATCTTCATAAATAAATCAAAATTATCAAGTATAGCCTGTCTTTCGGCATATGTTACAGTTATAACCATAGGAGGCATAAGCTGCTGTGATAATACCTGTTTAGTATTGAGATTATGTATGAGTCTTTCATAATTAACCTTTTCATGTGCAGCATGCTGATCCATGATATAAAGCTTATCTTCATATTCCATAAGCCAGTACGTTCCAAATACCTGCCCTATAAGTCTGTGCTTAGCTCTTGCCTGTCTGCTTAAAAAATCATCATTTTCAAATGCCATCTGTTCAGGTTTTTTAGGCATCTTATTACTATCATAGGTTTCAAATGCCTTAGCGCGCTTCTCGTCAGCCTGCATATCTTCCATAGTTTTATTTGTTATTTCAGGCTGTGCTTCTTCGGCTTGTCGGGAAGTCTTATAGGCTACACCCTTATCATTTAGCATATTATATATAGGCTCATCCGGTTCAGCTTCCTTAAGGGAATTAAGTATATTATAAGTCGAACCATAATTTTTAACTTTTTCGGCAGGTGACGGCTTTATCGTATCAGATACAGAACCTGCTGCTTTATCTGATTTTTTATTATCGGATACTTTATTGCTTTCATATATTACTTTGGTTTTTTCATCTTCTGACTTTATATCAGAATCAGAAAAACTCTTATATGCATTTGACGCATTGGTAACCCTGTTCTGACTTTCGATATATGTACGTTTTTCTTCAAACGGTTCTGCCGGTTTAGGTGCATTTTTATTAATTTCAGCACCTGTACCAAGCACCTTGTCCCGCTTTTTTTCGTTTTCATTATAATTGGCGTCGGGAATCAAATCTCTCTGCAAAAGTGCTTCACGAACTGATTTTGTGACAACCTCAAAAAGTTCTCTTTCATTGTCATATTTAAATTCCATCTTGGTCGGATGAACATTTACATCTATCTTATCTTTCGGAAGCTCTATATAAATAACAGTAAAAGGAAATCTATGCTGCATAACAAAGGTCTTATAGCCTTCTTCTATCGCACGATTTATAATATTGCTCTTTATATATCTGTTATTGATAAAATAGTTTTCAAAACCTCGGTTTCCACGCGAAATAAACGGTTTGCCCACATAACCGCTTATTTTGATATGTTCTCCATCAAACGCTATCGGCATAAGATTGTTGCTTATATCACGTCCAAAAAGCTGATATATATTATCTTTTATATTGCCGTTACCGGAAGTGGATATATTGGTTTTACCATTAGTTATAAATTTAAATGATATCTCAGGATGACTAAGCGCAAGCTTTAATACCAGATCATTTATATATGAACCTTCTGTCATAGCTGTTTTTAAGAATTTTTTTCTGGCAGGTGTATTGAAAAAAAGATTTCTTACAACTATGGTTGTACCATCAGGGACACCTACTTCCTTATATTCTACTTCTACTCCACCATGAATCACATATTTAATCCCGGTAAGCGAATCCGATGTTTTGGTAATCATCTCCGTCTGAGCTACCGCAGCTATGGTTGATAATGCCTCACCTCTGAAACCAAGCGAAGAGATACGGGACAAATCGTCTTCATTTTCAATCTTGCTTGTCGCATGTCTCATATATGCTGTTCTTACCTCTTCTTTAGGTATGCCACAGCCATTGTCGGTAACTCTTATAAAAGTAGTACCTCCATCCTTAATCTCAACCGTAATGTCTTTTGCACCGGCATCGATTGAGTTTTCCAAAAGCTCCTTTACTACAGACGAAGGGCGTTCGATCACCTCACCTGCTGCAATCTTATCAACTACATTTTTGTCAAGAAGTCTTATCATGATAAAATTTTCCTTTCAATGAACCTCAAAACAGAAAAAATACTGCAATTAATTCTCTGCCTTTGGTTCAAGTATTTATTTTATCCCCGCAATTTTTTCTGTAAATCCTGTAGACAAAGCATGGCATTTATAGGCGTTAAATTGTTTAAATCCATAGCTTTTATCTCATCTATAACCTCTGCCTCTACATTATCACCAAAGAGAGACATCTGTTCATATGCTTCATTTTTAGCTTTATTTTTAATATTGTCATAGCTTCCTTCAACATTGATATTTTTAACCTGATTGGCTATATCAGAAGCTATCAGCTGATTGCATATCTCACCGGCACGCTTAAGAACTATATCCGGTACACCGGCAAGTCTTGCTACCTGTATACCGTAACTTCTGTCAGCTCCGCCTTTTATGATTTTACGAAGAAATACTATATCATCGCCTTTTTCTTTGATTGCGATACAATAGTTATTTACAGATGAAAGCTTTCCTTCAAGTTCGGTAAGTTCATGGTAGTGAGTTGCAAATAAAGTTTTAGCACCAAGTAAATCGGTATTGGCTATATATTCAACTACAGCCCAGGCTATGCTTAAGCCATCAAAGGTTGACGTTCCACGACCAATTTCATCTAAAATAAGTAAGCTGTTTTTTGTAGCATTTCTTAAAATATTGGCAACCTCATTCATCTCTATCATAAATGTAGACTGGCCGGAAGCAAGATCATCCGAAGCACCTACTCTTGTAAATATCCTGTCAACCAAACCGATATCTGCAGCTTCAGCCGGAACAAATGACCCAAGCTGCGCCATGAGTACTATAAGAGCTGTTTGTCTCATATATGTGGATTTACCGGCCATGTTGGGGCCTGTAATTATCGATATACGATTATCCTCATTGTCAAGATATGTATCATTTGAAACAAACATATCATTGCCTAAAACCATTTCTACCACAGGATGTCTTCCATTTTTTATATCAATCACACCCTTGTTATTAAGTAGAGGTCTTACATAATTATTTTTTTCTGCCACATATGATAAAGATGCAAATGCATCTATTTGTGCTATATAATGAGCAGTTTTTTGAACCCTTGTTATGGCTTCACCGATTTTATCACGAAGAGCCACATAAGTTTCATACTCTAACGCAAAGAGCTTATCTTCCGCTCCAAGTATAGTACCGGATAAATCATCAAGTTTATCTGTCGTGTATCTTTCTGCGTTTGTTAATGTCTGCTTTCTGATAAAGTAATCAGGCACCATATTTTTAAATGAATTGGTAACTTCAAAATAATAACCGAATACCTTGTTATATTTTATCCTTAAATTTTTTATGCCTGTAGCCTCACGTTCAGCATCCTCAAGCTCTGCAAGCCAGTTTTTGCATTCACTTTTGGCGAGTTTTAATCTGTCTATTTCTTCCATATAACCGGATTTAAATATACCACCTTCTTTTATAGCAATCGGTGGTTCCTCAACTATAGCTGCATCCAAAAGTTCATATAAATCTGCAAGCTCATCCATATTGTTATATATTTCCTTAAATATATCGCAATCAAGTTCCTTTAAAAGATGTCTTATATCAGGAAGATATATAATTGAATTCTTAAACGCGAGCATATCTCGCGGATTAGCCGTTTTAAGTGAAATCCTGGTCATAAGTCTTTCGAGGTCATATATGGAATTAAGATATTCCCTTAATTCTTCTCTGGTAATAAGCGAATTATTGAGAGCTTCTATGGCATCAAAACGCTTCTCTATCATATCTATATCAACCAGAGGCTGTTCTATAAACTCTCTTAGTTTACGGGCACCCATAGCTGTTTTTGTCTTATCCAAAACCCAAAGCAACGAACCTTTCTTTTGCTTATCACGAAGAGTCTCAGTAAGTTCAAGATTTCTTCTTGTAGAGGAATCAATTATCATATACGAATCCACAGAATATAACTCGATATGATTGATATGTTTAAGTGAGTTCATCTGTGTATCATAGAGATAACATAGCATGGCTCCCGATGAAACCACAAGTTCCGGAAAATCATTTAAACCCAAACCGCTGACAGAATTTATATTAAAATGTCTTTTTAAATTATCCTCACAGGAATCATAATTAAAATAATGCTCCGGAGCCTCTGAAACAGCTATACCAAGCTTTTCAACAGTTAAGCTTATATCTATACCGGAGTTTAGGAACGTATCCTGATATATAATCTCCGAAGGCTGATATTTATTTATTTCATCTATAACTTTATCAGATGTGGATATAGAACAGGTTTTAAATACACCCGTAGATAAATCAGCTACGGATATACCATACTTAAAATTATGGTATGAGATGCACATAAGATAATTATTTTTAGTTTCATCAAGAGTTTCAGCGGACATATTGGTACCCGGAGTAACTATACGAATCACCTCACGTTTTACAAGCCCTTTTGCAAGTTTTGGATCTTCTACCTGTTCTCCAATCGCTACCTTATATCCTTTTTCAATAAGGCGGTTAATATATATATCTGCTGCATGATGCGGAACCCCACACATAGGAGCCCTTTCTTCCAATCCGCAATCCTTACCTGTCAGTGTCAGTTCAAGTTCCTTAGATGCAAGAATAGCATCATCAAAAAACATCTCATAAAAATCGCCCAATCTATAAAATAAAATACAATCTTTATATTGCTCTTTAGTTGCTAAATACTGCTCCATCATAGGTGAAAGCTTTGCCACGTTTTTATCCTCCGATTCACTACTTATATGTCTATGACAGAAAGCTTAAACTTCTTGTCTTTGTATAAAATATAATACTTATACTATTTATCTTCCATATCACCAATGTAATAAAACCCTTTGCATTCGGTAAGTCTGACATTGACAAATTGACCAATTAAATCTGAACCACCTTTAAAGTGTACAGTTATGTTTTCTTCCGTCTTGCCTGACACAAGACTTTGATCCTGACCATTTATATCTTCAACCAAAACTTCTTTTATCAGACCTTCATAACGTTTGATATTATTGTTATCATTTACAGCTTTAAGAAGCCTTGGAAACCTTTCTTTTATAACCGCCTCATCAACCTGATCATCAAATGTGGCAGCAGGAGTACCTGTACGCTTGGAGTATATAAATGTATATGCCTGATCATAGCCGACTTTTTCAACAACATCTAAGGTATCCTGAAAATCCTCTTCTGTCTCTCCCGGAAAACCTACTATTATATCCGTTGTAAGAGATATATCCGGCATAGCTTTCTTGATTTTAGAAACCAGTTCAAGATAACTTTCCTTGGTGTATCTTCTGTTCATACGTCTGAGAATCTCTGTGGAGCCGGATTGTACAGGCAGATGCAGATGTTTACAAATCTTATCTTCTTTTGCCATAACCTCTATAAGCTCGTCAGAAAGATCCTTTGGATGACTTGTCATAAAACGAACTCTTTTTATCCCTTCTATCTTACATACTCTTTCGAGCAATTCAGGAAAACTTATGCCGCCATCATAGGAATTTACATTCTGTCCCAAAAGCATAATTTCCTTTACGCCAACTCTTGATAAAGCCTCTGCCTCTGCAAGAATCTCTTCCGGTTTTCTGCTTTTTTCCCTGCCCCTTACATAAGGAACTATACAGTAAGTACAGAAATTATTGCAGCCAAACATGATATTAACTCCGGATTTGAAATTGTATTTGCGCTTTTGAGGAAGCGCTTCAACTATATCATCACTCTTATCCAATACTTCTATTACGGTTTTACCGGTAGTCTTATATGTATATATAAGCTCGGCAAGTTTATATATATTATGAGTTCCGAATACTATATCCACAAATCTGTATTTTTCTTTTATATTTTTTATAACATGAGGTTCCTGCATCATGCATCCGCAAAGACAGACTATCATCTCGGGGTTTTTAGCCTTAAGATTTTTAAGGTGTCCCAAATGTCCATAAAGCTTCAGATTGGCATTTTCCCTTACCGTACAGGTGTTATATATAATAAAATCTGCCTTTTCATCCTCAACTTCTTCATAGCCTATCTCGTCAAGTATTCCCTTTAACTTCTCTGAATCATGTGCATTCATCTGACATCCAAAGGTTACTACACAATATGTAAGGTTTCTACCAAGCTGCGATTTTTTATCAAGTATAAGTTCCTTACAAAGATTTATGAAGTGAAACTGTCTGTCGGGTTCCATCATATTATTTGTTTCAAATTCCTTTTTTGCTTTTTTATCGTTATTATGCAATAAGGTTTTATTTTTGTCAGTAACTTCATATAACTGCATATTTTCTCCTATATAGATAAGACCACCCACAAATGGGTGGTCTATGATTTTACGTTCTCATTTATATGGCTGAGATACACCTGATTTTACGTTCTCATTTATATGGCTGAGATACACCTGATTTTCAATATAGAAAGTATTAGTTTTTACATTCAACAATATTATATACTATGTATTTTTATTTTACAACAAAAAAATAGAAATATGTAATTATAATACACTGTCGAGAAAGCTCTTAAGTCTCTCGCTCTTAGGATTATCAAGTACCTCTTTTGGTGTTCCGTCCTCTTTGATACCTTTATCATCTATAAAAAGTACACGGCTTGCAACTTCTCTGGCAAATCCTATCTCATGGGTTACGATAACCATAGTCATACCTCCACGAGCAAGCTCCTTCATTATATTTAAGACTTCATTTACCATCTCAGGATCAAGTGCTGAAGTAGGCTCATCAAAAAGTATAATATCCGGATTCATAGCAAGTGCCCTGGCTATAGCCACACGCTGCTTCTGTCCACCGGAAAGCTGAGACGGATAGGCATTTCCTTTATCGGAAAGCCCGACTCTTTCCAGAAGTTCAGCCGCCTTTGCTTTTGCTTCTTCTTCAGACATCAAATTATGTTTGATAGGTGCAAAAGTAATATTTTTTTCAATAGTCATATTGTTAAAAAGGTTGAACTGCTGAAAAACCATACCCATCTTTGGTAATACATCATATATATCCGTTTTCTTATCAGTTATGCAAATATCATCAAAGAATATTTTACCGCCGGTCGGCTTTTCAAGTAAATTCAAAGTTCTGATAAATGTACTCTTTCCACATCCCGAAGGACCGATAACAGCTATAACTTCACCTTTTTTTATATCAATATTTATATCTTCAAGAACAACCTCTTTACCATAAGATTTATTAAGATGTTCTGTATGTATAATAACATTATCTTTCATTCTTCTTAAGACTCCTCTCAAGCTTTGAAACCAGTGATGACAATCCAACAACCAGCACAAGGTATATAACTGCAACCAGAAGTAATGGGAAAAGCGCCTCATATGTGATACTTCTTATAATCATACCGCCTCTTGTAAGGTCACTTAAACCTATATAACCGCTTATAGAAGTTTCCTTAAGCAAGGTTATAAATTCGTTTGCCAAAGCAGGCAACACGTTCTTAAGAGCCTGAGGAAGGATTATGCTAATCATTACCGTAGAATATTTTAATCCAAGACTGTGACCGGCTTCAAACTGTCCAACATCTATAGACATGATACCTGATCTTATAATTTCAGCAACATAAGCAGCTGAATTAAGGCCAAATGCAATCACCGCAACTAAAACCTTATTGATATTAACTGAAGCAAATATTACATAATATATAATCATGAGCTGTACCATAACCGGAGTTCCTCTTATAATGGTAAGATAAAGCTTTGCAACAAGGTTAAGTATCTTTAAGCTTCCTTTTTTATCATGTGTTACACGTATAACAGCCAGAATAAAACCTAAAAATACACCTATAAGGCCTGCAAGTATAGTAATAATAAAGGTATTACCCAAACCATCAAGTATGTATTTATATCTTTGTTCTTTTATAAAATTATCGTTAAATTTATCCGAAAACTCTTTGAAACTACATCCTGTCAAAGAAAATACAGAAATCACCAGCATCATAATAAATATAATTTTTTTCTTTGGCTTCTTATTAAAGCATTTCATCTTTATATCTCCCAAAATAATGTGATTAATTCAGACCGATACATTCAATATGTACTACTTATCAAAGATGTCGCTTACGCAAGCGCAGCGACACCTATTTTTATGCACACGCCTGCGTAATGAAAATTGTCACTTCGTGGCACGCGGGCGTTAAGGCGAGCAGGGTACAATTTCATCTACCTTACTCATTTTAAAAATTCTACTTATCGTATACAATTATAACCTGTTTTGACTTGATATAAGAATCAGAAAAATTGATACTCTTTAATCTTTCTTCAGTAATTGTAAATCCTGCAAGCCCAATATCTGCTTTACCGGAGCTTACAGCGTTTATTATGGCATCAAACTCCATATCTTCAATCTCAAGAACCATACCAAGTTTATCAGCTATAGCATATCCTAATTCTACATCATATCCCATAATTGTACCACCATCATAGTATTCATAAGGTGGAAAATATGCATTTGTAGCCATTACAAGTTTTTCTCCGTCAGTAACAGTCTGAGTATAGTGGAAATCTCCTGTTTTGTTGATGTAAGTATCTTCAATCTTTTGAAGTGTACCATCCGCCTTTAACTCCTCTATAGCCTTATTAACATCATTTAAAAGTTCGTCGTTATCTTTGGCTATAACCGCAGCATAATCTTCATCAGTAAATTCTTCGTTTAAAATCTTTAAATCTGAGTTTTTCTCAACAAATACTTTGGCAGGCTGCTCATCAATTATAACAGCATCTATCTTTCCCTGTTTTAATGCCTCTACTGCATCAGCTCCGGCATTATATCTGATAACCTCAGTTCCCTTATCGTCTCCTTCATAATCTGAAGCATAGATATCACCTGTAGTTCCAAGCTGAACTCCGATACGAGCGCCTTCAAGATCATCAACTGTTTCAATCTTCTTTCTCTTAGCTCCGCACGCAGTAAGTGAAAGCATAGCTAAGACCAGTACCGCCAACATCAAATACTTGCTTTTCATGATTTTTTTCATCTTTTATCTCTCCATTTCATTAAAAATAATACAAACATACCAATTATATATTATAACTGTGCAAATTTCCACATAAATTTACAAAAAGAGTAAATATGAAAAAGAGCAAACATAAATTTATAAAAATACCAATATAAATTTATAAAAATACCAAATATAAATATATAAAAATACCAAACATAAATTTATAAAATACCAATATGAATTTATAAAAATACCAAATATTACGTCAAAATTATTCAGGCAGACAATAGTACAATGCCTGCCTGAATAATAAATATTTGCAAATATGCCTGCCAAAGTGTACACTACAATTTACATAATAAGGAAAAGTATAATCCGCCCATTAAAGAGTAAACTTATTAACCTCATCATATAACGCATTTGAAATTTCATTACTTGAATCGGCTTCTCCACCAATTTCTTTGATTGAATTGGACATATCAACCGATTTTTCTGTAGCTACCACCACACTGCTTGCTGTATCTTCAACAGCTTTTGCAACAGATCCGGTTGCTTCTTTGATACTCTCTATGTTTTGCTGTACACTATTACTAAGTTCTTCAAACTCAGTCATCATTGTGTCAAATCTTTCAGCCGTCTGCTCATAATTACTGCTTGTTGAAACAAGCTCATTATATCCATTCATAGTTACTTCATGGATAAATACGATCATATCTTCAGCTTCTTTGGCCAGTTCATTAACTGAAGCGACAACTTCATCAGATACAGCCTGTATCTCTGATGCAGCCGCTGCAGAATCCATGGCAAGCTTTCCGATTTCTCCGGCTACAACAGTAAAACCACGTCCTGCTTCGCCCGCTCTTGCAGCTTCTATACTGGCATTTAATGCAAGCAAGTTTGTCTGTTCTGTTATCGCCAAAATATTATTGGTAAGTACATCAATCTGAGAAACTGCTTTTGATTTTTCGATTTTTTCATATATAGACCGAGCCATCTCATCTACTTTGCCGGAAGCATTTTCTTTGTCAGATATAGCCTTGGCACCGGTACTTTCCGCTTCTTCTCTGACCTCTTTTGAATAAGCTCTTCCTGCCTCTACCTGATCTACTATTCCGGAAAACGCATCGTTTATACCTGTCATAAGTTCATCTATCTGATTAATAGATGCTGTTGTTTCTTCCATAGCAGCACTCATATCTTCCATCGTAGTGCTGACATCTTCAGCATTTACACCCGCCTGCCCCACTCGTCTGGCTATGTTGTCAGAAGAAGACTTAATCTTTACCGAACTCTCGGATATATTGGTCATTATATATCTTATGTAATTAATAAGCTCATTAATATTTTTAGCAATAACCTCAAATTCATCACCGGTTCTTACTTCAATCTGCTTTGTTAAATCACCATCACCATTGGCAAGTTCTTTAACCTTGTCATTGAGCAGGCAGAATTGTTTTTTGAACATCCTGCTTATTATAAACATAATAAACATACCTACTACAAATAAAATAATACATATAATTATGATAAGCCTGGCAACGTCTTTACACTGACTATCTATCCACTCCATACTAATATCAACAACAGCAAGGCCAACGACTTTGTCTCCGTCATATACAGGGCTGTATGCACTTATATGAGTTCCCCACTCATCAGTATATGGCTCTTTATTGACAACAGATTCTCCTCCAAAAGCTCTGTCAACGTCATCCGATTCATCTCCAAAATCCTCGCCCGGTAGCCCCGGTTCATCAGGATCAGAATCTACGACAAATACATTTGAACCTTCTTCATTTTTTCTGATTGTATAAACATATTCAACATCACTGTTATCTCTGAAAACAATCAGACTATCTAAAACATTATTATATTCTTCTGTTCCTACATAAGATTCATCGTTTCCTATCTGTGAAAGCTCATTTCCGTCAATAGATGCGGCTATACATGCAGAAGTATTTTTTGCATTTTCCTTAATCTGATGAACAAGCAGGGATTTTGATTTATTGTAAACAGTCAAACCGAGCAAAGTATCAGATACTAAAAGAAAAACTATAATTCCCAATATCAATTTCATTGTAACACTTATACGGCGTACTTTCATATAAACCTCCAAAATGTATTATTATAAAAAAGCAAAATAACCATAAACATATGATTATTAATTTATAAACCAAAACATATAGTAATATATTACACAGGTAAATATATACTGATATTATATATGATTATATATAAAATTTCTACAAAAAAGTAAAATATCTTAATAAAAAAGTAAAATATCTTAATATTAAAGCCAAAACATTCTATTATTAAAACCAAAACATTCTATTATTAAAACCAAAACATCTTATTAAAATATTCCAATAACAAAAATAAACATCCAAAAAACGTAAAATATATAATAAAGTATGGTAAATAAAAGGGAACCGAATAAAATATAATTCATCCGATTCCCAAGGGTAAAAAGTATGTGAAATGTATAAGATACCTATACTAATAAGCCAACGCCTGTTCAACAGGTGCAGCATAATACGGTACAACCAGTGTCGCTCCGGCATAAATTTTATCGCCGGTAAGATTATTGATACTCTTTACTTCATCAATATATGAATTAATCGAAGAATACTCTTCTGATATATTATCTTTGGCTATACTCCATAAAGTATCATCCGAATCAATAGTTATACACTTAAAATATTTAACATTGTAAGTAGATGCATCTGCTCTATTATCCTTCTTATCAGAACCAAACATAATAACCATAACAAAAAGTGTTGCACAAATTACAAAAATTGATAATTTATAATGTCTGTGTAAAAAACCTGCAATATCTCTAATATTCATATCTTTGTCCCTCCTTGAACTATTATGAACATGTGTTCGTTTTGATATGAATACTATATCGCACATTTGTTCGGTTGTCAATACTTTTTCGAACAAATTTTCGATTTTTTTATTTATATATATTTACAGAGCATTTTTTTGACATTATGACTTACTTTCTCTATTATATCCCCTGCTTTTGTTTTGCTGATACCATTTCTATCAGCTACTTTTAGCATATCTTCTATGGATGGATTATTTCCATTTCCATTTACCGAAGTTGTATGTTCTCCAAAATATGTTGAACTGTAAGTTAAATCATATGCAGGACTCAATAACCACATATCTTTTTCTTCATTATAAATATAAGTAAAATTTTTTGCGTGATCATCCCTGTTATGCGAAAAAACATTAAAACACATAAGTCTAAAAATGTTTTCAAGTTCTTTTTTATCATCAATTGATAAAATTCTTGTCAATTTTATCAAATCGTTATAATCCATACATGGAGCTCTGAAATCTGCTTCCAAAACAGCTGAAGCGGTAAGCATGTGAAATCTTTTTAAACCATTGGATGTGTTTAATCTGTCGAATCTTCTACTTCCGAAATATCCTTTACATTTTAGCGAATCAAACAGCCGATGTTTTGCAACTCTTATACCACATTTTTCGGCACATTCATTATATTCATATTCCATAAAACCTATATCTTCATCATCTATATGCGATGGGAATTTTACAAGCCATTCTTCGCCCTCATAATTTATCGATACTTTAGGTCCGGCTCCGCCACTTGAACCACCATACTTATAAAGATAATCAAGATTATCTGATTCTTTTGATTTTAAAATATCTTTGCAAGAATCGGAAATAGTGTCTAAGCTAAGATTATATTCTTCGCGAATTTCATTTTTTAACTTTATGCTCGGCCTATAACACAAAGCTCCCATCCCATTGTCCCCAATGATAGCAAGTCTTTCCAATTCGCCTATATCATCGGGGTTAATGTTATTATTTTTCAGCATGCGATCAAGCAAAAGTCTTCCCCATGCATCAGGAAGACTATCGGAAAATACGCCAAAAAGGCCACCAAATGTATAGTTTTTAGGAACAAAAACTTTCTTTTCAAGGGGTAATGAACGCGGACTGATGGAAAATCCATCACTCAGCCATGTATCCGAATATTCAAACGCAACTCTTTTATCCTTTGTCTCAACAAGAGAACCTACAAGTCTTTCACCGAATAAAACATCCAACTTACCTGTTTTCATTTATTACCTCCTGCAAACTGGTATATTCAATATTAGAAAAAATATTTTTCAAATCATCAACTATATTTAATGCTATAGCAATTTTAGTTAGCGAAATAAGAGAAATATTACCGGATGTTTCAAATCTTTTTACAGATCCATAACTCACTCCGCTTAATTTACTCAATTCTTCCTGTGAAATTTTTCGTCTTTTTCGTATATTTTTTACTCTGCCGGCTATTTCTTTATTGATTTCCTCCGGAGTTTCCCATATAAATGTTCTTGACATAAATAATCTCCTTAATATTTTCGTATAATATATTATCTGTATTTTCTAAAATAAGGTATTTTGTATAATATATTATCTGTTTATGCAATAATTATACTATATTTGTTACAGTTATTCAATAATATTTGCTTTCAAAATAATAATTAGATTAAAAACATAACTTCTATACATAAGATATAATTATTAATTATTTAATATAATTCCAAATTTAAAATATAATTTTATATAATTAAATATAATAGAAAATCCAAAATATAAAACATCGTTTTGAAATATAATAGCATAGCAACTCTATATTGTTTAAAAGTTTTGATTAAATAATACAAATAAAAAAGGCATTATAAAAGCAGTCAAATTTTTCTGCATTTATAATGCCTTAAGTTAATTATAAATCATTATATAATTTACTATTGATATTACTATTTTGAAATTAAATTAATATGCATTTGCAAATCCGTAAGCTGTTTCATCTAAAATATTGTCATTTGCATCATATATTCTAAATAATGTTACGTAGTAACCATACTGTGGCTTCCAAATAGTCCAAAGAGCATTTCCTTCTGCAACCTGACCCTTTACGCTATGTACCCAACAGTTAGGATTGCCCGAAGCATATAAGCTAAGATCCATAACGAGCATTTCATATCTTATTTCATGATTTGGATTAACATTTGATTCAATACCTATAAGATATCCGCCTTCATATGGCATCTGACATATATCTTTTATCTTTGCATTTAATGTTCTGAAATTTACGCCAAATGAATCAAAAACCAAGGTATCATCTTCACTTCCAACAATTCTTGCCTGGGCTACAATTATATAATTACCGGACTTTTCCGGTGTCCAGCTAAGATAATAATTATCCTTTGTCCAATCACTTACTACAAACCATGCAGTAGGATTACTCTCCTCACATGCCAACCATCTGTACTCTATGGTATCAGATTCATTGCTCTTATTTGTAAGAAAAGCGGCTATAATTGAAGGATTGTCTTGTGCACAGTAGATACCCACCTTATCAAGAGTACCATTAACAGATTTAGTTTCTTCACCAAATATATACTGTATTGGCCCATATTCTGAAGTAATGTCTGTTTCACATACATATGTTCCTGTTAAATTTGTCTTTGGATTTATATTTTAAATAACTTTTTATGCCATCAATTTTTTTCGAATAATTATTCTTCTACAAATTTAATTTCCCTTTTCAACGCAATATCCTCAGCATAAGAGTTCTTCTTTCCGCAAATTGTTAAATAATCATTACCATTAGAATTATTAAAAGATTTAGTCGAAATATAGGTAACACTTTCAGGAATATGTACAATTAGCTCTTTATCCGCATAATCATAATTCAAATCTTCAATTTCTTTTAATCCTTGAGGTAAATATATTTCTTTCACTATATCTTGTTCTTCATACATATAGTACATTCCACTGGCAAATGCACCATGCTTTATAACCGTCGTTCCATCCGCTATACTTATAACAGAACCAACTTTACAAGGCACGGCATATAATCTTGTTCCATCTTTAGAATACAATAAACCATCTTTGCTTGAAAATCTCTCATTATCATCTGAAACTTCTATTTCTTCCAAATACGCAAACATATTAAAAAATGTATCTTTTTGTTTTTTCCCCCAAATATCATTAACCGAATCAGGGACAACTATTTTCTTTACCGTTTTATTTGTCGAAATAGTAAACCCATCTATCATTATTGACTTAGTTCCATCTTCAATTGTCAGTATATCTCCTCCATCCCATTCACTCGGAACAGCTAGAAGTTGCTTTTTGTCTTTAGAATAAACTATACCGTCAACCGATGTAAAATGTTCATTATCGTCAGATATTGAAACTCTTTTAAGTCCCTGAATACTATTTTTGTTTTTCCAACAAACCAATCCGCTACCTATACATAGTTCATTCAGCCTTCCATATACCGAACAGGAATCAAAATATTTAACACTATCAGATAAAATAATCTTTTCAATTTCATCGTTATTAAAAGAATATTCAACAGATACTGTTACTACACCTTCAGGTACATAAACATCACCCTTTAATTCAGATGAAGCAAGTATTAACGACTCTCCATCATAAGACAAAAGAAATCCGTCAACTGTCTTATAATATTTATTTTCGCCGGACACTTCAAACTGTCCAATAGCTGTTGCTTTAAAAGCATCTGTTGATATATGATTCAAATTCTTTCCTATAACAAGTTTTTTTACTTCTCCTCCAAAAGCAAAGCAACATGAATCCAGTTTTTCACACGAATCCGGCAAAACTATTTCTTCAAGCGCACACATATTAAACGCATAAGGCTTTATTTCAATTAATGTTTCAGGAAAAATCACTCTTTTAATACCGGGATCAAACGCAAAAGACTCAATTGTCTCCACTCCTTCAGGAATAGTATATTCTTCCGCATCTCCAAAATAACTGACCAATGTTTTCCCATCATATGTAAGAAGAGAATCATCTGTAATCTTATAATTCTTATTATCCGAATCTATTTCTATTTTAAAGCCTCCCCCAACAACGCTACTTCCTATATAATCTGTTTCTGCCGGAATAACAAGAGTTATATCATCTGAATTATAAAAAGACTTGGTAAAAGCAACAGTTCCGATTTTTTTTACAGATGTCGGTATCGCAATTACTTCTAATGAATCACATGCCTGAAAACATCCTGCACCTATTTCTATCAACCCTTCATTGAGAATAACCTGATTCAAAGAAGCGCAATGTGAAAAAGCATCATCACCTATCCGTATTACAGTTTCAGGTATGGATATAGTCTTTAAATATGTATTTCTTTCAAACACATTATCATCTATTTCAACAACAGGTATATCATCAATATAATCCGGAATTATAATTTCATTATCTTTTCCTTCATATTCTGTAATATGTACACCTTCATCATCCTTAAGACACCTAAGGTTACCTTTTTCTGTCTTGTATTCTATTATATCAAATTTTTTTTCATCACCAATCGGGACGATAGATGTGTTATAAGTTTTCCCTTGAGTATCAACCAATGTTACAATACAATAAAAATCCCCATCCTCTTTACTTAACTTAGTTTTAGAAAAATTCAGCTCATTTTCATATTTCAATGAGTAGCAACCCAAAATATAATCTTTTTCCCAGTCATCAATATCATTTAACTGACCATAATCATTATATGTTGGTATCAATGCACTTTTAAATGATTCAATATAACGATAATCATCTAATATAATATTATTCTTTCCGATTCTTTTTTCTTCATCATCTTCACTGACAATACTATCAATAGCAATATTTCCATTTTGTTCTCGAATATTTAGATAATAAAACACAGAATCTGAAGTTGATGCATCAAGAATACTAACTTCTGAAAAGGAAATACGACTATTATATGTATTAAAGTCTTTCGAATGATTTATCTGTGAGCAATAAAAAAATCCATTTCCATCTTCTGTTTGTACGGAAATTATTTCAGGATCATAATCTATTTTGATAATACCTTCCGAATCCGGTTCAACATAAACATTTGACATTACTGGTACATAACTATCTACATCTTCATTATATGTTTTTTGCAAGATACTATAATAGGCTCCGGATAAATTATTTATCTGCTCATCACTTAACGATACAGTTAATTTATCATCTTTTTTCATTAATTCGGGATATACATTACTATCTATTGTTTTTTGTATATACACAGTCTCCTGTTCTTCCATGTCTTCTGATGCAGAATCTTCTAATTGTCCAAAAACATTTGATGAATTATATTGCTCATCATCCCAGGCTCCGGAAAAATTTTTCATAAATGTAATATAATTTTGTGGCAATATTGTTTTATCAATTGCAGCCTGACCATAATAATCAAAAAAATCCTGATTATCATAAGGAAAATAAATAGAAACGCCACTCGCCTCCGGAATATTTGTTCTTTGATATAAAACTATATCATTAATACAATCATTAAGTTCGCTTGAAATACCAGGATGCGAACCATAAAACTCATTACATAAAGCCCCAAAATCAACAGAATCAATAGAGTCACCCTTTTGACCATAAGCTGTTACGCCATAACTAAACACTTTCTCACGATTTTGTATTATTTCAGAGTAATACCCATCTTCAAGTAAAGTATTTAACTCTCCAAAAAAAGCATCTGCATATTGAACAGTATTTTCAATATTTGTTAAATCAACTGCCGATAAAGTATATTGAATACTTCCGTATTGCGATGCTTTATCACAATAATCAGCATAACAATCAATAATCTCATGTGATATTTCTACAGGATCACTCGTTGAATTATATTTTTTCAAAAAAGAATAATCCCATCCGCATCCGGGTTCAGCTTCCTGAGACGCTATGTAAAGATTTGCATAATCTTTAAATAACAGTGCATATTCATACGAACCCATTAAACAAGCATCAAAACCAATAATATCCAACTTATTATCGCCGGTAAATCCACTATTTTTCAAAGCTAAAGAAATCTCATCAAATGTAAGTGAATCATAATCAAACATTTCATCAGCACCATAACCTAAAATAGGACCGGCTCCATGATCCCATAAAATGAGGCAATAATGCTGTGAAGGGTATTTTTTTTGCAATAATCCAAGAAGCAAAGCAGGGTATCAGCTTGTCCCATATTTAAAAGCTCATCTGTTTTTCCTTCTTCAATAAATCCATCCTTTACGACACGATATACTCCATTATAATTGCTTGAAATATCAAGCTGCCAGTCTCTACAGCCTCCTGTAAAGAAAACAACATTAGTCTTATCAAAATCCACACCACTTGAACACATTTCCATAATATCTTGAGAAGCTGCACCTGATTCACTTTCCAAATTTGAGCCTACCAAATAAACCATAACAGTATTTTCAATTGTGCTGTCAGAATTATCACCATCTCCCTGAACCTGAGCTTCGCCAACTTCTCCCAAATCTTCATCATCTCGTTCATAATGATAATCATAATCCCATTCCTCATTATGAGCCCATTGAATATCATTTCCATTATCTTTTTCTTTTTTATTTTTCTTTACCAGCGCTACTGTTAATACAATCAAGGCGATTGCAAGAACAGAAAAAACAGCAACTAAAACCGGAACATGTGATTTTCTCTTGGAAATCTTATTATTAGCAGTTTCATCTGATACAACAGAATCTTCTTGAAATGAAATTTCAAATAACACTCCGTTGCTGTTATATATTCCATAAATCTCACCGGAATTTATCTGCTGATCAAATATCCTTTCTGAATTTAAACACACACCCACACTGCTCTGAGCGTCTTTTATTTTCCAAGAGTAACCATCGTTATAAATATAACAAAAATAATCAGGAATACCAAATTCATAAATACATATATCACAATTGTTATTACCTCCAACAGTAATAATCTGTTTGTTAAATAATTCAAGCTTAAATGATTTTACTATTACATGGTTATTTAATATATAAAGTTGCATTTTATTTTCCTCTCATATTTATATTTTGGGTAATGAATTCAAATATGAAAGTATTTGTTTATTTATTAGAAGTGCATCCATACATCACTTTATTCTAATACTTCATAATGAATATCTATCTGTCCATTGTCAGTTTTATTATTAATCTCCGAATAATATGTATCCCTATCAATTTCTTCCACATAATCGCCTTCTGTATGATAATAATGACCAATGTACTCATCGTAACTGTATTCATGTGTATATTCTTCCAATTTAGTAAAACTTTTGTCTGGATTTATAGAATAAAAATAACATTCATTATCCTCTATCCCATCATAATATAATGTTGCTATCATTCCATTCCCCATACAAGTCATCTCTGCCTGTGAGTATCTTGAATATTCCGCGGTCGTAAGACCGCCTATCCAGACGAGCGGTACCGCGAGTCCATGACAATGATACCGCTAATCCGAAACAGCGTACCGGTACTATAT
>CADCDW010000046.1 GCA_902800325.1 uncultured Lachnospiraceae bacterium
TGAAGAACTTCATAAAAAGACGTTATTATCTGAGGGATATGAGGATGGATATGAAGCCGGTCGCAAAGACGGTTACGACAATGGTCGCAAAGACGGTTATGACAACGGTCGCAAAGACGGTTATGAAGCCGGTATTGCCAAGCAGGCATCAGAGATAGAAAAGCTTAAGGCTGAAATTGAAAATCTCAAAAAAGAACTTAGTTCAAAATAAAGATATTGCTGCCCGATATAAGATGACTGCTACAAATGGTTAATGTAATTTTATAAGGAACGAACAGAGAGGATTGAAGAAATGAAGAAAAAAATCATTATTATTTCATCTGTTATAGTTTGCCTGCTGATTGTTGGTGGCATTACATTTTTTGCTCTTAATAAAACTTCCAAAGATAAAACCTTAGATGTGACAGAGAGTTTGGAAGCAGAAACCTCAACATATGCTAAAAAGGAATCTGATGTTTCTACTGATAAGAAAAAAGCTGATACAAAAAAAAGAAACCAATACTGTAGAGACTGATAAAAAGGAAGACGAAAAAAAGACTGACGATAAAAAGACCGAAGAGAAGACTGACGATAAAAAGACCGAAGAGAAGACTGACGAAAAAAGACTGACGATAAAAAGACCGAAGAGAAGACTGGCGACAAAAAGACCGAAGAACAGAAAGCGGAAGATAATAAAACAGACAGTAATAAAACAGACAATAATAAAACTGGCAACAATAAAACAGACAACCAGAAAACAGAAGCAGATAAGAAAACTACAGAGAGTACCGGAAGCAATTCCGAAAGTACAAAAAATGAAGAACATAAACATACGTGGGTTACGGGTTATCGTACAGAGGAAAAATTAGTTCACCATGATGATGTAACTCATACTGAAACTACTTATACTACTGAAACAAATACAATTTATCATGATGGTGGTTCACATGAAGTTTTCCAGTGCCGTGATTGTGGAGCACAGTTTACTGATCATGCTGCAGTAATAGATCATGTATATGCAACTGAACATTTGAGTGGCCTTGTAAGTAATTTTGAATCTGATCCAGGTTGGGATGAAGTTGTTGAAACTCAGGTTCCGCATACGACTACAGTAGTTGATCAGGCTGCTTATGATGAAGCAGTTGCAGAAAAAATAGAATATACTTATTGTTCCGAGTGCGGAGCCGAAAAGTAACAAGTGTAAGATACTTAGTTTATTTGGGTTTGTCAAGTAAAGTGTGAGAGCGGAAGAGATATGGTCAATTTGGAGTTTAGAATATTTCTAAGCTCCTTTTATTATGGAAAGACCTATATAAAAACTCATCAGTAGAGATAGAAATTATCTTGGAAAGGTCAGAAATCTGAACACAGAAATCTCTGAAATGTTAAAGGTCATTTAAAATGGTACATAAAATGGTAAACAAAATGGTACACCTGCAAATGTTGGCACACTAAAAACGTTGAGTTTATAAGGCTTTCAAAGATATAAAAGTTTTACAGGAATATCCGCCGGGGTATCGGGGTAAGATATGGAAGCTTCCGGTATACGGGGATTTGTTTTATCGCATAAATCATAATTGATTAATATTAAAATAGGATGCGGCTAACAGAACACAAGAAAACACCTCTATTTATAGCCATATTCAAGTAACATCCGGAAGAAAAATCAGAATAAGGCTAACAGAACACAAGAAAATGCCTCTATTTATAGTCATATTCAAGTAACATCCGGAAGAAAAATCAGAATATGGCTAACAGAACACGGGAAAATACCACGATTTATAGCCATATGTTAAAAATTACAAGAAATAAGAATATAAGATTATATCATCACGCGAAGCGTGTCGATTATAGAGCGGTATGTATAAGGCAGGCTATAAGCAAGGTGCTAAGCACTAGCTGTTTCAAGAGTGCGAACGTGCTATGCGTGTACCTTACTTAAGCCTGCTTCGTACATACCATGCTCTATAATCGACCTTTATCCCGATAAACCGGAGTTAGCTAAGCTTTTCGATGGCTGCTTTGATACGGTTTATGGTTTCTTCTTTGCCAAGCAGCGACATGAGTTCCGTTGCTCCGCCGGGCGTTGCCTGCTTGCCTGAAACTGCAGTACGAAGTGGCCACATGATGAAACCGGTTTTGTATTCGTGAGATTCTCCAAAGGCTTTTAAGGCTTCAAATAAAGAATCGTTGTCAAAGCTTTCCTGTGCTTCTATGACAGGCAGAACCTCCTTCAAAAGAGCGAGAGAATTTTCTGCATTGGTCTTCATCTTCTTGTGAGTATAAAGGTCGGTAGAATAGTCAGGTACGGCTTCAAAAAAGTCGATTTGATCCTTTATGTCAGGGAAGACTTCAATTCTTGTTTTAACCATAGCTGCGATTTTTTTGAAGTCCATGTCTCGTGAAATGGTTTCCTTTATATAAGGAAGTGCCATTTCATAAAATGTGTCTTCATCCATGGCTTTGATGTATTCGCCGTTCATCCATTTGAGCTTTGTCATATCAAGGACTGCCGGAGACTTTGACATATTTTTGTAGTTAAAAGCTTTCACCAGTTCATCAAGTGAATAAATTTCTCTGTTGTCTTCCGGACACCATCCAAGAAGTGCTACAAAGTTTACAATAGCTTCTGTTAAAAAGCCTTGTTCGAGTAAGTCTTCAAATGAAGAATGACCGGAACGTTTGCTTAGCTTTTTGTGTTCTTCGTCGGTTATTAAAGGACAATGGATGTATACAGGAACTTCCCAACCAAAGGCTTCATACAGTCTGTTGTACTTTGGTGAGGAGGAAAGATATTCATTTCCTCTGACAACATGAGTTATACCCATAAGGTGATCATCGACCACATTAGCGAAATTGTAGGTTGGAAAACCGTCTGATTTAATAAGTATCATATCGTCAAGCTCTTCATTTGATACAGTGATATCTCCGTAGAGCTCGTCTTTAAATGTAGTAGTTCCCTCTAAAGGATTATTTTGTCTTATTACATATGGCTTGCCGGCCTTTAAGTTCGCCTCGATTTCTTCTTTGCTAAGGTGCAGACAGTGCTTGTCATATCGACTTATGGTCTTTCCTTCTAACTCAGTAGTAAGGGTTGCCAGACGTTCTTCATCGCAAAAGCAGTAGTATGCCTCGCCTTTTTCAATAAGCTTTTTAGCATACTCAAGATATATGCCTTTAGCCTGTCGCTCGCTTTGGATATATGGTCCGAATCCACCATCTTTATCAGGACCTTCATCATGCTTAAGACCTGTTTTTTCCAGTGTACGATATATTATATCGACTGCACCTTCGACCTCACGTTCCTGATCTGTATCTTCGATTCTTAAGATAAAATCACCGTCTTCATGCTTGGCTATAAGATACGCATAAAGAGCTGTCCTTAAGTTTCCGACATGCATTCTGCCGGTTGGGCTTGGTGCAAATCTTGTTCTTATTTTTGCCATAATATATTTCTCCTCTTCTTCCAAAATATCTTTATGAATTATAGCAAAACAGCAGATATTTTACAACCCTAAGTATATGCTAAGTATATGCGTGATACGGGATATTTCTTACTGTCACATTTTATTTGTCTTAAAGTTCACGCTTTGTTTGCCTTAAAGTGTCACGCTATGTTTGTTTTAAAGTTCTTGATTATTCATTTTATTTTTAGTATACTATAATATGTATGTAAAAATATGCAAAAGCAAGTGCTTGTATGAAAAATTGATTTAATATTTGAATATATTTTGAGAAGGCTGGTAATGATAAATGAGTGATTCGATAGTTTCAATGGTTTTTTTGGGAGTTTTGGGACTACTTTTTGTACTTCTGGTGGTTCTTACCATAGTTTTAATCGCTACAAGAAAAAAAGGTGATGAAGAAGAGTATGAAGATGATGATTCGTATGATGAGTATGGATATGAGTCAGAAAATGTAAATGATGATAATTACCAAAATATATATCAAGATAATGATCAGCAGTCAGACGGCTCATATGACGACGATTATGATGAAAACACAGATGACACATATGACGACGATTATGATGAAAACACAAGCGACGCATATGACGACGATTATGATGAAAACACAAGCGACGCATATGACGACGATTATGATGAAAACACAAGCGACGCATATGACGACGGTTATGATGAAAACACAAGCAACGCATATGACGATGATTATGATGAAAACACAAGCACAGCACGTGGCGATGATTATGATGAAGACACAAGCACAGCACGTGGCGATGATTATGATGAAAACTCAGACACTGCATACGATGATTATGACGAAAACTCAAACACCTCATATGATGATAATTATGCAGATACTTCAGCCGATAATAAAGAAAAATTAAAAGACGTTTCAGACAAAACATATAACAATAATCAAAAACAGACTTCTGCTGATAATAATGATTTAAATAAAGCAACAGATAAGAATCCGAAAGAGGATGTGAATCAAAAAGCAGAGCAGGCTGCAGATAATCAAAAGGTAAATGACAAAGCTGACGTATTAAAAGAAACTTCAAATGTTTATGAAGATGAAATGGGCGATTATTCGGATTCAGCATTTGCACCATACAATGAAGATGACGCTATATCAAATGAAGAGGCAATCATGGCATCTGTTAAGGAAGCGGAGGCAATGTCTGAGGCTGTTATGTATGGCAAGCCTGATGCGGAGACAATGTTTGGTATAGGAGATCAGCTTGATTCGTATAAGAAAAAACCGGTTAAAAGATCTACAGTTTCAAGTAATGAAGAATTTTACTGGTACAACAAGATGGATGTTGCTGAGAAACCATCATATAAGACTAAGGAAATGTATTATCATTATTTCAATCTTCCAAAAGATTGCATAGAGGATCTTCTGGTGGAAATGTATGATTGTGCATTAGTCAGAACTGAGGAGATAAGATATATAGCTTATGGTATAGAACCAAAGGCAGTTTCCATTAAGGACATTTTGTCGGAAGGAAATTATTATTATTCAGATCAGCCTAAGAAAAAAGAGCCTTTACCACAAGATCTTATTAAAATATATGAAAAGTGGTGTGGTTACGTAGATAAGCTTTTTGACAAGGTTGAAGTTCATGCCGATGAGTTTACCATACAGGAAATTAGAAAAATGCTTTGTGAATTTGGACGTAATGATGTAGATGTGCTTCTTGAAGGAAAATAAAGAAAAAATAAAGCCTGTATTATATATGACTTATGCACATATAATACGGCTTTAATATTTGTCAGTTATTTTTGTTGTAATATTTTTTTATAGCTTCAAAGGTTTCGTCACTTAAATCATGTTCTATCTTGCAGGCGTCCTTTAGAGCGATTTCTTTATCTACTCCCAAGGACATAAGTAAGGATGAAAGTATCTTGTGACGTTCATAAATCTTTTCAGCTATAAAAAGACCGCTTTCGGTAAGTGATAAATGACCTTTATCATCTATATTGACGTAGCCGTTCTCACGTAAGTTTTTAAGATAAACGCTTACGCTTGGTTTGGATATTCCAAGATGATTTACTATATCTATGGCACGAACAAATTCTTTTTGTTCGCCTATTATTAAAATGGATTCCAAATAATCTTCAGCTGATTCCTGTATTTTCATAGCAACACCCCTTATTTTTTGAATATTTTAAATTATAACATATTATTATTTTTTTTTCAAATAAAACGGATATGCCAAACTAAGGAGGAGAAATGAAAAAAGTATATATAAGTTTATTGCTGGTATTGATGTGTTTATTTCTTGCCTCTTGTAAAAAAAAGGAAAAAGGCCCCGATTTCTCTGATGAAATGTTTGTTAAGCTTTCTTACACTCCGGTTAATATAAGCAGTGAAGAGTACACTTTTACCATCAATATAGAAGTGTATCAGGATGCAAAAGCATATATTTATGCTGATGATTTTGTAAAATGGTACGGAGAAGCCGAACCGGAAAAGGTTTTGGTAAATCTTACCGATGATGACATCAGTGGTATAAAAAAATGTATTGTTGACAATAAGATTTATGAGCTGCAAAGAGATGTAGGTAACAAGGACAATATAGAAGGTGTCAGAAAGAGCATTACGATTTACACCAAAGACGATGAGTTTAACGTATCAGGCCTTAATCCGTCTAACAGACAGTTTAATAAGGTGTATGATATGATATCCGATTTAGTCAGAACGGAACTTACCGGTTATATGGACGATATTGAAAATATACAAAAAGCCGGCAAAGAGAACGATGTCGGGATTTATATAACCGATGAAAATGATTCGATTGTTTTTGAAAAAGCAAATATTAAAGAGATATATGCTGAAGATGCTTATATTATGCAAGCTACAGAGACAGATGCAGATATAGCCAGTGATTCTGACAGTATATATGAAAAGCGTATAGTTTTTGAATTAAATGATGAAGTTTTGGAATTATATGAAGATATGACATTTTATCTGAATCCTGAGGATTTCATTGTTTTAAAGCTTTATAATGACAAGATATTTGTTATGACATTGATGGCGTATAATGAAAATGATAATATTAAACTATATTCTTCAAATATTTATTATGATGCGGATTCCTTAGAAGAAATACTGGCTGAATTAAAAGAGGGATTGGATTGATTTGTCAGATGCAAAAGATATAATAATTTGTAGATTTGTGACATACGTGATTGTATGGATATTGACATTTTACATTTCTTGGTTAAAATATATATTGTAATATTTTTGCTTGGAAAGATGAGGATATTATATGAATAATTTAAAAGCAGTTATATTGGCGGCGGGAAAAGGAACCAGAATGAATTCCGAACTTCCGAAGGTTATCCATAAATGTGATGGTCAGCCCATGGTTCATTATGTAATCAAGGCGGCTAAGGATGCAGGTGCCATGGATGTATGCGTTATAGTAGGTTATAAGGCTTTTGAAACAAAGCAGGCTATATATGATGTGGTTGATTATAGAGTACAGGATGAGCAGCTTGGTACAGGTCATGCTGTAAAATGTGCCAGTGATTTTTGCGGGACTACAGGTGATATTATAGTTTTATGCGGAGATACTCCTTTGATAAGGGGAACCACACTTGAAAGACTTGTTGAACTTCATAGAAAACTTGCCAATGGAGTGACTGTTCTTTCGGCAGTAGTTGAAGATTCTACCGGTTATGGAAGAATCGTAAGAGATGAAAACAATGGCTTTGTAAAAATAGTCGAGCAAAAAGATGCAACTCCTGAGGAACAGAAAATTAAAGAAATAAATTCGGGCATGTATATATTTAATGCAGAAGCACTTGCTGCAAGCCTTCAGCTTTTAAACAATAATAATGCGGCAGGAGAGTACTATCTGACAGATACTATAGCACTTATTAAAAAGATTGGTTTAAGAGTATCTGCTATGCCTTTAAAGGGTGATGATGTTTATGATATCATGGGAGTCAACACTCCGGAGCAGCTTAAGAAAGCCGAAGAGATTATGATTGCAAGAAAGAATAATGCATAGTTGAAAGCTTATAACAGGTGGATTTTAGTTATGAAGATTATTATAGGCCTTGGAAATCCTTCAAGAGAATATGCGGGTACAAGGCATAATGTCGGATTTTCAGTTATATATAATATAAGTGATTATTATAATATAAAGGTAGATACAAAAAAGCATAAAGCACTGATTGGAAAGGGTGTAATTGAAGGGGAGAAGGTTATACTTGCGATGCCGCAGACCTATATGAATCTTTCCGGTGAGAGTGTAAGAGAACTGGTTGATTATTATAAATGTGACAATACTGATATCATAGTAATCTATGATGATATAAGTCTTGATGTAGGAAGAATCAGGATTAGAAAAAAAGGCAGTGCGGGTGGACACAATGGTATAAAAAATATAATCGCTCATCTGGGTACTGATGTATTTACAAGGATTAAGGTTGGGGTTGGTGAAAAGCCTTCTAAGATGGATCTTGCTGACTATGTTCTTGGTAAGTTTTCAAAAGAAGAACAGCCTGTGATAAGACAGGCGGCAGATACTGCGAAGGATGCGGTTGCTGATATCTTAAAAGAGGATGCAGATTTTGCAATGAATAAGTATAATTAATTATTAATTTATAAAAATGAATTTTTAATGCAGCCGGTTTTTATAAATCGACTGCACTTACATTTAATTTGATATTGGAGGTTCTTGATATGCAGGCTATCATTTCGGCATTTAATGAAGAACCGGGATTTGTAGGACTAAGAGAAGATTTGAAGGGTGATAATTTCCCAATGCATGTCTGGGGTATGGATAGGCATGTGGAGCCTCTTTTGATTAAGTCTCTTGAGAAAAAAGGTAAGCTTAAACTCATAATAACCTATGATGAAAAAAGAGCCAGGGAGATTGTGGGTGATTATAAGCTTTTTGACAGAGAGGTATATTATTATCCGGCTAAAGATGCTCTTTTTTATTATGCGGATATTCATGGAAATGAAACCGCAAAAAACAGACTTGAGATTATAAGACACATAGCAGCTCATGACGATGTAACGGTTGTAACTACGATAGAAGGGCTTATGGATAAGATTCCGGATATAAGTCATATCGTGGAAAATGTAATCCGTCTGAAAAAGGATGAGAGTGTTGATACCATAGAATTCTCAAGTAAGCTTACATCCCTTGGATATGAAAAAACATTTATGGTTGAAGAACGCGGGCAGTTTTCGGTACGTGGAGGAATAATTGATATATTCCCACTTACGGAAGAGTGCCCTTATCGTGTTGAATTATGGGGAGATGAGATATATTCGATAAGAAGCTTTGATGCCCAAAGTCAGCGTTCTATAGAAGAGACAGACGAATTAAATATATATCCGTCTTGTGAGATGGTGCTAACTGAGGAACGTATAGAAAAAGGTATAGCAGCTATAGAAAAAGAGTATAAGACTCAGAGTGCTGTGTTAAAGAAAAGCTTTCGGACAGAAAGTTATGCCAGACTTGGTAAAATGGTTGAAGCTGTCAAAGAGGAACTTAAGGAGTTCAATTCCACCATGGGACTCGACAGCATGGTTGAGTATTTTTATGATGATACGGTTTCATTTTTGGATTATTTTCCGAAGGATACACAGATTTATATAGATGAACCTGATAAGGTTTATCATCAGGCAGATATTTATACTACTGAGTTTTCTCAATCTATGACGGGAAGACTTGAGGGTGGTTATATACTTCCAAAGCAGGCGGATGTTTTATATGACGGAAAGAAGATAGTTGCGAGACTTAGTGAAAGAAATATAATTATGCTTGCCGAAAACTATCTTCCTGCACGTGTCTGGAATGAAAAAAAGACAGTAAATATAAGAACTACCAGTCTTATAAGTTACAACAACAGTTTTGAAGGACTGATGACAGATATTAAAAAATGGAAGAAGAAAAAATATAAGATAATAATTCTGTCTCCGTCAGCTACCAGAGCAAAAAGAATTGCAAATGATTTAAATGACAATGATATACCGTCATTCTTTCTTGAAAAAGGTGACCGGGACATAAAAAATGGCGAGATTATGACTGCGGTAGGGCGTCTTGAAACCGGTTTTGAGATAAGCAGTGCGAAGCTTGTGGTTATAAGTGAGTCTGATATATTTACTGCAAGAGAGATAAAGAAAAAGAAGAAAACTGCAAGATATCAGGGAGATAAGATAGGAAGCTTTTCGGATGTAAATATAGGTGATTATGTAGTTCATCAAAATCATGGTGTGGGTATATATCGAGGTATAGAACAAGTTGAAACTGACGGTATACTTGAGGATTATATAAGTATCGAATATGATAAGGGAAGCAAGCTGTTTATACCTGTAGATCAATTGTCGATGATTGGTAAATTTGCCGGTAAAGACGGCGTAAAGCCTAAGCTTAACAAGCTTGGAGGAACTGACTGGGAAAAGGTAAGAGCGCGGGTTAAAGGACATATAACCGATATAGCAAAGGAACTGGTTGAGCTTTATGCAAAAAGACAGACCGTCAGAGGCTTTGCTTACTCTCCTGATACTGTATGGCAAAATGAGTTTGAAGAGCTGTTTCCGTATGAGGAAACTTACGATCAGCAAAAGGCCATAGAAGAAACCAAGCGGGATATGGAGAGCGACAAAATTATGGATAGGCTTATATGTGGTGATGTGGGTTTTGGTAAGACTGAGATAGCTATAAGAGCCGCATTTAAGGCAGTACAGGATAATAAACAGGTTGCGTATCTTGTTCCAACCACCATACTTGCCGAGCAGCACTATGATACATTTGTGGAAAGAATGAAAAACTTCCCGATTAATATCCGTATGCTTTCAAGATTTTGTACTCCAAAAGAGATTAAGCAAAATCTTGCTGATATAAAAAATGGTACAGTCGATATAGTAATTGGAACGCACAGACTTTTGTCAAAGGATGTGGAGTATAAAAATCTGGGGCTGCTTATAATCGATGAGGAACAGAGATTTGGAGTCAAGCATAAGGAACAGATTAAGCAGCTTAAAGTAAATGTAGATGTGCTTACGCTTACAGCTACGCCTATACCACGTACACTTCATATGAGTATGGTAGGTTTAAGGGACATAAGTCTTTTGGAAGAAGCTCCGATTGATAGGATGCCTATACAGACATATGTTATGGAATATGATATAGAGTTTGTTAAAGAAGCTATAAACAGGGAGCTTGCGCGTGACGGACAGGTTTATTATGTGTATAACAGAGTTAATACCATAGAGGATATTACCGCAAGATTACGTGCCGTTATACCTGATGCAACGATAGAGTTTGCACATGGCAGGATGAATGAGCGTGAGCTTGAGGATATTATGCGAAGATTTGTCAAAAAAGAGATAGATGTTTTGGTTTCGACTACTATTATTGAGACAGGGCTTGATATTCCAAATGTCAATACTATTATAATTCATGATGCCGACAGATTTGGACTTGCACAGCTTTATCAGTTAAGGGGACGTGTCGGAAGAACCAATAGAAGTGCTTATGCATTTTTGCTTTATAAGCGTGATAAGATGATAAAAGAGGTAGCAGAAAAAAGGCTGAAGGCTATAAGAGAGTTTACGGATCTTGGATCGGGCTACAAGATTTCCATGAAAGATCTGGAGATAAGAGGCGCAGGTAATCTGCTGGGACAGGAACAGTCGGGTAATATAGAAGCAGTCGGCTATGATCTTTATTGCAAGATGTTAAATGATGCTATAAAAAGAATGTCAGGTGAAAAGGAAGAAGCAGATTTTGAAACGACAATCGAGCTTCCGGTTGAGGCATATATACCTGATACTTATGTAAAGAGCGAGTATATTAAACTGGATTTATATAAACGTATATCAAAATGTACCACAAGAGAGGAAAATGATGATATAATAGAGGAAATCCGTGACAGGTTTGGAGAAGTACCAAAATGTGTTTTAAGACTTTTTGACATAGCTTACTTAAAAGCACTGGCACATAAGGTTTATGTTATGGATATCAAATATGTATCGGATACACTTTATTTTGTAATGTGGCCGGATGCTCCGGTTAATCCGGATATGATGAATGGTCTTTTGAAAAAATATAAAGGAAGATTAAAGTTTGTACCTGATAAAAATGCAGGCTTCAGGCTTCCTGCATCAAAGCTTATTCCGGATGAACTTTTGGAAACGGCTATGAATACTGTTTTGGATTTTGAAGTTTTGTTTGACGAATGATTGGAGGAAAGATTATGTTTTGGAAAAGAAAAACTTCAATTGTTTTGCTTATGTTGATGCTGATGCCTTTTTTGCTTACGGGCTGCGGTAAAAACAATAAAAAAGATGATACAGTTCATGACGGAACTGTTGTATTTCAATATGGCGATAATATAGTTACAAAGGCTGAGGTTTATATATATGTCAATACCATAAAGGAAAGATATGAAAGTCAATATGGCCAGGATGTGTGGGCACTTTCCCTGCCTGAAGATGCCGGCGATGAGATTTCCATGACAGACCTTACCAGAGAAGCTGTGGTTACCGAGATTATAAAGGTAAAAACCTTAAATGCGCATGCAGATGAATTAGGTATATCGCTTACTGAAAAAGAATTATCGGATATAGATGAGGCAGCCAAAAATTTTTATGACGGACTTACAGATAGTGATAAGGCATCCATGGAAATGACATTAGAAAAAATAACTCAGGTTATGACTGAAAATACTATTGCCAAAAAGATGGAAGATAAGATTCTTGAAAATTCACCGATAGAGATTTCGGATGAGCAGGCAAGGGAAACAACATTTTTTGACATGTATTTTGAATGCTATACAATCGATGATAAGGGAGTTATAACTCCGTTTGACAGCGAGAAAAAGAAACAGCAGTATGAAAAGGCTTTGGCTGCATGCAGTACACTTTCAACAACCGCGGTAGAAGGCGGCATAGATTCAGAAAGCATGGAAAAACTGTCCGAGTATTATGAACTTGAAAATGCCAAAGAACATACCATGACTCCTGAGGAAATTCTTGAAACCTATGGCGAGGAAATATATAATCTGTTATACAATATGAAAAATGGCGATTACAGTACGGTTGTACAAAGTGAGTATGGTTATCATGTATTTCTTATGATCGCGCTTACGGATATTGATGCAACGGCTGAAAAAAAAGAGCAGATGACGGCTGAAGCAATTGATAATCAGCTTGCAGAAACGATTGAAGCGTGGAAGAAGGAGATAGATTCTGACTTTGTATATCCTGATTCAGTAGACATGGAGGTTTATGATACGATTTCCATAACAACTGATTAATATATTTGAATAAAACATTCCTTTATGCAGATAATATATTTGAAGAAGGCGATTGCGAAGTTTGCTGTTCGCAATCGCCAATTTAATTTTAGTTATTATAACCGGAGGAATGTTTATGTTGGGATATATTATAGCGCTTATATCAGGTGCACTTATGAGTATACAGGGAGTATTTAATACAGGAGTTACAAAACAGACTTCGACGTGGCTTGCTTCTGCGTGGGTTGCGTTTTCGGGTTTTGTCGCTGCATTTCTTTTATGGATTATATTTGAAAGAAATCAGGCAGGTATAATGTCTCTTACAAAAATAGATGATAAGTATATGCTTTTTGGAGGAGTGATAGGCGCTTTTATAACATGGACAGTTATAAAGAGTATGGCATCACTTGGACCTGCTAAGGCGGTTTTGTTGATAGTTATAGCGCAACTTTTGGTGGCGTATCTTATAGAATTGTTAGGATTGTTTGGAGTTGAAAAAAGTCAGTTTGAAATTACAAAGCTGATAGGTATGATAGTGGCGATAACCGGTTTCTTTATTTTTCAGTGGAAAAAGTAATTATTTTTATTAAAAGTGTTGTAAAATTCATTTATTTTTTGTAAAATATGTTCAGTGTTTTGTATATGCAATATGGATTAATTTGCCTTTTTATAATGCACTTTTATAAAAAGGGGGATTTTTCATGAAGCGTATTTTATTTGCTTTTTATATAAGTTTCATACTTTGTTTTTTAGCAGCCTGTGGTAAAAATGAACAGTTTGTCAAAGTATCATCTACAGAAGAAAATGGTTTTATTTCCGAAGATGGATTAGGTTCAGAGGTTTCGGGTGACAATACTGATGGATTTGGCTCCACGTACGACGTGGGGGAAGGTAAAACCGAATCGGGATCTGCGTATGCTAATGAAGGTGAAGATAATACAACCGGTGAATGGACAGTGCATGTATGTGGAGCTGTTGAAAACCCGGGCGTTTACTTCCTTGATGCGGATTCGATAAAAAAAGATGCTCTTGATGCGGCAGGCGGTTTTACTGATGGCGCTTCCTTGGAATATATTAATCTTGCTGAGCATATAAAAGATGGTGAGCAGATTTATTTTCCTTATGAAGATGAGGTTGATGTGCTAAAAAAAGTTTCTATTGACAGTGAAGAATCGGGAGATAACCATAACGAGGTTACGGAAGAATTGGATTCTTCTAAAAAAGAAAACTATAATCTATCAGGAAAGCTTGATATCAATCGTGCATGCAGGGAAGATTTTATGACTCTTTCAGGTATAGGGGAAAAAAGAGCAGATGCGATTATCAGCTACAGAGATGAGCATGGAGGCTTTAAGAGTATTGATGAGCTAAAAAACATACCGGGTATAAAGGACGGAGTTTATGAAAAGATTAAGGATTATGTAACGGTTGATTGAGGATTGGGTAAAATGAAAAAAGTATTGGTTGTGGATGACGAGAAGTCAATTGTAAAAGGAATTAAGTACAGTCTTGAGCAGGATGACATGGAAGTTGATGTAGCCTATGACGGAGAAGAAGCACTTTCAAAGGCTAAAGACAACACATACGATATTATTCTATTGGATATCATGCTTCCGGTTCATACAGGTCTTGAGGTTTGTCAGATGATAAGAGAGTTTTCTGATGTTCCGATTATTATGCTTACTGCTAAGGGTGAGGATATGGACAAGATATTGGGACTGGAGTACGGTGCAGATGATTATATAACAAAGCCGTTTAACATACTTGAAGTTAAGGCGAGAATCAAGGCGATATTAAGACGTAACGGAAAATCAGTTGCCGAGACAGATAATTCCAAGATAATTGAAACAAAAGGACTTAAGCTTGATCTTGACAGCAGACGTGTTTATATAGACGGTGAAGAGGTTAATCTTACAGCCAAGGAGTTTGATCTGATTCATCTTTTGGTTTCTAATCCAAACAAGGTATATTCAAGAGATCAGCTTCTCAATCTTATATGGGGAGCATCTTATCCCGGAGATGCAAGAACGGTTGATGTTCATGTAAGAAGACTTCGCGAGAAGATAGAAACCACTCCTGCAACTCCAAAATATGTACATACCAAATGGGGAGTCGGATACTATTTTGCATAGTCTGAAACTGTATTATAAAGAGTATTTTTAATGTCATCATTAGCGAAGGAAAGCTCGATACTGTTTTTGTAAAGCAGCATCAGTTCTTCCTTCGCTATATTTAATTTGCCTGTTATAAGTTCATATTCATGTGCCATGGTAGTGTTGCTTACGGTGCGGTTATCTGTATTGACAGTAGCTTTTATACCATAATCAAGAAATGCCCTTAAAGGATATTCCATACCGGCTTTAACGGCTTTTGTCTGGTAGTTGGATGTAGGACAAAGTTCAAAACCTATGTTTTTTTCTTTGCAAAGGTCTATAAGGCTTTTATCGTCGGCAAGACAAATTCCATGACCTATGCGCTTTGCACCTGCTTCGACTGCTATCCTTATATTTTTGCTCCTGCCACATTCTCCCGAATGAATAGTAAATGGCATGCTGATACGATTTGCTTCTTCAAACAGATAGGTAAAATTTTCGTTCGGGAAACCTGCTTCGTCACCTGCAAGGTCGAGTGCGCAGATTCCTTCGCCGAGATATGCGCGACCGGATTTTAACATATTAAGATTATCATTTTCGCTATGGTGTCTCATGGCACATATTATGATGTTGGAATATACACCATATGTTTTTTGCCCTTCTTTTGAACCTTCTATTACTGATTCATAGATATCACTATAGCTTAGTTCACTGTTGATACTAAGTGTCGGAGCAAATCTTATTTCAAGATAAGTTATATTTTCTTTTTTTGCCTGGCAGATAACATCCAAAACCGCCTGTTTAAGATTTTCTCCGGTTTGAAGAGCCGCTACAGGCAGATCAAATCTGGTTAGATATTCTGCAAGGCTTTGACAGTCATAAGGTGCTGTGATTTCATTTATATCTATGGTTTTATCCAGACATTTTTCTATAAATTCAAGGCTTAACGAACCATCAAGATGACAGTGCAGATCTATCTTTGGCAAGGTGTTGATATATGACATAGTTGGTTTCCTCCCGGGATTTTTGTGTTATTTCAGTTCCTTAGGAATAGCATATTATTGTAATTATTTAATTATATTTTATCAATTTAACAGGCATATAACAAGTAGATAGATAAAGAAATGATAAGTGTATGGCTATATGATATAACAAAAAGATAGTTAGTGATATAACAAAAAGATAGTTAGTGATATAACAAAAAGATAGTTAGTGATATAACAAAAAGATAGTTAGTGATATAACAAAAAGATAGTTAATGATATAACAAAAACATAGTTAATGATATAACAAAAACATAGTTAATAATATAACAAAAACATAGTTAATGATATAACAAAAACATAGTTAATGATATAACAAAAACATAGTTAATAATATAACAAAAAGATAGTTAGTGATAAAATATAATTTATGATACAACATGTTTGTAATCAACTGCTGCTTGCTGTAAAAAAATATGTGTGATATTATGAAAGATATGATACTGAAATGGAGATAGAAAAGTGAAGTTTTTTTCTGAAAAAAAAGAAGGTATAAGTCTGAAGCTTTTTGTTGCGGTTGTAATAATTGTGATGTGCACCGTATCGATAGGTATATATGCATTTATTTCCGAAAAGATTTATTATTCTCAGTATAAAAAAGATATTCTAAGGAATGTCGATAAAAATACAGATATAATTGCAAAGCTTTTAGTAAGTGAAGTCGATCCGGATTCGCTGGACTCGGATGTAGAACTTCTTGCATCTGTTTATGGAGGCAGAATTATTATAATCGATTCTGATTACAGGATTATAAAAGATTCTTCGGATAGAAGCGGAAAATATATCATCAGTGAAAAGCTTATGGAGGCTATGCATGGAAGTAATAATACTTATATCTATGAAGAGGATAACTATATAAGATATATTCGTAAGATAAAGGATAGTGAAGGAAATGATACAGGTTTGATATTACTTCACATTTCGTATGACAATATCAATTCGCTCAATGATACAGTTGTTTCAAAGCTTGTGATAGTATTTTTGATCATACTTGTACTTTGTATAATTATAGCTTATTACATAAGTACTCTAAGTGTGAGAGATTTAAGATATATTAATAATCAGATGGATATCGCCCAAAACGGACATCTTGATGAACCGATCAAGGAAAAGGGATTTACAGAATTCAGGAATCTGATAGGCAACTACAATGAGACTATAGAAAAACTTGCAGATATAGATTCGAGCAGACAGGAGTTTGTTTCAAATGTGTCACATGAGTTAAAAACACCTATAACATCTATGAAGGTTCTTGCAGATTCACTTGTGCAAAATGAAGATGCCGATCTTAATATGTATAAGGAATTTATGAACGATATAGTGGATGAAATAGACAGGGAAAGTAAGATTATTACCGATCTGCTTACACTTGTTAAAATGGACAAAAAATCTGCCGAGATGAATATAGAGGAGATTAGTATCAATGATCTTTTGGATGTAATTTTGAAAAGAGTTACTCCGATTGCCAACCAGAGAAATATCGAGATAACATATGAAAGCTATAGAGATATTGTGGCAGAAGTTGATGAGGTTAAGCTTAGTCTGGCATTGTCCAATATTATTGAAAATTCAGTTAAGTATAATATAGACAATGGTTGGGTTAAGGTGACTCTCAATGCCGACCATAAGTTCTTTTATGTAAAGGTGGCTGATTCGGGTGTAGGTATTCCGGATGATTGTAAGTCTATGGTGTTTGAGAGATTTTACAGGGTTGATAAGGCGAGAAGCCGTGATACCGGAGGAACAGGTCTTGGACTTGCTATTACGAAAAATGTTATCAGCATGCACAATGGTACTATTAAGCTTTATAGTGAGTCCGGCGAGGGTACGACATTTACAATAAAAATTCCGCTTAAGAGGGGATAGCCTGTAATAAATAATAAGAACATTAGGGGAAGCCTGAAATAAATAATAAGAACATTAGGGAAAGCCTGAAATAAATAATAAGAACATTAGGGAAAGCCTGAAATAAATACTAAGAACATTAGGGGAAGCCTGAAATAAATAATAAGAACATTAGGGGATAGCCTGTAATGAAAGATAAGAGAATTATAAAAGTTAATAGCCGTATTACGATGATTATGAGTTTTTTGACCTTTGCATGCCTGATTTTTAATCTTGCAGGCTGTGTCAAATCGAAATTAGATGATACTGCTTCTACAACCGAAAGTGGTATTCCGGAGACAACTATGATATATATCTATCATCCGGATGGGTATAAGGTTGTGGTGGAAGACGAAAGATATCAGTTAAAACAACCAGATTCAACCTCGGCTTCTATAGAAGAAATTATGGCGGCTCTTTCACCTTATTTTGAAGGTAGGCTTGCTTATACTACTTATATGATTGATTCGGATAATGTGGTAACGCTTGATTTTAAAGTAATAGGTGAATATAATGATGATTATATTCTTTTGGCTAAAGCGAGTCTTATCAGAACCTTATATCAGATTGTGGATATATCCAATATCAGAATTGTTTTAAACTCTGAAGATGATGAGCTTATATCTGATGAGCTTCTAAACAGGGATTCTATATATTATTATGATGAGGACAGTGAAGCATTTAACTAAGATTTAAAAGGAGAAAAAATTGAAAAGACCATTACTATGGGCTGTTGTTTCGTTTGCACTTGGAGAGGTGATAAGCTTATTTGCCGATAGTATTTTAAGAAAAAGCATAATTGTTATTATGCTTATTTGTGGTGTGATTTTTATTGTATCAAGGCTAAAACGCGGAAATCTGCGTATGGCTTTGATACTTTTTTTGTGTTGCATGGCAGGTTTTTTAAATGTATATATGCGAGACGCGCATATATCGTATCCTGATGATATGAAAGCAGATTGTAGTGGTGTTGTTTATATGATTAAAGAAAATGATGAAGGGTTTGACTTATATTTGCATCTGGAATATGGATTTAATGTTGTGGCATTTGGAACGGACGGATTATACAGAATCGGTGATATAGTCCGGGTGGAGGGTACATTAAAGGCATTTTCACACAATTCTAATCCCGGCTGTTTTGATTTTAAGGATTACTATAAAGCTCAAAATATCTTGTTTAGTGTAAGTAATAAAGATATTAGTTTTGTTGCTGATGATAAGTCGCACATATATAAATATTTGAATTTTCTGTTTGATTTAAAGCTTATGTCAAAGGAAAAAATGTATGAAATTACAGATGAAAAAACAGCAGGTATATATTGCGGAATTTTACTTGGAAATAGAAAATCTGTGGATGATATAACTAAACTTGATTATCAAAATAACGGTATCGCACATATACTTGCTATATCCGGACTTCATATTTCTTTGATATTTGGTATTTTATATAAGTTGTTGAGGAGACTCAGGGTAAATAGATACGTAGCAGGTGGATTGGCATTTTTAATTATTTTTTCATATGCATTGATGACCGGTTTTAGTATGTCTACATTGAGGGCTCTTTGTATGATTCTACTTTCTTTAGTGGCTGTATATACAGGCGATACTTATGATATGCCTGTAGCTCTATCGACAGCTGTTTTGGTTATTCTTTTGTATAACCCGTTTAAGCTTACGGACAGCTCGGTAATACTTAGCGTTACAGCCATAATAGGTGTATGTGTTGGCCGGTATATTTTAAAACATCTTAATTATTTTTATTATATAAATACATGGAAGAAGAAATTTTTTGCTTCGGTTATAATGTCATTTTCGGTAAATATTGTTATGCTGCCTGTTATCATCTGTATATATCATGAGGTGACTTTGTACAGTATATTTCTTAATCTGATTGTTATTCCGCTTATGACAGTTGTGTTTGTTTCCGGGATTATGGGGCTTTTATGTGCATATATTTCGGTCGGGGTTGCTGCTTTTGTAATAAAACCGGGAGAGATGATTTTGAAGTTTTATGATGCTTTATGTGCGGCATTTTACAGACTTCCTTTTGCCCGGATAAATATAGGCAGGATATATATTTATCAGATTGCGCTTTATTATATTATGCTCATTTTACTGTTGGCACTTTTAAATAAAAGATTTGTTATGAATGTAAAAGAACGGATTTATAAGAAGCATCATATATGGTTTTCATTTAAAAAGTGGAGGTTTCTGTGTGTGATTTATGCACTTTTAGTATCGGGAGTTTGCTTTGGAACGTGCATTTATACATATGAGCAGTCCTGTGGTGAACTGGTAGCTTTTATTGATGTCGGACAAGGCGACGGAATTTTGATTAGAAGCCGGTCCGGGCTCAATATGATTATCGATGGTGGATCAACTTCCAATGATGAACTTGGAAGATATGTCATGATTCCTGTTATTAAATATTTTGGTATGGCGCACATTGATTATTGGTTTATATCGCATACGGATAGGGATCACATAAGCGGACTTTTGTATATCCTTGATATGGGTGAAAGGTCGGGGATTAAGATTGATAACCTTGTATTTTCTTATGCGATGAAGGATGAAGCTGCATTTCGGGATATCCTGGCTCTGGCGGAAAAAAACAGCATTAAAGTTATGTTTATGGAAACCGGAGATTATGTGACTGACGAATCATTTGAAATTATGTGTACTCATCCGGATAGATTATATAAAACTGATGATATAAATGACGCCTCTCTATGTCTTAGCTATATATCCGAGGACTGTTCTGTTTTACTCACCGGTGATATGGGTGATGATGCGCTTGGCTATATGATATTAAATGAGCGGGATTATCTTCTTGATAACTATGATATCCTAAAGGTTCCGCATCATGGTTCAAGAAATTCAATTAATTTGGAATTTTACAATCAAATAGATTTTGAAAATGCTGTTATATCATGTGCTCATAATTCAATCTATGGTCATCCTCACGAGGAAGTTTTGGAGTGTCTGGATAAGTTAGGGGTTAGAATTCGGCGTACTGATCAAGAAGGGGGAGTGGTTGTAGAATAGGTATGATGTAAATGTTACAGGGGATAGGAGAAGAAAGTCAAGTAAGTGAAACAGTGAGTTAGTTATGAAATGGCTAACAGAAACAAGGGAAAATGGCTAATTTATAGCCACAATGTAAGGAGAGAGGGTGTGCATGACAGGAAATGGCTAACAGAAACAAGGAAAAATGGTTAATTTATAGCCACAATGTAAGGAGAGAGGG
>CADCDW010000047.1 GCA_902800325.1 uncultured Lachnospiraceae bacterium
CTGTCCATGCTGCGAACGCTTTCGTTTTATCCAATATGAGGTAAATATCGAGTGCAGAGCCTGTTATACCGAAATGTATAAAGTAAAGCTTTCTTTTATACAATTCACCAAGTTGTCCCTTGAAGAAAGATATGAACACTTTATCCCGGATTATATCGAATCGGATTATTATAATAAAATATTTGAAGACAAAAGAAAACGTGAAGAAATAGTCAAAAAGAGGATGCGAAGACTCGGTAAGCCGCGAAAGAAAAGGAAAAACCGATATGAAGAAGATTAAGGTTTGTAAGGTATAAATTATAATTTGGTTTTCTTTTTCCAAATTATGTAAGTTTTTGTTGACGTTTTATGCTTGTGTATTGTATACTAATCAAGTAGAAACTCTATACATTGTATAGAGATTCGAAATTAATACATAGGAGGAAGAATAGTATGAAGAAAATGAAAAAGAAATTATTGGCGGTGCTCGCAGTTGTAGGTTTGATGGCAGGAAGTATGTCTGTACTGGCTGAGTCGGGTGATGGAGGAGTTTTGTGTGAAGATGGTTATGTAGAATATACTGAATATCCAAGCGGAGACGAGCTTGTACCTATGGAGCCGGCTATCGGTCCTGTGTATGAGATAAATACTATGAAACCTATAGATGATTGGGAGATTGAGACAGGTCATTCTGCTACAAGTGCTATATTTTATGCTACCAGCGGTCATTCGATAAATATTGCGGTCAATATAGATCCTCTTGATACCACAGTTAAGGTTGGTATATGTCAGCCGGATGGTACGAGAAGATATGTAAATGGTGCTACTGTAGTAGGTCATAGTTTTGCTTTGACACAGAGCGGAAATTACAGAGTATATGTAGAAAATAATAGTGGTGTTACGGTAACAGTTACAGGAACATATGTTTATTAAGATGAATATAGGCGGATAGCGAAAGCTATCCGCTTTTCTTTTGTTTTTATGTATTGATTTTTTTGTATATAAATCATACAATCAAGATAGTACAGATGATGGAGATAGATATATGGATATAATTTGTAATATAGTTTTGATAATACTTGCAGCCGACTTAACAGGAACAATCTTTGCACTTATATGGTTTGCCATGCTTAAATATTTTGATAAGTATTTAAGAGCTGATATTATTAATTTTTCTTTAAAGGTGGTAATTATAAGTTTTTATATACCAAGTATGGTCATTATACTTTCGATAAAATCATATCTTTTTTCAGGTTTTGAAAACTATTATGCACAATATACTGATACTATGAGGATTATATCAGTTATAGTTTTAATTGTTCTTTTATTTAATCTTGTAAAACTGTTAATAAAGTGGATAAAGAAACTTATGTCGTTTAAAAGTATGATTGCCTTTAATGCCAAGGCTGATGATGAAGTACAGGGAGTTGCTGCTGAGATAAGAAAAAAACTTAAGATAAGAAGAAAGATTAAGGTTTATGTTTCTATAGGCGCTTTGTCCCCGTTTATCTTTGGCTTTTTCAGACCTGGCATATATATAGGATTAAAAAAATATGATACTGAAGATTTAAAAATCATGCTTACGCATGAATTAAATCATTATAAGCAGGGTGATCCGTATATAAAACCTATGACCAATATAATGTGCTGCATACATTGGTTTAATCCGCTTGCGAGGATGATAAAAAAACAATATGATATTTTTTCTGAAGCAGGCTGTGATTATAAATGTTTAAAGAAAGCAGGATTTAGCTCGGAGGATTATTTTGAATGCCTTTTAAAAGTTAATCATGACGCATTGGGTGAGATGGCAAGCTTTGTCTCTATGTCAGGAACTAAAGTCGGTATATATGAAAGAGCTGTACTTGCGGTAAAATATACTTTAAGAGACTTTAAAAAAGGGATTTTAACACTTATATCAGTTGCGGCTATATTAAGCAGTAGTATAGTAGTATATGCAGCTACTGATATTACAGAGAATGCTTTTAATTATATTTATATTAATTCAAGTAAACAAACAGAAGAAGAAATTGTTGTATGCGATGACGGATTTGTAGAACATATTATAACAAATGGTAAGGAAGATAATATAGAATATGCGCAAGAATATCTGGAATTAGATTGTAATAAAGGAAAAACAAGGAAAGATTTTTTTGGTGAAAAGATAAATGCTAATCAGAAGTTTATATACTTTATGTTGACTGATGTTAATGATTATGGAAGGGTAGTTGTTAATGTAAATGTAGATAATTTACCTTCAGATGGAGAAAATATAAAACTAAAAGTTGGAATTGTCGAACCGGATGGTGTTATAAGATATATAGAGGGTGATGATATAATTACTCATACTTTTAAAATATCAAAATCCGGAGACTATAAAGTGTATATAGAAAATGAAGGTTCAGAACCGGTTAATATAGGTGGAACCGCAACATACTCGCCACGAGAGGAGGATTAAGATGGTGAAAAAAGTAAACGTACTTTTATCCTCCTACAATGGCGCCGATCATATAAAGGAGCAGATAGAAAGTATATTAGCTCAAACCTATGAAAACATTAGTATCTATGTCAGAGACGATGGTTCCACAGATGGAACGCTTGATATCCTAAAGGAGTACGAAAAAACAGGTAAGCTTACCCTTGAGAGAGGAAAAAATGTAGGCTTTATAAAAAGCTTTTTATGGTTGGTTAGACATGCTGATAAGGCGGATTATTATGCCTATGCAGATCAGGATGATGTATGGCTTCCGGATAAGATTAAGATGGCGGTTGAGATGCTGGAAAAAGATGAAAGTGACGAACCATTGCTTTATTTTTCCAATTATAATCTCTGTGATGATGATTTAAATTTTATTAAGGTTTGTGATGAGAAAGGAACGGAAAAAAATCCTTCGTTTGCCAATGCACTCGTTGACTGTATGCCGCTTGGATTTAATTCTGTATTTAATTATAAGGCACAAAAGCTTATCGCCAAGGATACGCCAAAGTTTAGCTGCGGACATGACTGGTGGACATATATAGTATGTCAGGGACTTGGCAAGGTTATATATGATAACAGGCCTACGGTAAATTACAGAAGAACCGGTCACAATGTAAGTCCCGGAGGTATGGATTTTATAAAGTTCCAGATATGGAGATTTAAAAAGTTTTTTGTAAATGATTATTTTTCAAATATAAGAAAGATGCTTAGGGAGTTTGAGTATTATTATAAGGATGACTTAAGTGAAAAAGATAAAAAAGTACTGGCTTTATTTACTCATAAGAGCTATAATTTTATAGCAATGATTAAAAAGCTGTTTTATCCGCACAGATTCAGGCAGGGACTCTTTGATGAGCTGGCTGTCAGATTTTTGTTTATTATAGGCAAACTGTAGTTGCCTGATGATTTGTGCCGGCAGCTTTGGAATGGAGATTTATTATGAGTATTGTCGATAGATTTCGTAAAGGGGAACTGCTGTCGGTTGAGAATTTTTTTCTGGTAATGGCGTTATTTTTTGGCTTGCTTATGGCTGTTGTCGGAACGCCGTTTCAGGAGTGCGACGGATGGTCTCATTTTGTAAGAGCAATGGACGTATCTTATGGTAATGTCGCTGCCCCTGTTGTGTCGCTCAATCATGGCGGTGGAGTTGCCGTTGCACCGGATAATTTTTATGATTTGGATTATAAGCTGACCAAACCGGGAAGCGGTGAAGGCTATGCTTATAAGAATTATTTGAAAGGTATAAAATTTTCTAAAGAAAAAATGACTATAGGCTTTGGCGAGGGGATAATGTCACTTTTTTATTATCCTCAGGCGCTTGGGCTTTTTATCGGACGAGTATTAAATCTGAGTGTTTTTGGCTGCGTAGTGCTGGGAAGACTTTTCAATCTTTTTTGCTTTGTGTGGCTTTCTTATAAAGCGATAAGTATAACTCCTGTTCTTAAAAATTCTATGGTTGTTATCGCTCTTTTTCCTATGACTATATATCAGGCAGCATCCTTTTCACCGGATGCGCTGCTCAATGGTTTGTGCTTTTTGTTTATAGCACTTTGCTTTTACTATGCTTACGGTGTAAAGGAAAAGATTGGTTATAAGGATGCACTTTTGCTGGGCTTTGTGCTTGCGCTTATTTTCCTGTGTAAGTATGTATATGTATTTTTAGGCCTTTTGGTATTTCTTATACCTATGCATAAATTTGGTGATAAAAAGGATTATTTTAAAAAGTTTATGACAGCCCTTATACCGCTTCTTCTGCTTGGTATCATAGCGGTTTCGGCAGCTATATCGGCACTTTCGTCAACTTCGCCTGCACCATCCGAAGTTATAAAGGAGGTATCTGCGCCGGCTGTAAGTACAGGTATGTCTACACTTGATTTCTTATTTGCGTCACCGTTAAATGTATTTAAGATTTTGTTCCATACATTTACAGATAAATTTTCTGATTATGTGCTATGGTTAAATGTGCTTGGTTCGCTCAATTATCCTCTCGGTCCGCTTATCTATATAGTGCCTATGTTTGCACTTTATGTATTTGGCAGTGAAGTTTATATGACCGGAGAAGAGGTAAAAGTCAAAGATAAGGTTCTTTGCGGCGTGGCATTTTTTCTTATATCTATATGTGTTATACTTGGGATATATATAGGCGATACGAGGATTAATTTTGCGGGAGAGTATGTCGTGCAGGGTGTACAGGGAAGATATTTTATAGCTGCACTTCCTACACTTGCATTTGTTCTTGTGCCAAGGAGTCGTCATGGGGAAAGTAAGATATTTAACTATATACTTTTAGGTGTGGAATTTGTTATACTGTGTATAGCGATTTATTTTCTGAGAGCCAATTGTGCATAGGCTTTGATTTGCAGCTTGCTTTTGAAAGGTGGATTTTATATGGAGATTAAGAAATATCAATTTCAGATACATGGTGACGACAGGGGACAGCTCGTTGCTCTTGAAGAGATGAAGGATATACCTTTTGAAATTAAAAGGGTTTACTATATGTATGATACAGGAGAAGGTGTAAGGCGAGGATTTCATGCGCATAAAAAATTAGAGCAGATATTGATATGTATCCATGGCTCGTGCAAGATACTCCTGGATAACGGCGTCGAGAAAGAAGAAGTGCTTTTGGACAAGCCTTTCGAGGGACTTTATATAGCCAATGATACATGGAGAGAGATGTTTGACTTTTCGCCTGATGCAGTTTTGATGGTGCTTGCTTCTGAGTATTATGATGAAGCTGATTATATAAGAGATTACGATGAGTTTTTAAAATATATTGGCAGGGATAACAATTGATATGAGATTTAATGTAAAAGAGATTGATGATAATTATAATTTTGATATCACCGCAAGCAGTTTTATCGGCAGACCCATAGATGGAACGGTTTTATTTTTGACAGATAAGGTAAAGGGACTTCTTCTTAATATGAGTGGACATAAAAATTGTCTTGTTTTTGTGGATGATACTATTGAAATACCTGATGAGCTTAAAGCTTATAATTGTTTTGTCTCATGTAAGGATGCTCAGACTGAGTACGGAAAGTTTGCATGCAGGGTATCTGAGGAAGAAAAGAAAGTAGAAAGACTCAGAAAGTATACACTTACTCCTGAAGGATATACTGTGGGTGAAAATGTTATAATCGGAGAAAATTCTTATATTGAAAGGGGCTGCCTGATAGACCATGATGTAGTGATAGGCAATGGTGCGGAGATTCTCTTTGGTTCTGTAATCCGTCATGCCCGGATAGGCGATAATTTCCACTGCGCGGAAAATGTGGTTATAGGTACGGAGCCTTATTTTTATGCCGGCGAGCCGAAGTTTAGAATTCCTGCATTTGGTAAAGTTATAATCGGTGACAATGTTGAGTTTGGAAGCCACGTTGTGATTGAAAAAGGATTTAACTCTGATACAGTTATCATGGATGATGTCAAGCTGGATGCGCATGTTTCGATAGGTCATGATGATGTTTTAAAAAAAGGTGTGCAGATGACATGCGGAGCAACCCTGGCCGGTATGGTTAATGTCGGTGAAGGTGCATATATCGGCATGAATGCTACGGTCAAACAGCGACTTGACATAGGTGAGGATGCGATGGTTGGAATGGGCTCTGTGGTTATTACCAATGTAAAACCGGGCAGGCATGTATTCGGAAATCCGGCGAAGAAAATAAGTTTATAGAGTTGGATCAAAGCTATATATGACAGATGATAGTTATATAATTGGGATTAAAATTTAGCCCGGATTATAGCAATAGGTTTATTGCGGGATTTGAGATTGAATTTTAATAGTTAGTTTATTGTAGGATTTGAGATTGAATTTTAATAGTTAGTTTATTGTAGGATTTAAGATTGGATTTTAATAAGAGGTTTATGATGAGATTTTCTATTATTTTACTAACATACAATGTGGATATGGATGAGGTTAAGCTTACGCTTAAGTCTATACTTGAACAGAAGTTTACAGACTATGAAATCGTTGTGTCGGATGATGGTTCGAAAGAGAATCATTTTGATGAGATAGTTGGTTATTTTAAGAAATATAATTTTGACCGATATATTATGGTCCCACATGAGGAAAATCAGGGTACCGTAAAAAATATTATATCAGCATTGGAACACTGCTCGGGAGAGTATATCCGCGACTTTGGCCCCGGAGATTTATTTTATGATGAAAATTCACTTGGCAATCTTGACCGCTTTCTTAGGAAGAATCCCTGTGATACCTGCTTTGGACTTATACAGGGTTATCAGCTTGAAGATGGAGATTTCAGGAAAACAGAATTCTGCCACCCGTTTGATATACAGGCTTATAGAAAGAAAAACAATCGTGAAAGACTCATAAAAAATCTTGTGCTCTATGGAGACAATATAAGTGGTGCTTCCTTTGTCAATAAAAGAGAGCAATATCTGGATTATCTAAAAAGGATAAGTCCGTATGTAAAGTATGAAGAGGATATATTTGTCGTACTTGCTGCACTTGAAGGTAAGAGTATAAAACTCTTTGACCGCTATTTTATCTGGTACGAGACAGATACAGGAGTGTCTACCGGAGGAAACAGCAGGTTTACAGAACTTTTAAGACAGGATGTAAACAATTTCTTTGAAATGCTTTTTAAGGAACATCCTGACAATAAGTATGTTAAAAAGAGAAAAAAAGTTGCACCGTTTTTTAAGATTAAAAATCTTTATCTTAGAACGGCTTTAAGGATGATTGTCAATCCGGGTGCGGCTTTTTATATACTTATATCATTTATCGAAAGAATGTGTGGTATGCACAAGGATAAAACAAGCGACGAGGGCTTTTTGGATAATGAGGATTTCCGAAAGAAAGCTATAGAGTAGCTTCATTCATTATGAGGACTCAAAAAAGTATTGAATTTACTGAAAAAAACACTTGACTATATGGAGAGGGATATCGTTTTAAAGACATAACAAAACTTTAGATGTGGCTTTTGGTGAAATTGATTTTACTATAATAGATTTTGCCGGGGGACGTATAAAAAACGAGACAAATAAAAAACAAGGAGATGGATTATGATGAAAATTCCTTTTGTATCTTTTGAGGTAATGCATAAAGAAATTGAATACAAGATGCTTGATGCATTTAAGCGGGTTTATGACAATAACTGGTTTATACAGGGTAAGGAATGCGAGGAGTTTGAAAAGGAGTTTGCTGCCTACTGTGGTGCCGATTATTGCGTAGGCTGCGGCAATGGACTGGATGCTCTTTATCTCATACTTCGTGCATATGGTATAGGTGAGGGAGATGAAGTTATAGTTCCGTCCAATACTTATATAGCAACTGCTCTTGCGGTTTCATATACCGGTGCAAAGCCTGTTTTTGTTGAACCTTTCATCGAAACATTTAACATCAATCCTGCACTTATAGAAGATGCAGTTACAGATAAAACCAAGGCTATTATGGCTGTTCATCTTTATGGTCAGCCTGCCCGTATGGATGAGATTAAAAAGGTAGCTGAAAAATATAATTTAAAACTTATAGAGGATTCCGCACAGGCGCATGGCGCAACCTATAAAGGGGTTAAAACAGGTAATCTCGGAGATGCTGCAGGTTTTAGTTTTTATCCCGGCAAAAATCTCGGCGCATTAGGCGATGGTGGTGCTATAGTTACAAGTGACAGGGAACTTGCGGATATGTGCAGGGCGCTTGGCAATTACGGCTCGGATTATAAATATCACCATATATATAAGGGCAATAATTCCAGACTTGATGAGGTTCAGGCGGCGATGTTAAGAGTGAAGCTTCATGAGCTTGATAAGTGGAACAAAAGAAGAAATGAGATTGCTAAGATGTATATAGACGGCATAGACAATGAAAAAGTTATAACTCCTGTTACCGAACCGGATATGACACATGTATATCATATATTTGGTATAAGATGCGACAGGCGAGATGAACTTGAAAAATATTTAAATGACAAGGGGATAGGAACCAACAAACACTATCCGATTCCTATGCATATGCAAGGTGCTTATGCCGATTTAAATATCCCGGAAGGAGCTTATCCTATAGCAGAAGAGATATCACGTACAGAACTCAGTATACCTATGTATTATGGTATGACTGACGATGAAGCAGGGTATGTTATAGATATGATTAATTCATGGAAGTAGAGCCTTAGATTTTGGAGTAGTTATGAAGAAGAAAATTTCCGGATTATTAAATATATATAAAAATATGTCGACTCCCGCCAAGGCTTCTATCTGGTTTTTGTTTTGCAACATATTGCAGATGGGATTAAGTGTTCTTTCGACCCCGATTTTTACCAGAATTATGGAACCGGATGAGTTTGGAATAACCAATACTTACAATTCATGGAGAAGTATTCTTATAATATTTACATCTGTTAATCTTTCCTATGGCGTATTTAACAATGCTATGGTTAGGTATGAGGATGCAAAGACCAGAGACAGGTATGTTTCGAGTATGCAGTGTCTGTATACTCTCATTACCTGTTCGTATTTTATATTCTACCTGCTTGCCAGAAACTGGTGCAACCACGTGCTTAAAATGTCCACTGAACTGGTTGTCATGTTGTTTTTGGATTTGCTTTGTTATCCGGCACTTCTTTTTTGGAGCGGCCGACAAAGATATGAATTTAAATATAAATGGCTGGTCGTAGTGACTCTTTTGATGTCGGTATTAAATATCGGCGTGGGTGTTGTTGCGGTTTTGTTAAGTGAAGATAAAGCTATGGCCAAGATTGTATCGACTATCGCTGTAAATGTTTTGTTTGGTGGTTTCTTTTATGGCTATCAGTTTGCAAAAGGTAAGAAACTTGTGGTGCCGAAGTTTTGGAAATATGCATTGGCATTTAACATACCTCTTATACCGCATTATCTGTCTGAAATGATACTTACCCAATCAGACAGGATTATGATCTCCAATCTTGAAAGTGATGCAGCAACTGCCAATTATACGATAGCATATAGTATAGTTCTTATTATGCAGCTTGTTATGTCTGCCATAAGTGCTTCGTATCTTCCGTGGAGCTATGAACAGCTTAAAAAGAATAATTATGAGGCGTTAAAAAAGATGGGAAATATCCTGCTTATCCTGATATCGGGATGCATCTTCCTTTTGATGATGTTTGTGCCGGAGATTATATATCTTTTTGCAGGCAATAAGTATGCCGATGCGGTTTATTGCATACCGCCTATAGCGTTAAGCATATTTTTTATGTTTTTGTATGACCTTTTTTCGACTGTGGAATTTTTTTACGGTAAAAATATTTTTGTAATGATAGCATCTGTTACGGCAGCAGCCTTAAATGTAGGTCTTAATGCATATTTTATACCTATATACGGATATCATGCCGCAGGCTATACAACACTTTTTTGCTATTTCTTTTATGCTGTGGGACATTTTATATTTTACAGATATATCTGCAAAAAAACGCTTAACATAAAAGAGATATATGATAAAAAATTTATACTGATTTTATCTTCGATAATGCTCGCGGTTACGCTTACCGTCAATCTGGTATATGACAAGGTTGTTATAAGATACATCATTGCGGCTATAGTTTTAGCGATTGCATTTATCAAACGAAATCTTATCTTGGAAAAGTTTAAGCTTATGAAGAAAAAGTAGGAATTATGAAGAAAAAGCAGGGCTTATGAAGGGAAAACAGGAATTATGAAGTAAAGTGACTAAAGTAATCTGTGAAGGAGTTTTTATATGAGAGATATTAAATTGAGTGTTTTGATTACAACCTATAATCTTGAAAAATATGTCGCTGAAACTTTGGACAGTGTTTTGAATCAGAAAACGGATTATATATATGAGGTGCTTGTGGGAGACGATGGTTCGTCTGACAAGACTGTTGAAATAGTAAAAAAGTATCAGGAAAGGTATCCTGATATCATAAGATATTATGTTATGGATAGAGAGCAGGATAAGAAGTACGACCGTATCGAAAGAGCATCCCGAAACAGGATAAATCTTATCAATCATGCAAAAGGCGAATACCTTATATTTCTTGACGGAGACGATTTTTATGTCGATGAAAGAAAGCTTGATAAGCAGATAAAGTTTTTGGAATCGGATGAGTATAAAAATTGTATCGCATGTGGTCACAATGTATGGACATATTATGATGAAGATAATAAAATACCAATCAATCAAAAAAAGGATATGGCGGTTATAAAAGCAAAGGATTATTGGAAGTATGGTATGTATCTTCACAGTGATTCGATAATGTTTAGAAATATATATAACGGATATTTCCCTGACAGCATACCGGGTGCGCATTATGATGACAATATAATAACATTTTGCCTTCTTACCAAAGGCGATATACTCTATATCCCTGACACTATGGTATGTTACAGACAGCTTGAAAATTCTTCGTGGAATACCATGAGCGATATGGATAGAAACATTGTAAATCTTATGGACATAGACCTTGAACTTACGATAGATAAAAACTTTAAAAAAGAAAGCTTAAAAAGACATCTTTATCCGATACTTTATGTGTGGCTTCACAATGAGGAAGTTACAAAGGAAATATATGACAAGTATTATCCTCAGATAGAAGAGTGCAGGATGTCATGGACCAAACACTGGCTCAATTATAAAAAACACAGCAAGGTAAAACGATTCAGAATGACCGCATGGCTTATGGCTAATCTTGTAGAATATGTATTTATCAAGGTGGGCAGAGTTGTACTTAAGAAGTACCTGTAGTGTACATTTTGGTCTGACAGAGGCATGATTCTTATCGTTATATTTTTTATGCTGAGCATGGCGTTAAGCAAATAGTACACGTATGTGTATCAAAAAATGTAACAATGAGAAATTCCTCTTAACAATGAATTACAAGAATAGGAGATTGTGACATGAAACTTTCACTTTTGCTGAACGGAGCAAGGTTAAGAACAGTCAATTATATGATGGATAAAAAACTGCCTAAGTCGCAGGAAAAGATTGAAGAAAGAAGACTGGAAAGAAAAGAAAAAAAGAAAATAAATGTGATATTTGTAGTGCACAGACCTGCTATATGGGGTGCGCTTAAATCAGTATGCGAGGAGTGTATAAAGGACAAGCGTTTCAATGTGACGATTGTAACCATACCCAATAAAAAAGAACTCCCGGGTAAAGGATATGCGCATGAACAGTATGTGTGGGAAGGCGCATATGAGTATTTTAATGAAACTTACGGTCGCGATAATTCTAATGATAAGAATGCCGGGGAAAAGAGAACTTGTCTGGTTATCAAAGGATATGATGAGCAGTCCGGTAAATGGTTTGATTTAAGAAAGGTAAATCCGGACTATGTATTTTTCCAGACACCATATGATATATGCAGACCTCTTGCTTATCAGAGCAATCGTGTGGCAACATATGCTAAAATATGTTATGTGCACTATGGTATGCCGTTTATGAATGGTGAAATTGCAGAAGAGTCATTTCCGGTAAGATTTTTGAAAAACACGTATTTTCATTTTGCAGAATTTGAAGAGATGCGTAAATTTTACGTAGACAGGGTAGAAGACAATGAGGTTCACAAAAAAGAAAGAGTTATACTCACCGGCTATCCGAAGCTTGATGAGGCAAAAGAATATATAGGCTGTGAAAGCGATAACTGGATATACAGTGGGGATGAAAAACGTTTCAGAGTTATGTGGACACCAAGATGGAATACCGAAGAAGGTAACTGTACTTACTTTACATTTAAGGATGCTCTACCCGATTATATAGAAGAAAATGAAGGCATGGAGCTTTTGTACAGACCACACCCGCAGGCTGAACTTGAATTTTTAAGCCGCGGTATCATGACAAAGGAAGAGATAGATTCATACACAAAAAGATTTGAAGAAAGTAAATCTATGTCTATCGATAAAAAGAAGGGTTATCTTGAGAGTTTTTATTCTTCTGATGTACTTATAACAGATGAGTCTTCAATCATACCGGAGTATTTTATGACCGGCAAGCCACTCATATTTACTTATGATGAAACTCATCTTAACGAATTTGCCGAAGCTATATCAAAAGGTTTTTATTGGGTAAAAACACCGGAAGAGCTTCGAACTCGCTTAGATAAACTTATGGCCGGTGAAGATGAGTTAAAGGAAACCCGCGCACGCCTCATCAAAGAGCAATTCTATCTCCCTGAAAGAGGCTCCGGTTGGGAAATCAAAGAAATCATAAAAAAAGATTTTTTGAAATAATAGAAATGTAGGGACAGGAGGAGACAGGGAACGGCACTGTCTCCTCCTTATATGATAAAAAGTGTTGACAAAATAATGTTGTAATTATAAAATACGAGTAATCGAAAAGATTCGCAAAGAAGCTCCTGACTAACAATATAAATAATAGAAGTATTTAGGGGCATAAATACAATTATCTGATACGAAATATAGAATTAATTCAAAAAGCGGACTTGACAAAAAACGTTTATTAATATATAATGCAACTAAATATTAGTTGCAAGTTAGGGGGCTTGCAAAATGAGTAGATTAGAAAAACATCTAAAACGAATTATTTCAATACCAAAGGATTATACGTATTCTGAAGCTAAAACTTTACTATCTGAGCTTGGCTTTAAGGAATTTAATAAGGGAAAGTCGTCCGGCTCAAGAGTTAAATTTTGTAGGAAAAATGATATGAAGGTTATTTTATTACATAAACCACATCCGGGGGATAATATGAAGGTTGGAGCTGTTAAAACGTTGTTAAAATTTTTGAAAGAGATAGGAGAGATATAATGGATAATAGTATTTTGGAATATAAGGGTTATCATACAAGGGTTATATTTGATTCCGACGATTTTGTTTTGAGAGGCAAAATTGAAGGCATAACAGATCTGGTTGATTTTGAATGCAGCAGTATTGATGATGTTGAAAAAGAATTTCATACTGCAGTAGATGACTATCTTGATTTTTGCGGTAAAGTCGGAAAGAATCCGGAAAAAGAATATAAGGGAACATTTAATGTTAGAATCAGTCCTGATCTTCATAAAAAAATAGCATTGGTTGCATATAAAAATGGAGATACGCTGAATGCGGCTGTTGAAAAGGCAATAAAAGAATATGTTTCGATTGAAAGCAAAGATAAAATTGATACTATTAAAGATGATTTTGATTCAAAAAAGAATCTTTTAGGTGCGGTAGTGTGAAAGATAACAAAATTTAAAAACCGAATCACGACACAGGCACCTCGTCACACCACAAGAAGGAATAAAAATAAGCAGGTGTGTATAAGAGCATTTGACCAGATTTGCGTAAAATCAAAAACGAAAATTCGCAATAGGTGCGTTAAAAAAATCGAACTGTTTGAGCAAAGCGAGTTTTCGATTTTTAGCACCTATAAAGAATTTGAGTGCTTTGATTTAGCAAATCGTTGGTTAGCTCTTATATATACCTGCTTATTATATTCCAATTGCGTGTGGCGAGGTGTCTGTCCCTATTACACATTAGCAATTTACTATAATAGTTCTAAGATTGTGTTTACCAGCAGGTCGTTTTGCTTTGGTTTCATAAAACAAAAGCGTATATATTTGTTGTCAAGCCCATGGAAGTTTGAACAGTTTCTTATGATGATTCCTTTGGTACGGCAGTGTTCTTCAATTTCCTGTGCGGTAAGTCCATCCTTTAAAATTTTCACAAGCATATAATTGGCATATGGTTTATAAAGTTTAATATTCTTGTTAGTAGTCATGGCTGAGTAGATAAGATTTCTCTCAGTATGAATCTGCGAGCGCGACGCTTCGATATATTTTTTATCCTTAAACATTGCAGTGCATGCTGCTGCGGTAAGTGTAGATATGTTATTTGGAATAGCAGTTACGGAAATCATCTCCAGGTGGGAAGGGTTGCTTACAACAGAATAAGCAAGGCGAAGTCCCGGTACGGCAAAGAATTTGGAAACACTTCTTAAAACTGCGACATGCTCAAATTCTTTTACAAGTGGTATACTCGTTAAATTTTCATAGTCTTCAGTAAACTCGATATACATTTCATCTATAATTAAGAAAATATCAAGCTCCTTGCAGACCTCGGCGATAAATTCCATATCATGTCTTTCAATAATCTGAGATGTAGGATTGTTTGGATTGCCGAGTATTATCATGTCATATGAGGAGTCAAGCTTTGAAACGAAATCCTTGACATCAAGGACATAGTCCTTTTGCTCGTCAAGCTCATAATAGGATACCTCACATCCGTAGATGGAAAGTACTTTTTCGTATTCGGTGGCAGTCGGTGAAAGTATCATTGCCTTCTGTGGTATGATGAGTGAGCAGTATAGTCTGAGCATGTCTGAAAGACCTGTGCTTAGTATCAGATTTTCTTCGGAGACACCCGTATATGCCGAGATAGATTTTTTCAGTTCGCCATAGTAATCGGACGGATATCTTATGATACTGTCAAGATTATCACCGAGAACTTTTTTTACTGATTCGGGAATCCCCATAGGATTTAAATTTGAATTATATAAAACAGTATCGAGCTGTTCTATACGAAGCGGAATTTTTGACATTTATATTCCTCCATATTATTCTAAATAAATTGTTTGTATAAATATTATTTTTTTGCTATAATGTACTTTGTGATATTAGCATGGTGGGTAAGTCTGTACAAATTTAACTGTATTATACCACAGTGATTTAAAAATGCGAAGAGTTTATTTTACAGACAGATGCGATAGATTAATAATAAACATAAAAGATTAAATGTTTGGAGAAACAAATGAAAGCTGTTGTAGAGCATTACGCTAAGGGAGAATTTCAGATTGAAAGACCTGTAATCGAAATTTCCGAAGATCAATTAAAACTTAATATAGAATCGGGAACCATATATGAGGGTTCGTTCAATGTCAAGAGTACAAATGATCATATCATCAAGGCTATGGTTTATGATAGCCGTTATACACTTAGGTTTGACAATCATACATTTATAAGCAGAAACTTCGATGTCACTTATTCCTTTGATGCTACCTGTCTTGAAGCGGGTAAGAATTATAAGGGACACATCAGTATTATATCTGACGGAGGAGAATATAAGATTCCGTATGATATCGATGTAGTTACTCCGTTTGTAAAGTATGGTGACGAGAAGATTGATGATTTGTTCAAATTTGCGAGCCTTGCAGAGAGTAACTGGGGTGATGCGGCTAAAATATTTGTCAGGGACGATTTTAAGAGGACTTTTATAGATAAGGATCCTATAGTTAAAAATATTTATGGAAGTCTTATGGACAGTTTGTCTGTCAATCAGGCATTGGAGGAATTTCTTGTTTATGTTCATAAAAAACGTGCGCTTACTCTCTCTGTATCAAAGGCTAAAATAAATGTTGAGATGCCGACGGAACTTTCACGTATATCAATTAATATCAGCAAGAACACATGGGGCTTTACCAACTCTACGGTTCGTGCGCTCGACGACTTCCTTGTGCCGGCGAAGAAAAATATTACAAGCAGTGATTTTTACGGCAATTTATTTGCATTGGATGTACTTATATCACCGGAAAATGTTCCGGAGGGTGTTACTTCAGGTAAAATAGTTATAGAAAATATATATCAGAAGATAGATGTTACCATCAATCTTATCAAACCGCAGACTAAAAATGTTGTCTCTCCGAGGACCGGCAACAAGAATCATATGGTCAACAACAATAAAGTAAGACTTGTCAAGACTTACTTAAGTTATCGCATGGACAGGCTTTCCTTGAAGGATTATGTATCCAATACTTTGTTTGCGTTTGAAAATCTTGCAAGATACGTGCCTGAAGAAGACATGTACAGACTCGGTATCATGCATATGAATATTATGCAGGATGAGCTAACCAAGGTTGAGCAGGAGTTTTTACGTATTGAGGCGGATGTGGATAATACTCTTATGAACAATATGCAAAAATGCTACTATGCGTATCTTAAGGCACTTGTTCTTAAGGATGAGGAAACCATCAATCATGCGAGAAATACCATAAGAAGAAATTTCAGAACAGAAAAAGACAAGATGTTTTATTTCTGGCTTTTGCTTTTTATGGATGACACCTATACGGAAGATCAGGGTTCACTTTATAAGGAAATTATTTCATTATATGAAGAAGGCTATAACAGCCCGATTATGTATCTTGAGTTGTGCGAGATATTTAACAATAATCCACTTTTGTTTAAGCGTATTACGCCTCTTGAGACTACAACTATCAGATGGGGACTGCGGCATAAGTTTATATCAGATGAGGTTATAGATGAGTTTATCCGTCTGGCCGGTACATTTAAAGAGTTCAATACCAAGATATTTAATATCATGGAAGCTATATATGAAAAGACCAAGAGTGAAGAGGTTCTTAAGAGTATCTGCTCCATGCTTATCGGTGCCGGAAAACTCGATCATAAGTATCATAAGTATTATAGAGATGCGGTAGAGAAAAATCTTAAGTTTATAGGTTTAAACGAGTGTTTTGTCAAGAGTATGAATTTCTCAAGATATGACCTTATACCTACATCGGTACTTATGTATCTTAATTATAAAAACACTCTCAATGAAAGTGAGCTGGCATATCTTTATGCCAATGTTATCTACAACAAGGCGCAACATATGAAGGTTTACCATGAGTATTGTACAACCATGGAAGACTTTATGGAAAATATGATCATAAAGGGCAAGGTAAGTGATGATCTTACGGTTCTTTATGATGAATTCCTTGAGCCTGAGAGTGTAAGTCCTTTATATGCCGGCAAGCTTATCAATATCATATACAGACGTAAACTTTTATGCTACAACAAGGGCATCAGAGCTGTCATAGTTACACATCAGGAGATAGAAGAGGTTCAGCGTGTTCCTATCGTCAATGGTGAAGCTTATGTTGAGATTCTTTCCAATTCAGCTTCTATAGTATTTGAGGATGGAGAGGGCAATGTATATGCAGGTTCTATCCCGTACAGACTTGAAAAGATTGTTGACGAAAAGGCGTATATGCCGATTTGTCATGAGTACAGTCCGAGAGATTACAGAGTTTTACTTGATAATTATCAGTCGCTCGGAGACTTTACTTATAAAAGAGCTATCGAAGTAAACGCTGCAAGAGACATAATTAATTGCGATCAGATTTCATATGATTTTAAGCAGCAGGCACTTTTAAATATTATTGAATATTACCATGAGAATCTGGATGCCGAGGTACTTAAGAAGTATCTTGAAAAACTCGATATCGAGTATTTGAATCATTCAAATGCAAGAAGTATCATCATGTATATGATTGATATGAATATGTTTGATAAAGCATTTCAGGCGGTTAAACTTTATGGCTTTGACGAGATAGCATCGGACGAGCTTTATCGACTTGCCGATTACGGTGTGGAGGATTCAAACGGTTTCTTAAATGAAGACCTTATGTCCATATGTATTCAGCTTTACAAAACAGGTAAGGTAAACAGCAGAATACTTATATATATTATGAATAATTTCAAGGGTGACATTGAAGAACTTGCCACATTATTTAAGATGGCAAGAGATAAGGTAAAAGACATTTCTTTGCTTGCAGAAAATACACTTGCCCAAATGATGTTTGCCAATGGAAGTGTTGAAAATATATATGATATATTTACTGCTTATTACAGTGGCAGAAGCAGGGGACTTGTTGTAAAAGCATTCTTAAGATTTACTGCTCAGAATTATCTTATTAAAGATGCTCAGGTTCCCGGCAATATATTTGAATATTTATATAATGAGATAACTAAAGGCAACATAGATGATGAAATTTCCAAGATGGCACTTATAGCTTATCTTAGCAAACTTGATAAATTTACCGTTGAACAGAGAGAGTGGATAAGTGATACCGTCGGTAAGTTTATGGACGGTGGTAAGATACTTCCGTTTTATAAGAGTTTCAGAAGCTTTATCAAACTGCCACAGGATGTATTTCTTAAGACTTATCTTATATATAAGTCGGATGTGGGCAGACAGATTGAGGTTAAGTATGCATTTGATACCGGTACACGTCAGTCGCTTAGTTTTAAGACGGAGAGACTTGATGAGATGATTCCGGGTATGTATGTCAAAGAGTTTGTTGTATTTCATGGTGAAAGACTTGTATATAAGATTGACGAAGATAAAGAGAGTAAAGCATATGTAGTTGAGAGTGAGACTTTAAAGACCAAGTCATTTAATCGTAAGGACAGAAGTCGTTTTGAAATCATCAACAGCATGCTTGTCAATCAGGAAATGCGAGAGGATAATGAACTTCTTGAGACACTTGATGTATACTTTAACACTGTACATCTTTATGAAGAGAATTTAAATATTTTATAGGATACTAAGGAGGCTTTTCATGGCAGAAGCGTATTATATAGGAATGGATCTCTGTCCGGAATCCACCCAGATAAGCTTTTATAATGATATAAAACGTGAACCTGAGACGGTTAATCAATTAAATAATAAGGAAACTTATATGATGCCTAATATTCTCTTCTACAGCAACAAGACGGGGGATTGGTTTGTCGGTTCAGAGGCATCCGAAGCCAGATTTAAGGAAGACGGTATCATACTTGATGAACTTTATGACAATGCAAAAAGTGAGGAAATTGTTGAAATCGGTGAAAAAAACTATACCTATAGACAACTTTTTCTTATGATGCTTAAGATGCATATAGATTCTTTTCTTTATCGTTATGAAGGTGCTGTTGTTAAAAAACTGATTATAACTGTACCTGATTACAGCAGAGATTTATATAAGGTGCTCGGATCTTTTTACAAGGAACTTGGTGTGGATAAAAGTAGCATAAGTCTTACCAGTCATTTGGACAGCGGACTTTATTATATATTTAATCAGAGTCCCGAACTGTGGGTTAACAGTGTAGCACTTTTTGATTATAATACGGACGGACTTCAATATTATAGAATTGATATATCTAGAGGAAGAAATCCTGAGGTGATTCAGGTTTCTCATGAGGATTATACCAAGCAGTTTAATATGTCTATGTTCGCAGGTGATAATATCCTTATGGATGTTACATTTTCAAAGATTGTTGAACATGAGATGAAGAAAACGTATATATCTTCTGTTTTTCTGACCTTATGAGTTTTTGATTTATTATAAGAATTTGTATTAGTTTTGCGAGTTTTTTTATCAATAATATTTTTGAAAAAATTGGAATAGAAAGAATTAGGATTATTAATATTATTCGATGCATTTTCTATATTTTTTGTAATTATATTGAGTTGTCTGTGTATTTTACTTGATTTTTTTCTTGTTTGAATTCTTTTTATTTTCGTTTTGTGATGAATATCAACATTTAGGGAAAGAAGTTTTGAAGAGCTCTTATGAGTTATATTATCATTTTCTGTATTAATATTATTATTAATTAATGATGCATCAAAAGTCGCTTTATTTTTTATATTTATTGTGGTTTTGGGATAATTTAAAAATGTAGTTTTTTCTTCGTTTTCATTTTTTTCAGATTTTAATATTTGTGTTATTTTTGATTGTAAATTAGCATCTTTGATATATTTATTATTTGATAATGTATTTATATTTTGATATGAAGAACTTATTTGAAAACTTTTTTGTTTTGTTTGCTTTAAATTTGCAAATGAATTATATATTAATTTTTCTTTCATTTTATCTATTTTTAAAATTATAGATTCATCTGTATTTTTAGATAAACATGGAGATATAGTAGAATTTCTTTTTTTCTTTTTTATATTATATTTAGTATCTGTTGTATTCAAAATTTTATCTTTAAATATATCTGATGTATTTTGAAAATATGATTTTATATTTGTTAAATTGTTATTGGTTTTAGGTATATTTAATATTTGGATTAAATTTCTATGTATATTGGTTTGCTGTATTACATTTATTATATCTTTATTATTTAAGCATTTTTTTGTTTCAACTTTTGTCTGTTTTCCATTTTCATCTGTTTTATTATCATAAAAATTATTATTTATTTCATCATTTTTAGATTCCTCCTTAAATCTAATTTTTTTTATATTCTTTTTTATACTAGTATTTCTTTTTCTTTTAGTAAGATTTTTGTTTAAATCTATATTATTAATTTTAGCATATTTAATTACATATTTTCTTATTTTTAAATATAT
>CADCDW010000048.1 GCA_902800325.1 uncultured Lachnospiraceae bacterium
TTTAAGCTTGGTTTGCTTTAGAAGAATACAATTTATGAGCTTAGTACTCCTACATGTTTCAAAGAGTGCGAACGTGCTATGCGTGTACTTTGCTTATAGTCTGCCTTGTACATACCATGCTCCATAATCGAACCTTACACCGATAAACAGGAGTTTTTATTGTATAATTTGTCCCGAAAATAAAAGAATTTTTATTGTCTTTTATGCACTTTTATTATATAATGAGAGTAGCGTTTTATGAAAGGAAGGTATACTACATGAAATTTGGTTACTTTGATGACGCCAATAAAGAATACGTCATCACATCACCAAGAACTCCTTATCCATGGATTAACTACCTTGGAACACAGGATTTCTTCTCTTTGATTTCTAATACAGCAGGAGGTTACCACTTCTACAAGGATGCTCGTCTTAGAAGAATCACAAGATATCGTTATAACAATGTGCCGGTTGATATGGGTGGACGTTATTTCTACATAAATGAAGATGGAAATATCTGGTCACCCGGCTGGTCACCTGTAAAGAAGGAGCTTGAGTTTTATCAGTGCCGTCATGGTATGGGATATACCATAATTACAGGTAAGAGCAATGGTCTTAAGGCTGAGGTTACATTTTTCGTTCCACAGAACTATCAGGGCGAAATTCAGAAGGTAGTTCTTACAAACGAAGCAACGACCAAAAAGACATTTACACTTTTCTCATTCCTTGAGTGGTGTTTATGGAATGCTGAGGACGATTCAACTAACTTCCAGAGAAACTTCAATACCGGTGAAGTTGAAGTTGAAGGTTCAACATTATTCCACAAGACAGAATACAAAGAGCGTCGCGATCATTTTGCATTCTATACAGTAAATTCACCTATAGACGGTTATGATTGCGATCGCGAATCATTTATGGGCTTATACAACGGTTTTGCGAATCCGGATGCAGTTATAAACGGCAAGTCCAACAACTCAAAAGCTGACGGATGGTCACCTATCGCTTCACACAGCATCAATATTACTCTTAATCCGGGTGAATCAAAAGATCTCATCTTTATCCTCGGCTATGTTGAGAATGGTGAGGATAAGTGGAATGCTGACGGAACTATGAAGAAGGACAAGGCTTACGATATGATTGCCAAGTTCGACACTACTGAAAAGGTTGACGCTGCATTTGAAGCCAATAAGACTATGTGGAATGACCTTCTTTCCAAGTATTCGGTTGAAACACCTGATGACAAGATGAACCGTATGGTTAATATCTGGAATCAGTATCAGTGTATGGTAACATTCAATATGTCACGTTCCGCTTCATACTTCGAGAGTGGTATCGGACGTGGTATGGGATTCAGAGATTCCAATCAGGATTTACTTGGTTTTGTACACCAGATTCCTGACAGAGCAAGAGAAAGAATCTTAGATCTTGCCGCTACACAGTTTGAGGACGGCGGATGCTTCCACCAGTACCAGCCACTTACCAAGAAAGGTAATGATGCTGTCGGTGGAGACTTCTCAGATGATCCGCTTTGGATGATTCTTTCAACAGCAGCATATATCAAGGAAACAGGTGATTACTCAATCCTTGATGAAATGGTTCCTTACAGAAATGACGAAAAACTTGCACAGCCAATGATGCATCACTTAAAGCAGTCATTCTACAGAGTAGTTAATAATGTTGGTCCTCACGGACTTCCGCTTAGCATGAGAGCCGACTGGAACGATTGTCTCAATCTTTCCTGCTTCTCTTCCGTACCGGGCGAAAGCTTCCAGACATATACTTCACCTAAGTACGGTGATGACAAGTATTCAAAGGTTGCGGAGTCAATGTTTGTTGCTACACTCTTTACATATACAGCTCCTCTTTACGTAGAGCTTTGTGAATACAAGGGTGATACTGAAGGCGCAAAAGCTGCTCAGGCTGAAATAGATAAGATGAAAGCCAATATCCTTGAAAGCGGTTGGGATGGCAACTGGTTTATCAGAGCATATGATGACTTTGGTAAGAAGGTTGGTTCTAACGAATGCGAGGAAGGTAAGATATTTATTGAGCCACAGGGCTTTGGTATCATGTCAGATATCGGTAAAGAAGAAGGCTATGCAGAAAAGATTATCGATGCAGTAGAGGACAAGCTTGGATGCAAGTATGGTCTTGTACTTAACAATCCTGCATTTACCAAGTACTTTATCGAATATGGTGAGATTTCAACTTATCCTGCAGGTTATAAGGAGAATGCCGGTGTATTCTGCCACAATAACGCTTGGATGATAGCTGCTGCTGCTTATGCAGGACAGGGCGACAAGGCTTACGACTGGTATTCACGTATCGCTCCTGCTTACCTTGAGGATATCTCAGACTTACACAGAACTGAGCCTTATGTATATGCTCAGATGATAGCAGGTAAGGACGCAGGACGTTCCGGTGAGGCTAAGAACTCATGGCTTACCGGTACTGCAGCTTGGAACTTCGTAGCAGTATCACAGTACATTTTAGGTATCATACCTGACTTTGGCGGTCTTAAGGTTGATCCATCTATCCCAAGTGCATGGGACGGATTTAAAGCTTCAAGACAGTTCAGAGGCGATACTTATGAGATTAAGGTTTCAAATCCGGATCACGTTTGCAAGGGCGTTAAGAGCATGACTGTTGACGGCAAAGCTGTTGACGGCAACGTAATCCCTGTAATCGGCGACGGCGCTACTCACACAGTTGAGGTAGTTCTCGGTTAAAAGATAACCGGCAGAATGTAACAGATGTAGCTGTTTGTGTTTAATCTATTGACGGACTATCCGAAAACTATCTGACTTAGATACAATTTCATGATGCACCCTTTTGAGGTAAAAAGGGTGCATCTTTTACTTATAAGGATATAATAACAGGCGAAAGAACTATAAAAACAATTTGCCTATGCTTAATAAACAAATTTCCGTTTCAATCAAGCTAAATTAACAATTTAAGTGCGATACTTTAATAACACATTTTCTTTTATTTATTTTTTTCAGAACACCATGTGACCATATTTATTGTTAACAAGGAGGGATTCAATGTTTTGTAAATATTGTGGAGCAGAAATATCAGATGACTCTACGTTCTGTAGTTCCTGTGGCGCAAATCTTACCGATGGCAAAAAAGTAAATAGACAGAAGAAAATATCAGAAAAAGGCAATACCGGCTTTATAATACTTGTGATTTGCTTTTGCATGATAATTCTTTCAATTTTTCTTCCCTGGGTAGGATTAGACCATGAAAAGCTAAAACAAACCGCTATAAATGATATGGAAGAAGATTATGGAATTGCAGGCAAATATTTAGGTGATCAGTATATGGATTTAGCGTACGAAATGACACCATTAGAAAAAGCAAAAAATATCAGTCTTTTTAGTTATCCTTCATATGCTAATTCTGATTATCAAGGAACGACATCATTAAATGTGGCAGATTTTGCTATTTTGGGTGGATTGTTAGTCCTTATGATGATTATCGCATATTGTTATAACTTGAAGAATTCCAAAATTATATATTCTGTTATCCTATTCATCTTTCTTGCAATTTTTCTTATCTACGCAGGTATATATATGCATTCCGCAGAGCCCTTCTACACTGGTGTAGAAAGACTAACGGTGAGTGGTGGAGATGACCAATTTATCGACATATATGAATACCCGGGGTTGGGAAGAGTAGATGCATCAATTTTAGAGGTAGGTTTGACATATAAAATAGGTTACTTTCTATGTATAATAAGCATAGCAGCATGCGCAATCGTTTTATTCTCAAATGTTATACATTTTTTTACGAAGGTACGCAATGAAAAAGAAAGGTCGTGATAAGTATCGTCAGCATGTAGCAGCACGCATGTGCTGTTACATGCTGACGGTATCCGGATACCCTCCCGTTAAGGAATAAAAAAAGAGCCCCTGATGTTAACGTTAGCATTGTTTTTGTCAAATCAGCAACGAATGCTTGAAGATATTCGCTCAGAAACTGATTTGTTTGAGCGAAGCGAGTTTTCGGTTTCGTGCGAATATCAAAAGCACGAGTGCGCTGATTTAGAAAACTATGTGAGTTACATCAAGGGCTCTTTTACTATTCTTTAAAACGTGAGGGTATCCGGATACCTACCAAAAGCATCAACCCCACGCCCTACATCTGCTCCGGACATTCAATGCCAAGTAAGAGCATAGCATCTTTGATGGTTTTCTTGGTGATGTAGACAAGTAATGCTCTTGCGTTACGTACATTTTCTTCATCTACGTTGATGCGGTTTGCATTATAGAACTTATTAAAGGCCTGTGCCATATCAACTGCAAATCTCGCTACTACAGATGGCTCATACTTATCTGCCGCATCTTTAACAACCTTAGGAAACCGGCTGATTTCTTTGAGGAGTTCCATGGAATCGACATCAGTCAATATAGAAAAATCAATGTCAACCGACGGAGTATAACCGGTAAGCTTACGTAAAATACTCGAGCAACGTGCATAAGTATACTGTACGTAAGGTCCCGTCTCACCGTCAAAGTTAAGAAGCTTCTCCCATTTGAAGGAAACATCCTTTATACGCTGGTTATATAAATCATTAAATAAAACTGCTCCCACACCAATCTTCTTGGCAGTCTCATCCTTATCCGGAAGCTCCGGATTCTTCTCCTCGATAATCTCTTTAATCTTTGAAATCGCTTCAAGAAGTATATCTTCGGCATAAATTATATTTCCACTTCTTGTAGAAAGCTTAGCCCCTTCAAGGCTTACCAGACCATAAGGTATATGAATAAGCTGATCCTTAGCCCAGTCATTACCAAGAAGCTCAACCACCTTAAATACCTGCGCAAAGTGAAGCTTCTGCTCCTGACCTGTTACATAAAGGCACTTTACAAAATTGTACGTTTCCTTACGATAGAAAATCGCCGCCAGGTCACGGGTTGCATATATTGAACTTCCGTCATTTTTAAGGATAAGACATGGTGCCATATTGTACTCTTCAAGATCAACAATTTTTGCACCCTCACTATCCTTAAGAAGACCGGCATCTGATATTCTTTTAACCACATCGTCTGTCTTATCGCGGTAAAAGCTCTCACCCAGATAATAATCAAAGTCCATACCAAGCAGGTCATATGTGCGCTTATACTCTATCAAACTTATATCCTTAAACCACTGCCATATCTTTAAAGCCTCATCATCACCCTGTTCCATCTTTGCAAACCATGCACGTGCTTCATCATTTAAAGAAGGATTCTTCTCAGCTTCCTCATGGAACTTAACGTAAAGCTTCATGAGTTCACCTACACCATCTTTTTTAACGGTCTCCTCATCGCCCCATGCCTTATATGCTACGATGAGCTTACCAAACTGAGTTCCCCAGTCGCCGAGATGGTTGATTCTTACTACATTATAACCAAGCTTTGAGAAAATCTTGTAAAGAGAATTTCCGATAATTGTAGTTCTAAGATGACCTACATGAAAGTTTTTTGCAACATTTGGCGAAGAATAATCTATACAGATTGTCTGACCATCACCCATATCCGATGCACCAAAATTATCCTCAAATGCTGCCTCAACCATGGACTTTACAAAAATATCCTTCTTAATATAAAAGTTTAAATAGGCACCCTCTACACGTATCTCGTCTATAAAAGAAGCATCTTCCATAGCCTCTATACCCGCCTTAATATCTGCCGCAATCATCTGTGGTGCCTTTCTCATCGCCTTTGCAAGTCTGAAACACGGAAATGCATAGTCTCCAAGTTCAGGCTTAGGTGGTATCTCAATTAAATCTGATATTTCTTCCTTTGAAAGAGCATCTACATTTGCAGCGATTAAATCAATTATTTTATTTTTCATAATGTCCTCCGGTTAAATATAATATATAAATTTAGTCTTTATTTAAAAGTACAATTATTTACTGTAACAATTATCTCACATCATTATTACGCATCTATAATCATGCATTAGTGCATAACTTCTTAATTACATATACATTATTCGAAGCTCAAAATGTGTATAGTTAATTAAGAAATGCTGCACTATTTCTGTATCGGAAATCTAAACTTAACGATTGTGCCGCCTTCTTCACCTTTTGAGATATTTAAATCACCATTTAGAAGATATATGGTTTCATGTGCCTTATGCAGATTGCTGTACCAAGGCGCTTTTGTAAGGTAATCGGAATCTATGCCGATTCCATCATCACTTATTAAAACTTCTATAACATTTTGGCTGAGTGACAAATCAAATTTAACCTTGTCCGCATCTGCATGTTTAAATATGTTATCAAAAAATATTTCCAGCAATCTGAATAAGTTAATGGAAAATACCGGATGAAGTGCAATCTCATAATCAGTATACTCAAGATTGGATTCTATAACACAGTCCGGATTGGCATCTCTTTTTGCCGCTATATAATCCTCCAACTGAATAAGGAGCGGCTTTGAAGAATCAAACTGAGTTGAAAGCTTGTCCTCTATGTCACTTACCGAATCGAGAATTTTCTTTGAATTATATTGAATATCCTTTAGCGTAAGCTTAGCTCTCGATATATCAGTTCCAAGCAGATATGAAAGCACCTCAAGCTTATGATTGGTACTTTCAATACCCTCCTTAATATTTCTTTGAATTATGGTTGATATATAGGTATCGTCAAAAGCATCCAGCATAAGGATATTATAACCATGCTCCGATTTGCTGTCATTTTTTTCATCAGAAACAAACATAAAATCATCATCCGACAGCTCAGAACCGGACTCACCATACTTTAAACCGAGTGAATGAATCGCGTCCTGTGCTTCATTAAGTACATTAAGACGTTTTTTCAGAATATTTAAAGAAGATTCCAGATTTATAATCTTGGCGTTTAAAAGATCTTTTACATCATTTAAATCATTTATCTGATCATCGATAACCTTGCTCTTGCCGGTTTCCTCTGCCTCCATGGGAATCGGCGAAAAAACACTTTTCTTTGATCCGGATTTTAGAGCATAGATGTCCTTCGTCTTATACAACTCATCCAGCTTGATGTCGATCTCAAAAGCCTGGGTTTTCAGATCCTGAATATTTTCCAAATCTTCGATAAATGCATCATTAAAATAATCAAGCATCGCCTGATTGGCATTCTTAATTACTTCCAAATCTGCTTTTGCATGGTTCTCCATTTTCTCTCTCCTCTTTAATTATCCTATTTACGTTGCTAAAGTCATTTCACTGTTCGGTAAATTTATCTTCTTCGCCCTCTTATCCGTCTTTCGGCACTTATCCGTCTTCTCAGTGCACGCTGCTGCCTGACATATCTTACTCTTAAAACAAGTATAACTATAAGCGCCACAACAAGCACTATAGCTGCTATCATCAGTATATTACCAAATTTATGTGAAGAAGATTTCTTCTTCGCATTTTCCGTATTGATAACCTCTTCTATATCTTCCCCCGCTTCAGTGGCCGGAAGTGGCTTGTACTTATAACCGTCATAATATACCGGAAGCTTTATAAAGGTTTCCGTACCATCTCCGACCGAAAGTGTACCGACGCGTTTTTCCTCTTCGTTGATTGTTTCCGTATCAAATGTGATGACCACATTTTCATTGGTAACACTGTTTTTGATAAGAAAATCCGATTCATTATCTACCGACAATGTCAGCTTTCCATCATTAGTTCCCTCGAAATATTTATTTAATGCAAGCTCCGCCGCTGCCACATCTTCATCTGAAAACTTATAATCAGCAATAGGATTTGCATAATAATAGTTATTGAAGCAGTATTCAAACATTGCCTTTGCATCAGTATATGAAGTAGATGTAGGCGAATTACCCATCGTTACAAATATAAGCTCCACATCACCTTTTTTTGCCCACGCGACAAGCGTTCCCCTTGCCTGATCGGTAAATCCGGTCTTTCCACCCTCGGCATACTCATAATAAAAATCCGACGTTTCCTTTATAAGTTTGTTATCCTGCCAGAGATCACGCTGCTCTTCATTCTTATTGGTCGGAGGAATCATATGATATGTTGTGGAAGTAATTTCCCTGAACTTATCATATTTTAGCGCCTCCTTTGTTATAAGCGCCATATCATATGCACATGTATAATGATTATCATCATGAAGACCGTTTGCATTTACAAAATGTGTCGATACACACCCTAAGTCAGCAGCCTTCTGATTCATCATATCACAAAAATTTTCCAGTGAACCGGCGATATGTTCTGCAACTCCCCACGCTGCTTCATTGGCAGAAACCAAAAGCACCGCATAAAGCGCATCTTCAAAATTAATCTCTTCACCGACATCTAAAGCTATATGACTGCTTCCCCTCTCGATACCCCAGACCGCAGTATCAGACATGATAATGGTATCATTCATATTGCCATTTTCAATCGCAAGTAGCGAAGTCATAATTTTGGTTATACTTGCAGGATACATCTGCTGATATGCATTTCTCTCATACAAAATCTGACCGGTTGTGGCATCCATAACGATACACGCTTCACCAACGGTATCCGGCATACGTCCCGGTTCGTCAGGATATTCGGTTGTTTTGGGGTATTCTGTAGTAACCTCCTCGGTTTCTTCTGCGAATGAATTAAGATTTCCTGATAGCAGAATCAAAAAAATCATTAAAAATGAAATTAAATATTTAAAATGCTTTTTCATTATCTTTACCTTCAAACCTAAATATTAATCAATCTGATATACAACCGGATAAATATCAACCTATATCTTATCTATTATCCTATAAATTCGTATAATTTACAAGACAAAAAAGCAATTAATTCTTTTAAATTGAAAGTAGTTAGTATATAATAGGGCAAGTAACACAATTTTATACCTACATCACTTGATTATATATCAATAAAAGAGGATTTAAAAATGAGATTAAGAAATGTCAGAGGCTCCCGCGAGGTTATAGCCGTAAATGAATATGTTGTAAGAGACGAACAAACCATGAAAGGCAGATGGCACGAGTTATTTGGAAATGACAATCCCATACATATCGAAGTGGGTATGGGTAAGGGACGGTTCATAATGGATATGGCAAGACTCAACCCGGATATAAATTATGTGGGTATCGAAAAGTTTTCCAGTGTCCTGATACGAGCCATTGAAAAACAAGAAATTGAGAAACTTCCTAATCTGTATTTCATACGTATGGAAGCCGAATACCTGGAAAATGTATTTGATAAAAGCGAAGTTTCTTACATATACCTAAACTTCTCCGATCCATGGCCTAAAGACAGGCATGCCAAACGAAGACTGACTTCCGTTCAGTTTTTGGAAAGATATAAAAATATACTCAGTAACGGTGGGGGCGTTACATTTAAAACAGACAACCGCCCGCTTTTTGATTTTACCATAGAACAGGCTGATGCGGCCGGCTGGAGGAAAGAAAGTGTAACCTATGACCTGCACAATTCCCCATATGCCGAGGGAAATGTTATGACCGAGTATGAGGAAAGATTTTCAAGCATGGGCAACCCTATCTGCCGGATAGTGTATTATCCCGAATAAACCTGCATGTTTATTACGAATGGCCGGGCTTGGCATATAATCTTTGAATGAAATACCGGGCTTGACATATATTCTTTTAATAAAATACCTTTGTCATTTATCTGTATCATATTTTAAAGGCTATGAATATTATAATAACAAGTTAAATAAAAGGACTTGTTATTATGAATAATTCAAAATTAAAATATAAACTGAGTGCATATATTTATGGTAAAAAGGGAATTAATAGATTATTGAGTAACCTGGGTTGCAATCTTTCTATTATTAAAAATTGCTATAATCCTTGCAAAAAATCGTGCAAAATGACAAAATGCAAAAAAAATAGAAATTTTTGAAAAAAAGCCTTGCAATTATCAAACTAATGATATATAATTTCACTTGTTCGTTGTTGAACACAGATTATACACAATTAAATATGGGCCGCTAGCTCATTTGGTAGAGCACCTGACTCTTAATCAGGGTGTGCGGGGTTCGAGCCCCCGGCGGCCCACTTTTCAAAAGCATCGGTTTTGCAGACATAACAGCTGCGGGGTCGGTGTTTTTCTTTTTCGTAATATAGATTGTTATATCCACACTTTTAATATATTAAATATACATCATGTAAAAACACAAATCTACAGCTTTAAAAAGATAATTAAAAAAAGTTTATTATATTAATTATAAGAATGTCTTGACAGACTTTTTTTTTAATACTATAATTTCAATTTGGAAATGATTTTCATTTTTGAATATATTATATCGAAAAAAGCCAAAAAATCACTTAATAAATCTTTAATTGGGAGGGAGTTTAATGGCAGAAAAAGTTAAATATAAAACCAAGCAGCGCAACCATATGCTTGAATATATGGGTACTGTAGGAAGGAAGCATTTTACCGCAGCAGACGTATGCGGATATTTTAAAAATAACAATATACCTGTTGGTACAACAACCGTTTACAGACAACTGGAACAACTCATGAAAGAAGGCAAGATAAAAAAATACCTTATAGATGAAACAAGTTGTGCCTGCTATGAGTATATCGGTGAAACAGAAGGAAACGACAGCAAGACTCCGTACTACCACTTGAAATGTGAAAAATGCGGAAAACTTATACATCTTGAATGTCATGAAATTACAGAGTTTGAAGAACATATAACCAGACACCACGGCTTCAAAATAAATCCCGTACGCACAACATTTTACGGATTATGTGCTGATTGTGCGGCAAGCGCTTAGATATAGTACTCAAAACAAAGGAGCATTTATAATATGAAAGAAAAAACAGTCATAAATATCAAAATTAAATATCTTTCTTTTATAATGGCTTTTTTACTTATTGGTAGTATCTTTCTATCTCTGACATATATGTCAATGGAATTTTCTCATCACTGTGAAGCTGAAAACTGTCCGGTATGCGAAACTCTTTTGGTATGTGAAAATAACATAAATCATATATGCGGAATTATAGCTTCCATACTTCTGATTTTTATATTTTTCTCTCTCAAATCGCTGCAAGAAAAACTGACTGATAATTATTTTATATTTAAATCATTGGTTACACAAAGGATTAGAATGAATAATTGATTTAATTATAATAATTTCACATGTTATTTGAAATAAATCAAATTTAATTAAAATATTATCTGAATGTATAAATTGGAGGAAGAAAATGAAATTCAAGAAAATATTATCCTTTATTATAATTGCAACCATGCTTATGTCTTCTCTTACAGCATGCAATGTTGCAAATATCAATGATAACTCTGACAAATTAAAAATCGTTACTACTATCTTTCCGGAGTATGACTGGGTAAATGTTATACTCGGAGACAAAAAAGACGATGCTGAAGTAACCATGCTTTTAGATAACGGTATAGACTTACACAGCTTTCAGCCAACTGCCGCCGATATTGCAACTATAGCAACCTGCGACGTATTTATCTATGTTGGAGGTGAATCAGACACTTGGGTCAATGATGCCCTTTCGGAAGCAACAAACAAAGATATGAAAGTTATAAATCTACTTGATGTCTTGGGCGACAACGTTAAGGAAGAGAAAGTTGTAGATGGTATGGAACACGAACATGAGCATGAAGATGGCGAGATAGAATACGATGAACATGTTTGGCTTTCTCTCAGAAATGCTGAAGTTTTAGTCAAAGAAATCTCAGATGTACTTGGAGAAGCTGACCCTGAAAACAAAGACACATATACATTAAATGCAGACGCTTATATCGAACAGTTAAGGTCTCTCGATGATGACTACAAAATCGTTGTAGACAATGCCTCCACCCACACAGTATTATTTGGCGACCGCTTTCCATTTAGATATTTAGTAGACGATTATGGCCTTGACTACTATGCTGCTTTTTCAGGCTGTAGTGCTGAAACAGAAGCAAGCTTTGAAACAGTAGTATTTCTTGCCGAAAAAATCGATGAGCTTAATTTAAACACCGTACTGATAATCGAAAACTCTAGTGATTCCATAGCAAAAACAATCATAGAAAATACCAATTCAAAGAATCAGCAAATCCTTACACTGAACTCTATGCAGGGTACAACCTCCAAAGATATTGCTGCCGGAGTTACCTATCTCTCCATAATGAAAGACAACCTCGATGTACTAAACGAAGCCATCAAATAAGCTCCTGTTTATCGGTGTAAGATATGAAAGTTTCCATATCTGTAGCTTAAACCACGCTAAATAGCGTGACTTAAGCTACATGAATAACTCATTCAAACTATATCAATTTCAAATAAATGCTTTACCTAATTTTAAACTTGGTTTGCTTTAGCAGAATATATATTTATGCGCTTAGTGCTCCTACATATTTCAAAAAGTGCGAACGTGCTATGCGCGTACCTTGCTTATAGCCTGCTTCATACATACCATACTCTATAATCGTCCATTTCCCCGCTGAATCAGTGTTTATCGTTCTTTACCGGGGAAACACATGACTACAAGGCCCGGACCTGTATGGGCTCCAATAACAGGTCCTACGTCAGAGTAAAGTTGTACGTCAACCCCATGACGCTCTTTAAGCATTGCTCCAAGAGCCTTGGCATCGTCCATACTTTCAGTCTGTCCTATGAAAACCGGTCCTTTTGCCGGATCAATGGCAGTTTCGGTATACTTGTCTGCCAATGCCCTAAGAGCCGCTTTTCTACCACGAACCTTTGCCATATTTATGAGCTTACCTTCCTCATCAACGTGAAGAACCGGCTTTATATTAAGAACAGTTCCCACAAAAGCGGAAGCTGCACTTATACGGCCGCCTCTCTTAAGATACTTAAGATCCTCAACCGTAAACCAGTGTGATATAGATAAACGGTTGTCCATAAGAAACTGATAAGCTTCATCTATAGTTGCTCCTTCTTTTTTCTTCTCGGAAAGCATATAAAGCAAAAGACCATTTCCGACAGAGGCACATAAACTGTCAACCGCATAAAGAGTTCTGTCAGGAAACTCTTCCTTTAACTCTTCCACTGCAAGACGTCCCGAATTGTATGTAGTACTTATGCCTGAAGAAAATGCTACAAACAAAACATCGTTACCTTTTTCAAGCTCCGGACGAAAAGCCTCTTTAAATGTCTCTGAGTTAATGGCCGAAGTCTTGGCAACCTCACCATCTCTCATCCTTTGATAAAACTCCTTAACAGGAATCTCACTGTCCAGATACTCTTTATCGCTACCTTCAAATCTAACAGTTAAATCTTTTTTAATAATTCCCCATTCATTCAAAATATCTGTTGATGTATCACAGCCTGAATCGGTAAATATTACATAATTGTTCATGACTATTCTCCTTACAAAACATTTTATTGTAATCTGCATCTCAATAAGCAAAGACAAGTTTATAACATTTAGAGTCATTTGTCTATCTTATCCCATAGCTATACTATTTTATATCCTAATTATAAATAAAACCTTCAATTATAATCAATCTACATATCGTTTTTTTCCTACACAGATAGTTTAATTTGGTATTTTTCCACTCTACCACCAGTAGAACCGGCAGTAGAGTTTGGCATAAAATCGCGCTTTTAGAGCATATTAATCATTGATTTCAAAATAATAATGTGGTATATTGGTTAAGTAAATTTAATTATAAATATAAGAGGAAAAAATGCAAAATTTAAAGCCTATTATTGCCAATAATATATCCAGTTTAAGACAAGTAAGAAATATGACACAAAGTGATCTCGCATCCAAGTTAAATTATTCTGATAAAGCCGTATCCAAATGGGAACGTGCCGAATCAATGCCTGATGTCGCTGTACTAAAAGAAATCGCAGATTTGTTTTCAGTAACCCTTGATTACCTTGTAACAGATAACGAAAGCAAGTCTGACAAAGTTGTAGATGACGCTTCATCGGTTTACGATTCATCTGATACAAAAGGTCTTACAGCTTCATTATACGAGACAGATAACACTTTAGATGAGAGTGTCAGCATCCCCCCCGATAAAAATGAATATCAAACATCCGATAAGTCCAATGTTTCAACAACAGAAAAGTATAAAAACAGGTTTATATATATGAGCAGTCCGCTCAGAAAACACGGTTTTATAACAGGTATGAGCATAATACTTGTTTGGCTTGTTGCAACACTTGCATTTGTACTGGCTAATATCTTTATAAGAAACACTTTCTATCATTGGCTGGCTTTTGTTTATGCAATTCCTGTTTCGGCTATAGTCTGGCTGGTATTTAACAGTCTTTGGTTTAACAAAAGAAGAAACTACTTTATAATATCGCTGCTTATGTGGTCATCACTTTTATCAATCGTGATAAGCCTGCTGCCATTGGGGAAAAGAATGCTTCTTATCTTAATCCTCGGTATACCCGGGCAGATTATTATCTATATGTGGTCCGGTTTAAAGAAAAAAGTTGAACTTACAGATTAGTGCATTATACCCCGTTTCCATACGCTTTAACCATTAATCTTATATATAAAAAAGGCTTCTGTCACCTGTTTACAGTGGCGATGCCTGACATATGGTATTAATCCTACATATAAAAAGAGGCTTCTGTCACCTGCTTACAGTGGCGATGCCTGACATATGGTATTAATCCTACATATAAAAAGAGGCTTCTGTCATAAAAGAAGCCTCTTTTTATATGTAAGCAATTATTTAAACTATTCTTCAATACCCATATCTTTAAGATACTTTATTACATCTTCTACAGTCTCAATCTGAGTAAGATCATCCTGTGATATCTCACAGTTATACTCCTCCTCAAGTGCCATAACAAGTTCAAATAAATCAAGTGAATCAGCACCAAGATCATCCTTAAAAGATGTAGATAATTCAATATCAGACTCATCAACATTTAACTGAGCTGAAATGATTTCTTTCATTTTCTCTAACATAGTTTAAATCTCCTCGTTTAATTATTTACTATTTAACAGCATCGGATAATTATACAAAATCTACATTTTTTATATTTACCGCTCAAAAACTGTTTACATTGTCAATATACATCACACATATATATATGTCAAGAAATAGAATAGTTTTTTTATCTATATTTAAAATTTAGCCATTTCATATTCTTTGATATTTGATGCAAATTTTCTTGCTTCTTCGTCTGTAATTCTTTGTTCTCTTACAAGACGTCTTAAATCCATATTAAGAGTATGCATTCCTAAAGATACTCCACTCACGATAGAGGAAGCTATCTGGTGTGTCTTATTCTCACGAATCTGGTTTGCTATAGCGTCATTATTTAACAATACTTCTGTTGCCATAACCATTCCGTCGCCATCATACGAAGGTACAAGAACCTGAGTTACTACACCTTTAAGATTGGTTGCAAGCTGTGTCCTTGCCTGAGCCTGTCCGTGTGCAGGATAAGCATCGATTATACGTTCAATAGTCTGAGCAGCACTTGATGTATGTAATGTAGAAAGGACAAGATGTCCGGTTTCTGCTGCGGTCATCGCTGCGTTTATCGTCTCAAAATCTCTCATTTCACCAACAAGTATAATATCCGGATCCTCACGCAATGCCGAATGCAGAGCCGTTGCGAAAGATTCAACATCTCTGCCTAATTCACGTTGATGAATCATAGACTTCTCATGATAATATACATATTCTATAGGATCTTCTATTGTAATAACGTGTTTGGACTTATTTTTATTAACATAATCAATCATGGAAGCAAGTGTAGTTGTCTTACCTGAACCTGTAGGTCCTGTAAACAAGACAAGTCCTCTTGGCTCGTCTATAAGCTTTTGAACCGGTTTAGGTATACCCAGTTTATCAAAAGTAGGTATTGTATCCTGCAGCAGTCTGAAAGATCCTGCTATGTTATTTCTCTGGTGATAGATATTGGCACGGAGCCTTGTTCCATCAGGCATGATAAGAGCGAAATCAAGATCTTTTCCATCAGTAACCTTAGATCTTTGTTCCTCTGAAAGACAGCTGAAGATCATCTCAACCGCCTCACCCGGTGACGGTGCAGGCTCAAGTATGATAAGCTCTCCATACTTCCTTATCGCATGGTTAGTACCAACTGTTACATGAATATCGGATGCGCCTTCTCTCTTTGCATAATCCACCAAATCTACAAATGTCATTTTTGTAATCCCCCTTTATTATCGTTAATTTATAAATACCCTTCTCAAGTATTATCTCATTTCTTCACCCGGTTTTTTCTTTTTCTTCTTATCCTCATACATAAGCTCATCTGCTTTTTTAGCTAATTGGGAATAATCATATGGCTTATCCGAGTATGCCATACCAACGGCAATTACACAGTTTATACCATCATCAAGCGTATTCAGTCTTTCAAGCTCATGCTCCCAGCGTTTTCTAATCTGGTCAACCTTGTCTTTATCCATATCACATGCAACCATGAGAAATTCATCTCCACCTACACGATAGGCATGAACCTGGTTATTGGTAACCTTATGTATACTGTCCGCCGCCTTGATAATAAGCTTATCTCCCGCCTCATGACCATATGTATCATTTATTTTTTTCAAATTGTTGACATCAAAATTAAAAATAGCAATCGAATCCAGATGAGTATATACATCTTGTGACATGGACATATACTTGCTCTTATTGTAAAGTCCTGTCAACTGATCATGCTCACTCTTGTAGATAAGATTTTCTCGCATTATACCATTTTCGAGATATAGCTTGATAACATTTATAACAACATTTTCCTGCATTGATTTAATATCAGTATTTGGCCAAACACCTACGTAAACAGCATATTTTTGCTCTGAAACATCTCCCTGACAAAGACATCTGAATACCGAATCATCATTGCTACCCGATATTCTAAACACATTTTGTATACTTTCGTCAAAATCTGATAATGCTATGTCCTTATTGACAGGCTGCTTAAACACTTTAAATGTCATGGGATTCATCTCAACTCTGTCATTGGAATACTGACCGCCAATCTTGGTATAGGTTGTAATATCAAGATAGTCTTCATGCTGAAGCACAAAATATACCTTTCTTGTAACATAATAATCAGAAAGCATCGGTAATAACTAATAATATGAATTTGACAGCTTTTCAAGTATCGCGGCCTGAAACTTGGATAGTTTTTTGAAAAAGCCGATATATCTTGTTATATCGCGATTAATCTTCATATATTCTGTTATATCCAGCATCTTATGCATTTGATATAATTTACCATCTTTTTCAAATACAGATGACTCTATTCTATAATACCTGCCGGCTTCTGAATCTATTTTTTCCCAGATTACAAGACCTTCTTCTTTGGATAACTTCGGGCAATCCGAAAGCCACAAAAAATAGTCATCGCCAAATTTTCCTATTATATCTCTGCCATATTTTTTTGCTAATGATCCATCTATATAAGATACTTTATTAGTCTCAGCTTCCATTATAACTATACCAAAGCTGTCTTTGTCGATATAACCCACTATTTCTTCTCTAAAATCCATAAGTAATAAACCTCCATCTTACTCAAAAGTGAGTAAGTCAACCAAACCTGTCATATCAAAAACTTCCATAACATCACCCGGAACATTTCTGAATACCAGTGTTCCCTGATTTGCGTCCATTCCTTTTTGAGCATTAACTACAACTCTAAGTCCCGAACTTGCCATATAATTGCAATTTTTCATATCTATCACAAGTTCTTTAAGGTTTGGCGTAATAATTTCCTTTATGTAATTATCAAAATCCATGGCGGCGTTGGTATCAAGGCGGCCATCAAGTATAAGTTCCGTTTTATTACCTTCTTGTTTTTTTCAATATTCATTATAGACCCCTTTCATCCTTATCTAACTATCAATATCTATTTTACTCTTTCTTTACATTATCCTATAGTTTTTTTTCAAGATATATATTTATCATTATCAGCTTGTATAACAAATACTCCGTTATCAAGTGCTATAATGTCACCTGATTCAAGAACCATATTGCTATACGGTTCAATCTCACCAATATCCTCTCTCGTTACCAGCGCTGCACCATTTACCTCATATACCTTCAAAAGCCTGTATGTATTATCTTTATTTCTTATAAAAATCAATATAACTACTATCAACAATACCGCTATTGCGACAATAATCATACTTATAACAGTCCTCTTTTTCATTCATTTTACTGTTCCTTTCTCAAATAAAACCACGCTAACTATTTAAGATATTATACTATGTTTAAACAAATATCTGCAACGCTTTTATGTATTGTATCATACGGTGGCGTTTCGTTATAACGTGAAAAGGGAACGTTTCTCATTGTTAAATGATTAACGTCCCCTGTCAGATGATTAATACTCCCTGTCAGATTTATAGCTTCCGCTGTCAGATGATTAACTTTCCCGTCAGATTTATAGCTTCCGCTGTCAGATGAATAGCTTTCCCATCAGATTTATAGCTTCCGCTGTCAGATGAATAACTTCCCCTGTCAGATATTATCTGATTAAATTTAAAGGGTTGACCGGCACACCGTCTTTAGTTATTGAAAAGTATAAATGTGTACCTTCCTTTGTATAATAGCTTGAAACAGGTCCTATTTCCGCAATGTTTTGACCGAGAGACACAGTATCGCCAACGCCGACACAAACATTCATAAGCTGTCCATAAGTTGCTTCATATCCATTTCCCATATCAATCTTTACTGTCGTTCCAAATTCCTTCGTATCTTCCACTGCTGTTACAACACCTTCATATGCTGAAAGAACGTTTGTACCTTCGCTTCCTTCTATAAGCATTCCCCTGTTGCATCTATATGCGTCGAGTGTCTGAAAATAAACTGTTGTATCCATACTAAATGGTAAGATTACATTTCCGATTACCGGCCATGCCAGTGTCTGCTCACCATCATATGAAAGACTTGCCTGAAGCTCAACGCCATCAGCTACAATTGTTCCGTCACTGGTTGCGCTGGCAGCATCTTCGTTTGATATATCTTTATCATTGTTAGCTGTCAGATCAGCTTCTGTTGTAGCACCTGCTTGTCCATTTTCTTTTTTTGACTCTTTGGTGTTTTCTTTTTTATCTGAAACAACGGTTGCGTCCTTGGCTGCGTCTGTTTCACCCGCAACTTCTTTTTTTGGCTCTGCGTTTGTTACAACCGTATCTTTCTTATCTGTATCCGTTTTTGTCTCTTCATCCGCATCACTTAGTATCGGTTGATTTAAATCTATCGCCTGCTTTCCTTCAAGCTCTTTTCTGTTGCTTCTCACGTTGTACGCTACCATAAGTGCAACAAGGGCAAATATACCCACACCAAGCGCAATGTAAAATCCTTTTGACCTGAAAAAGTCCGCCATTTTATTCATATTAAATATGCCTCCTGATTTTTAACTTGTGACTTTTAATGTCCTTAGCTAAAAATATTATGAGCACATATTTTTTAATTTATTCAATTATTTTTCCAATCGTTGACATCACAGCATTTTCATATCTTTTTATGTTTTTGTTATAACTTGTCTTACCCCATTTTTCTATATATTTTTCTTTTGTATAGTATTCATATGTAAGATTTTCTTCTCTTACAACTGTTTCATTTCCCATTTTATAATATATCTGTGTCCTTATCGCTACAGCCTGCGCCGCAAGCATCTCATCATTGCTTTCCGGTCCGGCAACCGACGGAAGTACTCCGGCTATATACTCTTCCACATCCATAAGTTCATTTTTCCCATTCATGTTTATAAGCACGTCTCGACCGGTATTAACATTCTTCAGATTTATCTCATTACTCTCTTTTTTTCCATTTATCGCCATCGTTATCAGATACGGCATCATAACCATGATAACGGCCATCGCAACCACTATAGTAAGCTTTTCTCCCATAATGCCTCCCTAACCACACAGTCTCCTCCTTACAGTTTATGCAATCTTACAATTAAACATACTAACAAACTCCGGTTTTATCGTGGAGAGGGTCGATTGTGGAGCATAGTATGTAAGAGGCAGGCTATAAGACACCATAAAAGCATCAAAAAAGAGACAAACTGGTAACAGAAGAAGTAGAAACGCAGGGATTGTTACCGGCTCATAGAACATCAAAGTATCAAAAGAAGACAAACCGGTAACAATAGCTGAAAAAATACAGGAATTGTTACCGGCTCATAGAAAATTCAAGCATCAAAAGAAGACAAACCGGTAACAATAGCTGAAAAAAGCCAGGAATTGTTACCGGCTCATAGAAAATCAAAGCTTCAATAGACTATAAACCGGTAACAATAGCTGAAAAAAGGCTGGGATTGTTACCAGATTAAAGAAAATCAAGGCATTATCAGACAGCTCGTTATATGATTTACCTATAAGATGGTCGCACCTTGAGTTTTTATAGGTAAACTAAGTGATTTTGGCAAGCATAAATTATATAATGAGAATAAAAAGGCCACCAATAAATAAAATAGCAGTAAATCATTGAGTAAAACATCACGCGAAGCGTGTCGATTATAGAGCGGTATGTACGAGGCAGGCTATAAGCAAGGTGCTAAGCATAGCCGTTTGAAGCATGTGAGCACTTAGCGAAT